>NZ_JAIFJY010000006.1:0-339629 GCF_051835185.1 Klebsiella sp. K5-306
TACAGGCCCGGCACATTTCCCGGAGGCGGCGCTTGAGGCGCCTGTCCGGGCTACCGGCCCGCAGTCGACGGTGAACCCGTAGCCCGGTCATACAGCAGCGCCACCGGGATGAAACAGCGCAGATGTTTCATGCCCGGCACATTTCCCGGAGGCGGCGCTTGACGCGCCTGTCCGGGCTACCGGCCCGCAGTCGACGGTGAACCCGTAGCCCGGTCAACGCAGCGCCACCGGGATGAAACAGCGAAGATGTTACAGGCCCGGCACATTTCCCGGAGGCGGCGCTTGAGGCGCCTGTCCGGGCTACCGGCCCGCAGTCGACGGTGAACCCGTAGCCCGGTCATACAGCAGCGCCACCGGGATGAAACAGCGCAGATGTTACAGGCCCGGCACATTTCCCGGAGGCGGCGCTTGGCGCGCCTGTCCGGGCGACTCCGCCTGCATTCCCCGGATTGCGACGTAAACGCCTTATCCGGGCTACCGCCTGGCAGACGACGGCGGAACTGTAGCCCGGCTAAGCGAAGCGCGAGCCGGGGACAACGGCTAGGGCATAAACCGATAGCCGATCCCCGTTTCGGTCAGCAAGTGCTGCGGACGGGCCGGGTCGGCCTCCAGCTTTTGCCGCAGGTGCCCCATATAAATCCGCAGGTAGTGGCTGTGCTCCACCGCATTTGGCCCCCAGACCTGGTTGAGCAGCTGTCGCTGGGTCAGCACTTTGCCAGGGTTGTTGAGCAGGACCACCAGCAGGCGAAACTCAATCGGCGTCAGGTGGATCTCTTCATCGCCGCGCACGATGCGGCGGGCGGGGATATCAACGTCAATATCGGCAAAACGCACTCGCGGCTCGTCGGCCTGGGCGCCGGCATGGCGACGCATCGCCACCCTCAGTCGCGCCTGCAGCTCGCCAATGCCAAAGGGTTTACTGAGATAGTCATCGGCTCCTGCGTCGAGGGCGGCGATTTTGTCCTGCTCCTCGGTGCGCGCCGACAGCACGATAATCGGCATCTGGCTCCACTGGCGAACCTCGCGAATAAACGCGTTGCCGTCGCCATCGGGCAGACCCAGATCGAGAATAGCTAAATCCGGCTTGCGGGTCGCGGCTTCGATCAGCCCGCGCTGCAGCGTCTCTGCTTCAAATACGCGCATGCCGTCGGCTTCCAGCGCGGTGCGCAGAAAGCGGCGGATAGCGTTTTCGTCTTCGATAATCAGAACGTTAATCACATTTCCTCGGCTAACTCTTCCAGTTCAGGGGGCGCTTCTCGCGGCAGTGTAACACGGAAACAGGCGCCGCCTTGCGGGCGCGTCTCGGCGCTAATCGTTCCGCCGTGCACCTCAACGATGGCCTGACAAATCGCCAGTCCCAGGCCTACGCCGGGGATCGCCGACTCTTTATTGCCGCGGGCGAATTTATCAAAGATAGCCTGTTCCTGCCCTGGAGGAATACCCGGCCCGTTATCCCACACCTCAAGCAATAAATGGTGCGGGTCGACATGCGCCGCGATGCCGATTTGCGCCTGCGGCCCGGTGTACTTCACCGCGTTTTCCAGCAGATTAATCAGCACCCGTTCAAATAGCGGGCCATCGACGTGTACCAGCAGCAGCGGGTCCGGCAGATCGAGCTGAATATGCCGCCCACCGAGCCCCGGTTCCAGCATGCGCAGCGCGCTGCCGACCACCTCTTCGAGGGTTAACCACTCTTTATGCAAATTAAAGCCGCCGGACTGAATCCGCGCCATATCCAGCAGATTATTCACCAGCCGGGTGGTGTTCAGTACGTGCTGGCGTATCTCATTGGCCTGCGGCGCGTGTTTCGACCCTTCGCTGGCAAGATCGAGGGTCAGGATCTCCGCCTGGCCGAACAGCACCGTCAGCGGGGTGCGTAAATCATGAGACAGTGCCGCCAGTAGCGAGTTGCGCAGGCTTTCCCGCTCGCTGTTCAGCCGCGCCTGCTCTTCGCTGGCGGTGAGCGTCAGTCTCTCCAGCGCGCTGGCGACCAGCAGGGTAAAGGTTTCCAGCAGGCGCTGTTGTTCGGGGATCATCAGCTGGCGCAGGTTAGCCGGCTCCACCACCACCAGCCCCCAGTTACGGGCGGCGCTTTTCAGCGGCAGGATTTGGTAGGGGACGCCGGGTAACGTATCGGTACCCGCCCCGGCGGGCAGCCCCTTATCGAAGCTCCAGCGGGCGATCGCGTCGTCCCAGGTGATGGCCGCGGTGGGTTGAGTCAATGGAGAGAGCCGGTTCATCTCATCGGGCAGCAGTAGCTGACTGCGCGCCTGAAACGTCGAGGCGATAAACCGTTCGCTGGTGGCGGCGATATCTTCACGGCTGCGGCCCACCGCCAGCGCTTTGGACATTTCGTACAGATGCCGGGTGCGCCGCTCGCGATAGCGCGCCACCCGCGCCTGGTAGCGAACGCCGGCGGTGAGGTTGCCGATAAGCAGCCCGACGGTCAGCATCACGCCAAAGGTGAGTAAATACTGTACATCTGAAACCGCCAGCGTACCGCGCGGCGCAACGAAAAACAGATCGAAGCTGACCACGTTAATCACCGTCGCCAGTACCGACGGCCAACGGCCATACACGAGAGCGATAATCACCACGCCAAGCAGATACAGCATCACCAGGTTGGCGGCCTCAAAGGCCATCAGCCACTGCATGGCGACAACGGTAATCACCGCGCACAGCGCGATGGCGACGACGCAGCCCTGGAGTTGTAGACGCCATTTATCCATCGCCGTCCGGCTATCGCTGGCGCGAGCCGGCAGGGAGGCGGCTTTTTCATCCAGCGCGATCACCACCAGATCGAGATCCGGGGCGTGACGGGCCAGCCGATCGGCGAAGCCGCCGCGATCCCACCAGCGCCTTTTCTGCTGGCGGCCAATCACTATCTTGCCGAGATTATGTTCGCGGGCGTAGTGCAGAACGGCCTTCTCTTCGGATGGATCGGAGAGGGTGGCGGTTTCCGCTCCCAGCTCCTGCGCCAGCCTGAGCGCGGCGAGAATCGCCCGCCGCTTCGCCTCCGACAGGCGGTGCAGCGACGGGGTTTCAACATACACCGCATGCCAGACGCTGCCCAATCTGGCGGCCAGCCGGGCTGCGGCGCGCACCAGCTTTTCGCTGCCGGTGTTATGGCCGATGCAGAGCAAAATGGCGTCGCGGGTATGCCAGACTTTTTCCTGGCCCTGGCGATCGCGCCAGGCGCGCATCTGCTCATCGACTCGATCGGCAGTACGGCGTAGCGCCAGCTCGCGCAGGGCGATGAGATTGCCCTTGCGAAAGAAGTTTTCAATGGCCCGCTCAGCCTGGCCGCCGATATAGACTTTACCTTCATTGAGCCGCTGACGCAGATCGTCCGGAGGCAGGTCAACCAGCACCACATCGTCGGCGGCGTCGAAAAACGGATCGGGGACGGTTTCGCGAACCTGCACGCCGGTGATGCCGCTGACGACATCGTTCAGGCTCTCGAGGTGCTGAACGTTAACGGTGGTAAACACGTCGATGCCGGCTTCCAGCAGCTCTTCGACGTCCTGCCAGCGTTTAGGATGACGCGATCCGGGCGCGTTGCTGTGCGCCAGCTCATCGACCAGGATCAGCGCCGGGCGGCGGGCCAGGGCGCCGTCAAGGTCAAACTCCTTCACGTAGCGCCCGCGGTGGGAAAGGCGGCGCTGGGGCAGGGTACTCAGCCCCTCAAGCATCGCCGCCGTCTCTTTACGCCCGTGGGTTTCCGCCACGCCAATCAGGATATCCAGCCCCTGGGCGCGCAGCCGCTGCGCTTCCGCCAGCATCGCCCAGGTTTTACCGACCCCAGCGCAGGCGCCGAAAAATATCTTTAGCTTACCGCGATGCGGGGCGGCGGCGTGTTGCAGCAGGCGATCAGGGTCCGGACGCAGCGGCTCATCACTCATCTTACTTATCCTTCAGGGCATCCAGCGACATATTCAGCTGCAGTATATTTACCACAGGTTGGCCGAGAAAACTGAGCAACGGTTTTTGCGTTGCCTCGTTCACCAGTTGCGTGACCTGCTCCACGCTGAGCTGTCGCGCTTTGGCGACGCGCGGCGCCTGCCACAGGGCGGCGGCAGGCGTCAGGCTGTAATCCAGTCCGCTCGCCGAGGCGGTGACCAGCTCCACCGGAACCGTGGCGCTGGCGTCCGGATTGGCGGCGCGCAGGGCCTGCACCCGTTCGCTGATGGCGTTGTCCAGCGCCGGATTGCTGGCGGCCAGGTTGCTGCCGCCGGAGGCCAGCGGGTTATCCGGCATCTCCGCCGTGGCGGAAGGGCGGCCCTGGAAATAGCCCGGCGCGGTAAAGTTCTGCCCGATGAGACGGGAACCGCGCACTTCGCCGTCAATCCGCACCAGCGAGCCGTTGGCCTGCTGTGGGAACCACCACTGTCCCAGCGCGGTGGTCAACAGCGGGTAGACGCCGCCGGTGAGCAGCGTTAACAGAATAAACAGTACAAGGGCAGGACGAATGAATGACATGGTTTTTTCCTCACAGCAGCCCGGTCAGGGTCAATAACAGGTCGATAGCTTTGATACCGATAAAGGGCACCAGCAGTCCGCCCAGGCCGTAGACCCACAGGTTGCGGCGCAGCATCGCCGAGGCCGTCAGCGGCTTATAGCTCACGCCCTTCAGCGCCAGCGGGATCAGGAAGATGATAATCAGCGCATTAAAAATCACCGCGCTCAGGATCGCCGAAGAGGGCGAGTGCAGATGCATCACGTTGAGCATCGCCAGCGGCGGATAGACGGCGGCAAAGGCGGCCGGAATGATGGCAAAGTACTTCGCCACGTCGTTGGCGATACTGAAGGTGGTCAGGGAGCCGCGGGTCATCAGCATCTGTTTACCGATATGTACGACCTCGATCAGTTTGGTGGGGTTAGAGTCGAGATCCACCATATTGCCCGCCTCTTTCGCCGCCTGGGTACCGGAGTTCATCGCGACCGCCACGTCGGCCTGCGCCAGCGCCGGGGCGTCGTTGGTACCGTCGCCGGTCATCGCCACCAGCCGACCTTCCGCTTGATACTGGCGGATCAACGCCAGCTTGGCCTCCGGCGTCGCTTCGGCGAGAAAGTCGTCCACTCCGGCTTCCGCGGCGATAGCGGCGGCGGTCAGTCGGTTATCGCCGGTGATCATCACCGTTTTAATCCCCATTTTACGCAGTTGGGCAAAACGCTCTTTGATGCCGCCTTTCACGATATCTTTCAGCGAGATAATCCCCAGCACCCGCTCGCCTTCGGCGACCACCAGCGGCGTCGCGCCAAGACGCGCCACTTCTTCAACCTGCTTATCGACATCGGCCGGAAAGTGGCCGCCGTTGGCCTCAACGTGGCGGCGGATGGCATCTACGGAACCTTTGCGGATCATCCGCTGGTCGATGTTGATGCCGCTCATCCGGGTCTGGGCGGTAAACGGCACAAAGGTGGCATGCAGCGACTGGAGATCGCGCTCGCGCAGGTTAAAGCGCTGTTTGGCCAGGACGACGATGCTGCGGCCTTCCGGCGTTTCATCGGCCAGCGACGACAGCTGGGCGGCATCGGCAAGGGTTTTCTCTTCCACGCCCTGCGCAGGCAGGAATGCCGAAGCCTGGCGGTTGCCGAGGGTAATGGTGCCGGTTTTGTCCAGCAGCAGGACGTCGACGTCGCCCGCCGCCTCAACCGCGCGGCCGCTGGTGGCGATGACGTTCGCGCCGAGCATGCGGCTCATCCCGGCAACGCCGATGGCCGACAGCAGGCCCCCAATAGTGGTGGGGATCAGGCATACCAGCAGCGCCACCAGTACCGTTACGCTGACCGCATTACCGCTCCAGGCGGAGAAGGGCCAGATAGTGGCGGTGGCCAGCAGGAATACCAGCGTCAGGGCAATAAGCAGGATGGTTAGCGCAATTTCGTTCGGCGTCTTGCGGCGCTGAGCGCCTTCAACCATGGCGATCATCCGGTCAAGGAAGGTTTCGCCCGGGTTGACGCTACAGCGGATCACCAGCCAGTCGGAGAGAATACGCGTCCCGCCGGTCACCGAGGCGAAGTCGCCGCCGGATTCGCGGATAACCGGCGCGGACTCACCGGTAATGGCGCTCTCATCTACCGACGCGCCGCCTTCGATAACTTCGCCATCGCAGGGGATAATATCTCCCGCTTCCACCAGCACCACGTCACCTTTACGCAGCTCTTCGGCGGGGACGTGGTCAATTTGCGCATCGTGCTGCGGCGCGCGCAGCTTACGGGCAAAGGCGGTCTTTTTGACACCTTTGAGGCTGTTGGCCTGCGCTTTACTGCGGCCTTCCGCCATCGCTTCGGCGAAGTTGGCGAACAGGACGGTGAACCACAGCCAGAGACTAATAGCGGCGGTAAATCCGGCGCTGCCGGCGATTTGCCCGCTCGCCATGGCAATGGCCAGCAGGGTGGTGAGCAGGCTGCCGATCCAGACGATAAACATCACCGGGTTACGCCACTGTACGGCAGGGCTCAGTTTTTTCACGGCGTCCAGCAGGGCCTGACGCACCAGCGTCGGCTCCAGCAGGGCTAATGATTTGCGACTCATAACAGGTTGCTCCGCAATCGCTTAAAGTAAGGAAAAGTGTTCTGCCAGCGGGCCGAGCGCCAGCGCGGGAATAAAGGTCAGGGCGCCGACCAACAGCACGGTGCCGATCAGCAGGCCGATAAACAGCGCGTCATGGGTGGCGAGCGTGCCGCTGCCGGCGGGCTGAATCTTCTTCGTCACCAGCGAACCGGCAATCGCCATCACCGGGATAATCACCGCGAAGCGGCCGACCAGCATGCAGAATGCCAGCAGCAGGTTCCAGAATGGCGTTGCCGCGCTAAGGCCGCCAAAGGCGCTGCCGTTGTTGTTCGCCGCTGAGGTGACGGCATACAGTACTTCGCTGAAGCCATGCGGCCCGGGGTTAAACATGCCCGCGCGACCGGCCTCGGTCAGCATCGCCAGCGCCGTGCCGAGGAGCACCAGCGTCGGGGTAACGAGGATCGCCAGCGCGATCATTTTCATTTCGCGGACGTCGATTTTTTTCCCGAGGTATTCCGGGGTGCGGCCAATCATCAGCCCGGCGATAAACACGGCCAGCATCACGAACAGCAGCATGCCGTACAGACCCGAGCCGACGCCGCCGAAGACCACTTCGCCTATCTGCATCAGCCACATAGGGACCATCCCGCCCAGCGCGGTAAAGGAGTCGTGCATGGCGTTGACTGCCCCGCAGGACGCGGCGGTGGTGACCACGGCAAACAGGCTGCTGGCGAGAATACCGAACCGGCTCTCTTTGCCTTCCATGTTGCTACTGCTGTCGGCGCCAAGGCTCAGCAAGTGAAGGTTGCCGCGGGTTTCTGCCCACATCACTACCGCCACGCAGACGATGAAGATGAGCGTCATCGCCCACAGAATCGCCCGACCCTGACGGCGATCGCCCACCGCCTCACCGAAAGCGAAGCACAGCGCCGCCGGAATGAGAAAGATCGCCAGCATCTGCACCAGGTTGGTCAGCGCGGTGGGGTTTTCAAAGGGATGCGCCGAGTTGGCGTTAAAGAAGCCGCCGCCGTTGGTACCCAGCATTTTTATCGCTTCCTGCGAAGCCACCGGCCCCAACGGCAGCATCTGGCGTACCCCTTCAAGCGAGGTAAATTCGTGATTCGGCGATAAACTTTGCGGCACGCCCTGCTGGATAAAGAACAGCGCAATCAGCAGCGAAATCGGCAGCAGCACCCAGAGAGTAATGCGGGTCAGATCGACCCAGGCGTTGCCCAGAGTGGTGACTTTCTGCCGGGCGTATGCGCGGGTGAGGGCAAAGATCACCGCGATGCCGGTAGCGGCGGAGAGGAAGTTTTGCACCGCCAGCCCGGCCATCTGGCTAAGGCTACTCATGGTGGCTTCACCGGCATAGGCCTGCCAGTTGGTGTTACTGACAAAGCTCACCGCCGTATTCAGCGCCAGATCCCATGACAGACCGGGCAGATGCTGCGGGTTGAGCGGCAGAGAGCCCTGAAACATCAGCAGAGCGAACAGCGCCGCCAGACCCAGCGCGTTAAACAGCAGAATCGCCACTAAATACTGGAGCCAGTTCATCTCCTGCGAACGAATCCCCGCTGCCTGCCATAAACCGCGTTCAATCCGGGCCAGACCCGGTAGCGGCATATCATTGATCATCGTCGCCAGCGCCGTACCCAGCGGACGAGCGAGGATCATTAGCAGCAGAATAAAAGTCGCGATGAGTAAAAAACCTTGAGCGGCCATCAGAATGCCTCCGCATGTATCAGGGCATAAACCAGATAAACCAGCAACAGGAACACCAGCGCTACGCCAGCGATTACGCCTGTAGTCACAATCCACCTCCGGATGTCTTTTTTGATTTACGAGGAGAATAGGAAGTCGGGCGCAAAGATTTCGCAAAAATCAGCCACGGGGGTGTAAAAAAAATATAAAAATGGCCAAAACCACAATTTAACTAATGATTAGTATTAATTTAACCTTTATGTAACTTAATTACCGGATGAATGTAAATAAATCCTGAATAGGCGTTTTTTAGTGGTCGGATGAGTAGTAAAATTACAGCCAAAGCGGTACTATTTTAAGCAGAGAAACAGATTAACTTTACCGGCTTTACTTGCCGGCCTGACAAAGGGGAGAGAAATTATGGCGTTGTACAAAACTTATCCTGCTCATATCATCTTTGCGCGTCGCGCTTTCGCCGTGGCGGCTGGCGTACTGGCGCTGCCGGTGATGCTGTTCTGGAAAGATCGCGCCCGTTTTTACAGCTGGCTGCACCGCGTGTGGGCAAAGACCAGCGAACAGCCGGTATGGATGGCGCAGGCCGAAAAAGCCTCCGCAGATTTTTATTAATAACGGCTTATGGCTAAGCGCGTGCGCGCCGCGGAAACAGGCAATGCATTGAGATTGCGGTTTATTTACCCTGTCTCCTCCGCCAGACTCGCGACACAGCGTGCCAACAGATTGCTTTATCATCATGCCGCCGGTTTATCCGGCGGTTTTTTTTTGCCATGAGTGGCTTACACTTATTCACTCCCCGAAGGTTAACCTGCGGGAGGATTAAATATACGTCGAACTTATCAATTTTCATGATGAAAGGAATGTTATGGCCACCCATCTGGTCTGGTTTCGCGCGGATTTGCGCATCCACGATAACCTGGCGCTCGCCGCCGCCTGCCGCGATCCGCATGCCAGGGTGCTGGGATTATTCATCGCCACGCCAGGGCAATGGCGTCAGCACGGTATGGCGCCGCGCCAGGCGGCGTTTATGGTCAGTCATCTGCACAGCCTGCAAGCGGCGCTGGCCGAAAAGGGGATCCCGCTGCAGATTGAACATGCTGAAGATTTCACCGCCAGCGTAGAGCTACTCGTCAGCATTTGCCGGCAGCAGCAGGTGACGCATCTGTTTTACAACTACCAGTATGAAATCAATGAGCGCCAGCGCGATGCGGCGGTGGAGAGAACCTTAGCAGAGGTGACCTGTCAGGGGTTTGATGACAGCGTGCTGCTGCCGCCCGGCAGCGTGCTGACCGGCAGCCGCGAAATGTATAAGGTATTTACGCCGTTTAAAAATGCTTTTATTCGGCGTTTACAGGAGGCGCTGCCGGAGTGCGTCGCCGCGCCGAAAGTCCGTGCGGGTGGGCCCATCACAGCCTCGTCTGCAGTAAAAATAGATTTTCCACAGACGTCATTTGATAGCGAACTGTTCGCCGCGGATGAAAAAAGCGCTATCGCCCGGCTTCGCGGCTTCTGCCAGCAAAAGGCCGCCGAATATGAACAGCAGCGCGATTTTCCGGCCATCGAAGGGACCAGCCGGCTGTCGCCGTGCCTGGCGGTGGGCGCGCTCTCGCCGCGCCAGTGTCTGCACCGCTTGCTGGTGGAGTTGCCGCGGGCGCTGGATGGCGAAGCCGGAGCGGTATGGCTCAACGAGCTTATCTGGCGCGAGTTTTATCGCCACCTGATGGTTTACTACCCGGACTTGTGTAAAGGTCGGCCTTTTATTGGCTGGACCGATAAGGTTGCCTGGCTGGACGATAAATCCGCGCTTCAGGCCTGGCAGCGTGGGCAAACCGGCTTCCCGATTGTCGACGCCGCGATGCGTCAGCTTAATGCGACCGGCTGGATGCATAACCGCCTGCGGATGATTGTCGCCAGTTTTCTGGCGAAAGATCTGCGCATCGACTGGCGGCTGGGGGAGCGCTATTTTATCGAACAGCTTATAGATGGCGATTTGGCGGCGAATAATGGCGGCTGGCAGTGGGCGGCTTCGACCGGCACCGATGCCGCGCCCTATTTTCGTATTTTTAACCCTACGACCCAGGGAGAGCGCTTCGACAAAGCGGGGCAGTTTATTCGTCAATGGCTACCGGAGCTGGCCGGGGTGCCTGAGAAAGCGCTGCATCAACCGTGGCTGTGGGCGGAGAAACAGGGCGTAACGCTGGATTATCCGCGCCCGATTGTCGATCACAAACAGGCGCGGCTGGAGACGCTGGCGGCCTGGGAAGCCGCCAGAGAAGTTAAGACTCCACCGCCAGGCGGCGAGCCCTGATCTTAACGGAGTGATACAGCCAGATAGCCAGCACCAGGCCGACGCAGGCCAGCGAGCCCCAGGTTATCTGGCTGAACACCTCAATGTAGGCATTAATTGAATAGTTGATGGCTCCGGCGGCGTCGAACGATCCCTGCGAGGTTTGATCGGCAATAACCCCAGCCAGATAGTTGGCGATAGCGCCGGAGAGCAGCATATATATGCCGGTCAGCACGCCGGTCACGCCGGGGATCTCGATACGGGTAATCTGCGACATCGCCACCGGGTCGATAAACAGTTCGGCAAACCCCATCACCGCCAGGCCCAGCACCATCAGCGGCATTGAGGAGTGCCCATAGGCGGCTGACCAACGTGCGCTAAGGGTCAGGATGCAGAACCCGGCGCTCATCAGGCCAAGGCCCAGCGCGAACTTACCCCAGATGCGCACGGTACGGTTGCCGTTGATGTTTTCTTTCACCAGCCACGCCAGAACCACCCCGCAGAGCATCACCGCAAAGGCATTGACCGACTGGAACATCGCGGTCGGAATCTCATAGCCCATAAAATGACGGTTAACAAAACGGTCGATGTACAGGCTGATGGAGCTGCCGCCCTGCTGCGCAAAGGCCCAGAACAGCAGGCTGAAGCAGGTGAGCACCATAATCAGGCGCAGCTCTTTACGCTGCCTGGCGGTCTCTGCCCGCAGGTAGATCCGCGCCAGTACCGCCAGACCAATCACCGTCGCGACAATCAGCGCGTACACCGACCACTCCTGCCAGAACAGCACGGTGATCAGCAGCGGCGCGGCGATCAGCAGAACCAGCAGCCAGCCCCAGTTCGGTAAGACAAAACTCCGCGCCCGCAGCGCTTCGCGATTCACGCCCCGGGTGTGGCGGAAATGGTGATTACCGCTGAGGAAAATCACCAGCCCGGCAATCATGCCAACGGCCGCCAGCGCGAAGCCCATCGCCCAGCTGTACTCTTGCTGTACGTAGCCGCAGGCGATTGGCGCGACGATAGACCCGACGTTGCCCGCCGCGTACATCAGCGAAAAACCGCCATCGCGACGCGGGTCTGTGGGTTCATACAGTTCACCGAGCAGACAGCTGACGTTGGATTTAAACAGCCCGTAGCCGCAGACAATAATCGCCAGCGACAGATAGAGAAAGGTGGGGGCGATTTCGCTGGCGCCGAGCACCAGATGGCCGATGGCCATCAGCAGCGCGCCGAGCATCACTGCCATACGGTTGCCCAGCAGCTTATCGGCCAGGAAGCCGCCGAGAATCGGCGTGACGTAGACTAAAGAACAGTAGGCGCTGAACAGCGCATAGGCATGATTATCGTCATACTTGAGCTGATTGGTGAGATAAAGAATGAGCAGCGCGCGCATGCCGTAAAAACTGAAGTATTCCCAGATTTGCAGCGCGACGACGTAATAAATCGCCCGCGGCTGTGAAGATTGTGTGTTCATGAAACGCTTTGTCCTGCCATAAAAATGAAAGTCGATCTTTCTGCATGAATAGCCACTCGCTAGTGATATTCATGGCCTTATAGGCTTTCTGGTTATTTAATATGCTGTAATAGTGCATAAATATACACGAATGCGCGAGGGAGTGAGTAGACAAATTGCGGGATTTTGTGAATGGGCAAAATTGGCGGCGACGCGGCAGGACTATCGACGGATTGGGCGGATACCGTTATGTTATTCCTCTGCATAAAACGATGACCTGGTGGAACGGCAATGAAAAATAGTGAACTGGAACAACTGATTAATGAAAAACTCAATAGCGCGGCCATCAGTGATTACGCACCCAATGGGCTCCAGGTGGAAGGTCGCGAGACGGTTCGGAAAATCGTCACCGGCGTAACCGCCAGCCAGGCGCTGCTTGATGAGGCCGTCCGTCTTGAGGCGGATGCGGTCATCGTCCACCACGGCTACTTCTGGAAAGGCGAGTCGCCGATTATTCGCGGCATGAAGCGTAACCGCCTCAAAACGCTGCTGGCTAACGACATCAACCTTTACGGCTGGCATCTGCCGCTTGATGCCCATCCGGAGCTGGGCAATAACGCCCAGCTGGCGTCGCTGCTCGGCATTAATGTGATGGGCGAAATTGAACCGCTGGTGCCGTGGGGCGAACTGTCGATGGCGGTCTCGGGCCTGGAACTGGCGTCGTGGATTGAAGCGCGGCTGGGGCGCAAACCGCTGTGGTGCGGCGACACCGGGCCGGACAAAGTGGCCCGCGTGGCGTGGTGTACCGGCGGCGGCCAGAGCTTTATCGACAGCGCAGCCCGCTTTGGCGTTGATGCATTTATTACCGGCGAAGTTTCAGAGCAAACCATCCATTCGGCGCGCGAGCAGGGGCTGCATTTTTACGCCGCCGGACATCATGCCACCGAGCGTGGCGGAATTCGCGCGTTAAGCGAATGGCTGACGGAAAATACCGAGCTGGATGTCACCTTTATTGATATCCCGAACCCGGCCTGATGAACGGAGGTAAAAGTGCAGCGAGCGCGTTGTTATTTATTAGGTGAAACGGCAGTCGTCCTGGAGCTTGAACCTCCGGTGACGCTGGAGAGTCAGAAGCGGATCTGGCGATTAGCCCAACGGCTGGTTGGTCATACCGAGGTGGTGGAAGCCGTTCCGGGTATGAACAACATTACCGTGATACTGCGAAATCCCCAGCAGACGGCGTGGGACGCGATCGAGCGCCTGCAAATCTGGTGGGAGGAGTGCGATACGCTCGAACCGGAATCGCGGGAGATTCTGGTGCCGGTCGTTTACGGCGGCGAAGGCGGTCCGGATTTGGGGGAAGTGGCTCGCCACAGCGGACTGAGCGAAAAGCAGGTGGTGGAGCTGCATTCATCGGTGGAGTACGTGGTGTGGTTCCTCGGCTTCCAGCCGGGGTTCCCCTACTTCGGCGGCCTGCCGGAGCGCCTGGCGATGCCGCGGCGGGCGGAACCGCGCCTGCTGGTGCCGGCGGGTTCGGTAGGGATCGGCGGAGCGCAGACCGGGATTTATCCGCTGGCGACGCCGGGAGGTTGGCAGCTGCTGGGCCGAACGCCGCTGGCGCTATTTGATCCGAAGCGCAAGGAGCCGGTGCTGCTGCGCTCCGGCGACAGAGTGCGTTTCGTCCCGCAAAAGGAGGGCGTATGTTAAAAATCATCCGTGCCGGGATGTATACCTCGGTGCAGGACGGCGGGCGTGAAGGTCTGCGTCAGCTGGGCATCAGCCGCTGCGGTGCGATGGATAAACCGGCGCTGGTTACCGCGAATCTGCTGGTGGGCAACGGGGCCAATGCCGCGGCGCTGGAGATCACGCTGGGCCAGGTGGATATTCAATTTGAACGCAGCGGCTGGTTCGCGCTCACCGGTGCCGCCTGCGAGGCGAAGCTTGACGGCGAGCCGGTGTGGGTGGGCTGGCGGACGGCGGTCAAGGCCGGGCAGCGTCTGGTGCTCAAGAATCCACAGCACGGCGTGCGCAGCTATCTGGCAGTGGCGGGCGGCATCGCGGTGCCGAAGGTGCTGGGCTCGCGCAGTACCGATCTGAAAGTGGGTATTGGCGGTCTGGAAGGTCGACGTTTGCAGGAAGGAGACCGACTGAAGCTGGGGAAATCGGATAAGCAGTTCCGCGGGCCGCGCGGGGTGAAGCAACTGCCCATCGGCAACCGCATCCGCGCGCTGCCCGGCCCCGAGTATCAGGAGTTTGACAGCGTGTCGCAGGACACTTTCTGGCGTTCGCCGTGGCAGCTTAGCCCGCAGAGCAACCGCATGGGCTATCGTCTGCAGGGGCAACCGCTGAAGCGGACGACCGATCGCGAGATGCTTTCGCACGGTCTGCTGCCTGGCGTGGTGCAGGTTCCGCATAACGGTCAACCTATCGTACTGATGAACGATGCCCAGACCACCGGCGGTTACCCGCGCATCGCGACGATTATCGAGGCCGATATGTATCAGCTGGCGCAAATCCCGCTGGGGCAGCCGATCCACTTTGTTCCCTGCTCTCTGGAGGAGGCGCTGAAGGCGCGCGCCGACCGGCAACGTTATTTTGAACAACTGGCATGGAGACTGAACGATGAAGATTGATTTAAACGCCGACCTTGGCGAAGGCTGCGCCAACGATAGCGCGCTACTGCAGCTGGTCTCTTCCGCCAATATCGCCTGCGGTTTCCATGCGGGCGATGCGGTGATGATGCTGCAGTGCGTGCGCGAAGCGCTGAAATATGGCGTCGCGGTGGGCGCGCACCCCAGCTTCCCCGACCGGGAAAATTTTGGCCGCACGGCGATGCAGCTGCCGCCGGAGACGGTTTATGCGCAAACGCTGTATCAGGTGGGCGCGCTGGCGGCGCTGGTGCGCGCGCAGGGCGGCGAACTACAGCACGTCAAACCGCACGGCATGCTCTATAACCAGGCGGCAAAAGATCCGCAGCTTGCTGACGCTATCGCCAAAGCGGTATATGACGTTGACGCCGGTCTGGTGCTGGTGGGCCTGGCGGGCAGCGAGCTGATTCGCGCCGGGCAGCGTTATCAACTGACCACCCGCCAGGAGGTCTTCGCCGACCGCGGCTATCTGGCGGACGGTAGCCTGGTGCCGCGCACCCAGCCTGGGGCATTGATCGAGAGTGAAGAGCAGTCGCTGGCGCAAACGCTGGAAATGGTGCAGCACAGCCGGGTACGCAGCATCACCGGCGAATGGGCGCACGTGGTGGCGGAAACCGTTTGTCTGCACGGCGACGGCGAGCATGCGCTGGATTTTGCGCGTCGCCTGCGCGCGGCGTTCGCCGGACGTAACATTCAGGTGAGCGCGGAAGCAGAAGAATAAAAATAATATTATTAATCAATAAATTAACAACAAACAACACTTCACAACAACATACAGGATGTAATTATGGGAGAGTCATTATCTCTCTGGCCGCTGATCGGCATTGCCGCGATCGTGGTCGGATTTGTTCTGCGTTTTAACCCGGTGCTGGTGGTTATTGTTTCCGGGATCATCACGGGTCTGACGGCGCATATGCCGATCGCGACCATTCTGGAGAAGCTGGGTGAAGGATTTCTCAATACCCGCAATCTGCCGTTTATTCTTCTGTTGCCGCTGGCGGTGATTGGCCTGCTGGAGCGGCACGGTCTGAAAGAGCGCGCGCAGACGTGGATCGCGAAAATCCGCAGCGCCACCGCTGGTCGTCTGCTAATCGTCTATCTTTTCGTGCGTGAAGTGACCGCGGCGATGGGCCTTACCAGCCTGGGCGGTCATCCGCAGATGGTGCGCCCGCTTCTGGCGCCGATGGCGGAAGGGGCGGCGGAAAAAAACTTTGGCGCCTTGCCGGGAAATGTCCGCTATCGCCTGCGCGCGATGTCGGCGGCCACCGACAACGTGGGCCTGTTCTTCGGCGAAGATATTTTCGTTGCCTTCGGGGCGATTATCTTTATGCATAACTTTATGCTGGAGTCGGGGGGCATTCAGACTGAGCCGCTGCATATTGCCCTGTGGGGGATCCCAACGGCGGTATGCGCCTTCCTGATCCACTCTGCCCGCCTGTGGCGCCTCGACCGTCATCTCCAGCGCGAGCTGGACAAGGTTAACGCCGGGCAGACGAAAGGCGGTGCCGTATGAATTTTCAGCAAACCTGGTTGTACTGGCTGGCGGGCGTCGTTCTGCTGGTGGTAGCGGTGATGTCATGGCGCGATAAGGCTAATCCGCGCAGGCTGACAACCGGTCTGTTCTGGGGTCTGTACGGCGTGGTCTTTCTGTTCGGCGACTGGACCTATGCGCTGGTCGGCGACAAGCGCCTCGTCAATATCGGCGTTGGCGTGGTGGTCGTGGTGCTGGCGCTGATCGCCGGATTTGGCGGCGTGCGTCTCGGTCGTTATCACCAGCGCTCGCAGGAAGAACGCAGCGCCAGCGCCGCGCGCCTCGGCAATCGGCTGTTTTTCCCGGCGCTGGCGATCCCGGTAGTGACGGTGATCGGCGTCCTGCTGTTTAATAATTTGCCCTCGCTGCAGGTCGCCATCTTTGGCCCGGGCAATCACGCCACGCTGATTACGCTGTTTTCAATGACCGCGGGCACGTTGATTGGTCTGGTAATGGCTATCCGCATGACCCATGAAACGGCGGTTCAGCCGTTACAGGAAGCTCGCCGTCTGCTGGATTCTGTGGGCTGGGCGTTTATTTTGCCGCAAATTCTGGCGGTTCTTGGGCTGCTGTTTACCGCCGCGGGCGTCGGCAACAGCATCTCCTGGCTGACGCAGCACTATCTGGCGGTGGACAGCCGGTTTATCGCCGTCGCCGTCTATACCCTTGGGATGGCGCTGCTGACGATGGTGATGGGCAACGCGTTTGCCGCTTTCCCCATCGTGACGGCAGGGGTCGGGATCCCGATTCTGGTGCTGCAGCACGGCGGTAACCCGGCGGTGATGGCGGCAATTGGCATGTTCTCCGGCTACTGTGGAACGCTGATGACGCCTATGGCGGCGAACTTCAATATCGTCCCGGCCGCGCTGCTGGAGCTGCCGGACAAAAACGCGGTGATCAAAGCCCAGGTGCCGACCGGCATTATGTTACTTATCGTGAACGTATTTTTGCTCTATTTCCTGATGTTCCTGTAAGGAGGGATGATGGCTGGCGTATTGATTACCGGTTTTGAACCGTTCGGCGGCGAAGCGGTTAACCCTTCGTGGGAAGTGGTAAAGCAGCTGGATGGCGCTATCATTGCCGGGCAACCGGTGGTGGCGCGGCAGCTGCCCTGCGTCTTCGGCGAGGCCCTGACGGTGCTGAACGTCGCGCTGGATGAGCTGCAGCCGCGCCTGATCCTGGCGATTGGTCAGGCGGGCGGTCGCGTCGACATCACCGTTGAACGGGTAGCGATCAACGTCGATGATGCGCGGATCCCGGATAATAAAGGTCTGCAGCCCATTGACGTACCGATCGTGGCTGACGGTCCGGCGGCGTACTTTAGCACGCTGCCGATCAAAGCGATCGTTGCCGCGCTGCGCAGCAAGGGGATCCCGGCGTCGGTATCGCAGACGGCGGGGACGTTTGTCTGTAATCACGTGATGTACGGTCTGCTGCATAGCCTGCGTAACAGCAGCGGAGTGAAGGGCGGGTTTATCCATATTCCGTATTTGCCTGAGCAGGCTGCGGCTCACCCCGGTGCCGCCAGTATGGCGGTAGAGACGGTGCGTGCGGCGCTGGAAACGGCTATCGCCGTTGCCCTGCAGCAGGATGGCGACGTGAAAATCGGCGGCGGCGCAACGCATTAACACAAGGATATTATTATGCCGGAAGGTCCGGAAATTCGCCGTGCGGCGGATAGCCTGGAAGCGGCGATTAAAGGCGAACCCCTGACTGAGGCGTGGTTCGCCTTCCCGCAGTTACAACATTATCAATCCCAGCTTGTCGGCCAGCGAGTAACACGCATTGAAACACGCGGTAAGGCGCTGTTGACCCATTTCTCCGGCGGATTAACGCTGTATAGCCACAATCAGCTGTATGGCGTCTGGCGAGTGGTGGACGCGGGGGCGCAGCCAGAAACCACGCGCGTGTTGCGCGTTCGGCTGCAGACGGCGCGTAGAGCGATTTTGCTCTACAGCGCCTCCGATATTGAAATGCTGACGCCCGAGCAGCTCGCCCGACATCCATTTTTGCTGCGGGTCGGACCGGATGTGCTCGATATGAGCCTTAGCGTTGAACAGGTTAAAGAGCGGCTGTTGTCGGCGAAATTCCGCAACCGCCAGTTCTCCGGACTGCTGCTGGATCAGGCGTTTCTTGCCGGATTGGGCAACTATCTGCGCGTGGAGATCCTCTGGCAGGTCGGGCTAACCGGTCGTCATAAAGCCTCTGAACTGGATGAAAAGCAGCTCGATGCGCTGGCGCATGCGCTGCTGGAGATCCCGCGTTTGTCCTATAACACGCGCGGTCTGGTGGACGACAATAAGCACCACGGCGCGCTGTTTCGCTTTAAGGTTTTTCATCGCCAGGGTGAGGTCTGCGAGCGCTGCGGCGGGATTATCGAGAGGACCATGCTCTCGTCGCGGCCGTTTTACTGGTGCCCCGGATGCCAGCAATAAAAAAACGCGCCTTCAGGCGCGTTTTTTGTCGCTGCGAAAGCTGACTTAGCGAGCGATATCGTTCTTGAAGTCGCGTTTTTCGTAGCCGGTATAGAGCTGACGCGGACGGGCGATTTTCATGCCATCGCTGTGCATTTCGTTCCAGTGCGCAATCCAGCCCACGGTACGCGCCATCGCGAAGATAACGGTAAACATCGAAGACGGAATGCCCATCGCTTTGAGGATGATACCGGAGTAGAAATCGACGTTCGGGTAGAGTTTCTTCTCGATGAAGTACGGATCGTTGAGCGCAATGTGCTCAAGCTCCATGGCTACTTCCAGCAGATCGTCCTTCGTTCCCAGTTCTTTCAGCACTTCATGACAGGTTTCACGCATCACGGTGGCGCGCGGGTCGTAGTTTTTGTACACGCGGTGGCCAAAGCCCATCAGGCGGAAAGAGTCGTTTTTGTCTTTCGCGCGACGGACGAATTCCGGAATGTGTTCAACGGAGCTGATCTCTTCGAGCATCTTCAGCGCCGCTTCGTTGGCGCCGCCGTGTGCCGGCCCCCACAGGGAAGCAATGCCCGCAGCGATGCAGGCGAACGGGTTGGCGCCGGAAGAGCCGGCAGTCCGCACGGTGGAGGTAGAAGCGTTCTGTTCGTGGTCGGCGTGCAGGATCAGAATACGGTCCATTGCGCGTTCCAGAATCGGGTTCACTTCATATTTTTCACACGGCGTGGAGAACATCATATTCAGGAAGTTACCCGCGTAGGAGAGGTCGTTGCGCGGATAAACGAAAGGCTGGCCGATGGAATATTTGTAACACATTGCCGCCATCGTCGGCATCTTGGAGAGCAGACGGAATGCGGCGATATCGCGGTGGCGTGGGTTATTTACATCCAGCGAATCGTGATAGAACGCCGCCAGCGCGCCGGTAATACCGCACATTACGGCCATCGGATGAGAATCGCGGCGGAACGCGTGGAACAGACGAGTGATCTGCTCGTGAATCATGGTGTGGCGCGTCACGATGGTTTTAAATTCGTCGTACTGTGCCTGGGTCGGTTTCTCACCGTTTAACAGGATGTAGCATACTTCCAGATAGTTAGAGTCGGTTGCTAACTGATCGATCGGGAAACCGCGGTGCAGCAGGATACCTTCATCACCGTCGATAAAGGTGATTTTAGATTCGCAGGATGCGGTTGAGGTGAAACCAGGGTCAAAAGTAAATACGCCTTTTGAACCAAGACTACGAATATCAATAACATCCTGACCGAGAGTGCCCTTTAGCACATCCAGTTCAATAGCAGTATCACCACCCAGGGTGATTTTTGCTTTAGCATCAGACATTTATGGTCTCCTTAGCGCCTTTATTGCTTAAGACTGCCGGGGTGGTGGATTTGCATTCGGCCCGTAGCAGATGACGTTACCAGTTTGTTATGTTGCACATCGCTCTGCGTCGCGAAAGGGGCAGGGTACAGAGCAAGGGCGCTTGATGGTACGTCTTCAGCCTACGATGAAACAGCAGCAAATCAGCGTTTTAGCAGCCCGAATATTATAAAACTATATACCACTAATAACTGTCCTGATTACATCGGTCAATACTCTCTCACTGTTGCATAACTTATTCTCAGGTAAAAGAGTGACCCCATAACTTTTGCGTATTATTGCATTTATCTGGTAATGGTTGTAACAATAATGTTTAATATTTGTCAAATCAGATGATTAAAAATTAAAAATATGTTGTTATCGTGACATAGATCACTGTTCGGGAGAAAACCCGACAAACTATATGTAGGTTAATTGTAATGATTTTGTGAACGGCCTATACTGCCGCCAGGTCTCCGGAACACCCTGCAATCCCGAGCCACCCAGCGTTATTTTGTCACGCTTTAACTCCTGGAAAGGCGTTTTAACATGACTTTTAGTTATAGATAAGGACGCTGTCTGACCCGCAAGCAGACCGGAGGAAGGAAACAATAAGAACAGCATGTGGGCGTTATTCATGGTAAGAAATGTGAAAAAACAAAGACCTGTCAATCTGGATCTGCAAACGATCCGGTTCCCAATCACGGCGATAGCGTCCATTCTCCATCGCGTATCCGGAGTGATCACCTTCGTGGCGATCGGGATTCTGCTTTGGCTGCTGGGCACCAGCCTTTCCTCTCCCGAAGGTTTCCTTACAGCGGCATCCATTATGGATAGCTTCTTTGTGAAATTCATCATGTGGGGCATCCTGACCGCGCTGGCGTATCACGCGGTGGTCGGTATCCGCCATCTGCTGATGGATTTTGGCTATCTTGCAGAAACTCTCGAATCAGGGACACGCTCCGCCAAAATTTCTTTTGTTATTACTGTCGTGCTTTCACTTCTCGCAGGAGTCCTCGTATGGTAAGCAACGCCTCAGCACTAGGACGCAACGGCGTACATGACTTTATTCTGGTCCGTGCTACCGCTATCGTTCTGACCCTCTACATCATCTATATGGTTGGCTTCTTTGCCACCACCGGTGAAATTTCATGGGAAGTCTGGACGGGCTTTTTCTCCTCCGCGTTCACTAAAGTCTTCACCCTGCTGGCTCTCGTTTCCATTCTGATCCACGCCTGGATCGGCATGTGGCAGGTGTTAACGGACTACGTTAAACCACTGGCCGTGCGCTTAATTCTGCAACTGCTGATCGTTGTTGCGCTGGTGGCTTACGTTCTTTATGGATTTGTTGTGGTGTGGGGTGTGTAATGAAATTGCCTGTCAGAGAATTTGATGCAGTTGTGATTGGTGCCGGTGGCGCAGGTATGCGCGCGGCGCTGCAGATTTCCCAGAGCGGCCAAAGCTGTGCGCTGCTCTCCAAAGTTTTCCCAACCCGTTCCCATACCGTTTCCGCACAGGGCGGTATCACCGTCGCGCTCGGTAATACCCATGAAGATAACTGGGAATGGCACATGTACGACACCGTTAAGGGGTCGGACTACATTGGCGATCAGGATGCCATCGAATATATGTGTAAAACCGGCCCGGAAGCGATTCTGGAGCTGGACCATATGGGTCTGCCGTTCTCGCGTCTCGATAACGGCACGATTTATCAGCGCCCGTTCGGCGGCCAGTCGAAAAACTTCGGCGGCGAGCAGGCGGCACGTACCGCTGCAGCGGCTGACCGTACCGGTCACGCCCTGCTACATACTCTCTATCAGCAGAACCTGAAAAATCACACCACGATTTTCTCCGAGTGGTACGCGCTGGATCTGGTGAAAAACGCCGATGGCGCGGTGGTCGGCTGTACCGCCCTGTGCATCGAGACCGGTGAAGTGGTTTACTTCAAAGCCCGCGCTACCGTGCTGGCGACCGGCGGCGCCGGCCGTATTTATCAGTCCACCACCAATGCGCATATCAATACCGGCGACGGCGTTGGCATGGCGATCCGCGCCGGCGTTCCGGTACAGGATATGGAAATGTGGCAGTTCCACCCGACCGGTATTGCCGGGGCGGGGGTTCTGGTGACCGAAGGCTGCCGCGGCGAAGGCGGCTATCTGCTGAATAAACACGGCGAGCGCTTTATGGAGCGTTATGCGCCGAACGCGAAAGACCTGGCGGGTCGCGACGTAGTGGCGCGTTCCATCATGATCGAAATCCGTGAAGGTCGCGGCTGCGACGGTCCGTGGGGCCCGCACGCCAAGCTGAAACTCGATCACCTCGGTAAAGAAGTGCTTGAGTCCCGCCTGCCGGGTATCCTGGAACTCTCCCGTACCTTTGCCCACGTCGACCCGGTGAAAGAGCCGATTCCGGTCATTCCAACCTGCCACTATATGATGGGCGGTATTCCGACCAAAGTGAGCGGCCAGGCGCTGACCGTCAACGAGCAGGGCGAAGACGTGGTGATTCCGGGGCTGTTTGCGGTAGGCGAAATCGCCTGCGTATCGGTACACGGCGCAAACCGTCTGGGCGGCAACTCGCTGCTTGACCTGGTGGTCTTTGGCCGCGCGGTAGGTCTGCATCTGCAAGAGTCTATCGCCGAGCAGGGCGTACTGCGCGATGCGACGGATGACGAGATCGACGCTTCTCTGGAACGTCTGAACCGCTGGAACGGCAACCGGAATGGCGAAGATCCGGTCGAAATCCGCAAAGCGCTGCAAGAGTGTATGCAGCATAACTTCTCGGTATTCCGCGAAGGGGATGCGATGGCGAAGGGCCTTGAGCAGCTGAAAGCCATCCGCGAGCGTCTGAAAAACGCCCGTCTGGATGATACTTCCAGCGAGTTCAACACCCAGCGCGTTGAGTGCCTGGAGCTGGATAACCTGATGGAAACCGCTTACGCCACCGCAATGTCTGCAAATTATCGTACCGAAAGCCGCGGCGCGCATAGCCGCTTCGACTTCCCGGATCGTGATGATGAAAACTGGCTGTGCCATTCCCTGTATCTGCCAGAGTCGGAATCCATGACGCGTCGTAGCGTCAATATGGAACCGAAACTGCGTCCGGCATTCCCGCCGAAGATTCGTACTTATTAATGCGGAGACAGGAATATGAAACTCGAGTTTTCAGTTTATCGTTATAACCCGGACGTAGACGATGCTCCGCGTATGCAGGATTACACCCTGGAAGCGGAAGAGGGTCGTGACATGATGCTGCTGGATGCGTTAATCCAGCTGAAAGAGAAAGATCCGTCGCTGTCGTTCCGTCGCTCCTGTCGTGAAGGGGTATGCGGTTCCGACGGTCTGAACATGAACGGTAAAAATGGTCTGGCGTGCATCACGCCGATCTCCGCGCTGAATCAGCCGGGTAAGAAAATTGTTATCCGTCCGCTGCCAGGATTACCGGTTATCCGTGATTTGGTGGTAGACATGGGGCAATTCTATGCACAATATGAGAAGATTAAGCCTTACTTATTGAATAATGGGCAAAATCCTCCGGCTCGTGAGCATCTGCAGACGCCAGAGCAGCGTGAGAAACTCGATGGTTTGTACGAGTGTATTCTCTGCGCATGTTGTTCGACTTCTTGCCCGTCGTTCTGGTGGAACCCGGACAAGTTTATCGGCCCGGCTGGCCTGCTGGCCGCGTATCGCTTCCTGATCGACAGCCGCGATACCGAAACCAGCGATCGCCTCGAAGGGCTGAGCGATGCTTTCAGCGTATTCCGCTGTCACAGCATTATGAACTGCGTCAGTGTGTGTCCTAAGGGGCTGAACCCGACGCGCGCCATCGGCCATATTAAGTCGATGCTGCTGCAGCGCAGTGCGTGAGTAACCCGGTCTGTCCCGGATGGCGCTACCGCGTATCCGGGCAATCCGAAGCAGTAGCCCCGGCAAGCGTTCGCGCCGCCGGGGGATATAGCAGGAAATCTTTAAAAACCGCCAAATATGTACCAGTAATCAAGGCGTTCAGAGCGAGGTAAGGCGGCAACTGAACGCATCCCCGGGAGCATAGTGAACTATGTGATCGGGGTAAGTGAAGGCTGCTAACGCAACCGCAGCCTGAACGCCGAAGATTAATGGCAGTTTTTAAAGGTTCCTTAGCGGACGAAACCACAACTCCTCCGCAACAAGTGAACCCCGGCACGTACAACTTCTGTGCGTGGTAGTTTCTACGGCGAAATAAGCATATAAATGCTTAAGGGATCACGATGCAGAACGGCGCAATGAAAGCCTGGCTGGACTCTTCTTACCTCTCTGGTTCGAACCAGAGCTGGATAGAACAGCTCTATGAAGACTTCTTAACCGATCCTGACTCTGTTGACGCCAACTGGCGTTCTATGTTCCAGCAGTTACCTGGCACCGGAGTCAAACCGGATCAATTTCATTCCAAAACGCGTGATTATTTCCGCCGCCTGGCGAAGGATGCCTCGCGTTACACTTCTTCGATTTCCGACCCTGACACCAATGTGAAGCAGGTTAAAGTCCTGCAGCTCATCAACGCATACCGCTTCCGTGGTCACCAGCATGCGAATCTCGATCCGCTGGGACTGTGGCAGCAAGAGAGAGTGGCGGATCTCGATCCGGCTTACCACGATCTGACCGAGGCCGATTTCCAGGAGATCTATAACGTAGGTTCTTTCGCCATCGGCAAAGATACGATGAAGCTGGGCGATCTGATCTCCGCCCTTAAGCAGACCTACTGCGGCTCCATCGGCGCGGAATATATGCATATTACCTCCACCGAAGAAAAACGCTGGATCCAGCAGCGCATTGAGTCGGTAGCAGGCAAAGCGAACTTTAGCGCCGAAGAGAAAAAACGCTTCCTCAGCGAATTGACCGCGGCGGAAGGCCTGGAGCGCTACCTCGGCGCGAAATTCCCGGGCGCTAAACGCTTCTCGCTGGAAGGCGGCGACGCGCTGATCCCGATGCTGAAAGAGATTATCCGCCACGCGGGTAAGAGCGGCACCCGCGAAGTGGTGCTGGGTATGGCGCACCGCGGACGTCTGAACGTGCTGGTCAACGTGCTGGGTAAAAAACCGCAGGACCTGTTCGACGAGTTCGCCGGTAAACATAAAGAACACCTCGGCACCGGTGACGTGAAGTACCACATGGGCTTCTCTTCCGATATGGAAACCGAAGGCGGCCTGGTGCACCTGGCGCTGGCGTTTAACCCGTCGCATCTGGAAATCGTCAGCCCGGTGGTTATCGGCTCCGTCCGCGCTCGTCTCGATCGTCTCGACGAACCGAGCAGCAACAAAGTTCTGCCGATCACCATTCACGGCGACGCCGCGGTAACCGGCCAGGGCGTGGTTCAGGAAACCCTGAACATGTCCAAAGCGCGCGGTTACGAAGTCGGCGGTACCGTACGCATCGTTATCAACAACCAGGTGGGTTTCACCACTTCCAACCCGCTGGATGCGCGTTCTACCCCGTACTGTACCGATATTGGTAAAATGGTCCAGGCGCCTATTTTCCACGTGAATGCCGACGATCCGGAAGCGGTCGCTTTCGTGACTCGCCTGGCGCTGGACTTCCGTAACACCTTTAAACGCGATGTCTTCATCGACCTGGTGTGCTACCGCCGTCACGGCCACAACGAAGCCGACGAGCCGAGCGCAACCCAGCCGCTGATGTATCAGAAAATCAAAAAGCATCCGACCCCGCGCAAAATCTACGCTGACAAGCTGGAAGCGGATAACGTCGCGACGCTGGAAGACGCCACTGAGCAGGTTAACCTCTACCGTGATGCGCTGGATGCCGGCGAATGCGTGGTGAAGGAGTGGCGTCCGATGAATATGCACTCCTTTACCTGGTCTCCGTACCTCAACCACGAGTGGGATGAGAGCTATCCAGACAAAGTTGAACCTAAGCGTCTGCAGGAGCTGGCAAAACGCATCAGTACGGTACCGGAAGCCGTTGAAATGCAGTCGCGCGTGGCGAAAATCTACGGCGATCGTCAGCTTATGGCCGCCGGCGAGAAGATGTTTGACTGGGGCGGCGCGGAAAACCTCGCCTACGCCACGCTGGTCGATGAAGGCATTTCGGTGCGTCTGTCTGGCGAAGACTCCGGGCGCGGAACCTTCTTCCACCGCCATGCGGTGATTCACAACCAGAAAAATGGCTCAACCTATACGCCGCTGCAGCACGTGCACAACGGCCAGGGCCATTTTAAAGTCTGGGACTCCGTGCTGTCGGAAGAAGCAGTGCTGGCGTTTGAATACGGCTACGCCACCGCTGAGCCGCGCACCCTGACCATCTGGGAAGCGCAGTTCGGCGACTTCGCCAACGGCGCGCAGGTGGTCATCGACCAGTTCATCAGCTCCGGCGAGCAGAAATGGGGCCGTATGTGCGGCCTGGTGATGCTGCTGCCGCACGGCTACGAAGGCCAGGGCCCGGAGCACTCCTCCGCGCGTCTGGAGCGCTATCTGCAGCTCTGCGCTGAGCAGAATATGCAGGTTTGCGTACCGTCCACCCCGGCGCAGGTTTACCATATGCTTCGTCGCCAGGCGCTGCGCGGCATGCGTCGTCCGCTGATCGTGATGTCGCCGAAATCGCTGCTACGTCACCCGCTGGCGGTATCAAGCATGGACGAACTGGCTAACGGCACTTTCCAGCCGGCGATCGGTGAAATCGACCAGCTCGATCCGAAAGCAGTGAAGCGGGTTGTGCTGTGCTCTGGTAAGGTTTACTACGACCTGCTGGAACAGCGTCGTAAAAACGAGCAAAAAGATGTCGCTATCGTTCGCATAGAGCAGCTCTATCCGTTCCCGCATCAGGCGGTACAGGAAGCGCTGAAGCCTTATGCGCACGTGCATGATTTTGTCTGGTGCCAGGAAGAACCGCTCAACCAGGGCGCGTGGTACTGCAGCCAGCATCACTTCCGTGAAGTGATTCCGTTTGGGGCCTCTCTGCGTTATGCAGGCCGCCCGGCCTCCGCCTCTCCGGCGGTAGGATACCTGTCCGTTCACCAGAAACAGCAACAAGATCTGGTCAATGACGCGCTGAACGTCGATTAATTAAAGGATACATAATGAGTAGCGTAGATATTCTGGTTCCCGACCTGCCTGAGTCCGTAGCTGACGCAACGGTTGCCACCTGGCATAAAAAACCGGGCGATGCGGTTGTTCGTGACGAAGTGCTGGTAGAAATCGAAACTGACAAAGTGGTACTGGAAGTACCGGCTTCAGCGGATGGCATTCTGGACGCGGTGATTGAAGACGAAGGCGCCACCGTGCTTTCCCGTCAGATCCTCGGCCGCCTGCGCGAAGGTAACAGCGCGGGCAAAGAGTCCGGTGCGAAAGCTGATGCTAAAGAGTCGACTCCGGCCCAGCGTCAGCAGGCTTCTCTGGAAGAGCAAAATAACGATGCGCTGAGCCCGGCAATCCGCCGTCTGCTGGCGGAACACAGTCTCGACGCGGCAGCCATTAAAGGCACCGGCGTTGGCGGCCGTCTGACCCGCGAAGACGTTGAGAAACACCTGGCGAAAGCGCCAGCGAAGGCGGAGGCCCCGGCCGCAGCGCCAGCCGCTGCTCCGGCTCCACAGCTGGGCAATCGCTCTGAAAAACGTGTGCCGATGAGCCGTCTGCGCAAGCGCGTTGCCGAGCGTCTGCTGGAAGCGAAAAATTCTACCGCCATGCTGACGACCTTCAACGAAGTCAACATGAAGCCGATTATGGATCTGCGTAAGCAGTACGGCGAAGCGTTTGAAAAACGTCACGGTATCCGTCTGGGCTTTATGTCCTTCTACGTGAAGGCGGTAGTGGAAGCGCTGAAGCGCTACCCGGAAGTGAACGCCTCTATCGATGGCGATGACGTGGTGTACCACAACTACTTCGACGTCAGCATGGCGGTCTCTACGCCGCGCGGCCTGGTAACGCCGGTTCTGCGCGATGTCGACCTGCTGGGCATGGCGGATATCGAGAAGAAAATTAAAGAGCTGGCAGTAAAAGGCCGCGACGGCAAGCTGACCGTAGACGATCTGACCGGCGGTAACTTCACCATTACCAACGGCGGCGTATTCGGTTCACTGATGTCCACGCCGATCATCAACCCGCCGCAGAGCGCGATTCTGGGTATGCATGCCATTAAAGATCGCCCGATGGCGGTGAATGGTAAGGTAGAAATTCTGCCGATGATGTACCTGGCGCTCTCCTACGACCACCGTCTGATCGACGGACGTGAATCGGTAGGCTACCTGGTAGCGATTAAAGAGCTGCTGGAAGACCCGACTCGTCTGCTGCTGGACGTGTAGTCAGCAAGAGTATTACCTACCGTAGGCCGGATAACGCGCCCTGGCGCCGTTATCAGGCCTACAGGTTTAAAGATAATTATTCCCTGAAGGATGGACTGAACACATGAACTTACATGAATATCAGGCAAAACAACTTTTTGCCCGCTATGGCTTACCGGCGCCGGTGGGTTATGCCTGTACTACTCCGCGTGAAGCAGAAGAAGCCGCTTCTAAAATCGGCGCGGGTCCGTGGGTAGTGAAATGTCAGGTTCACGCTGGTGGCCGCGGTAAAGCGGGCGGTGTGAAGGTAGTAAAAAGCAAAGAAGACATTCGCGCATTTGCTGAGCACTGGCTGGGCAAGCGCCTCGTCACCTATCAAACAGATGCGAACGGCCAGCCGGTTAACCAGATTCTGGTTGAAGCCGCGACCGATATCGATAAAGAGCTATACCTGGGCGCAGTAGTTGACCGCAGCTCCCGTCGCGTGGTCTTCATGGCCTCCACCGAAGGCGGCGTGGAAATCGAAAAAGTGGCGGAAGAGACTCCGCATCTGATCCACAAGATCGCCCTCGATCCGCTGGCGGGCCCGATGCCTTACCAGGGTCGTGAACTGGCGTTTAAACTGGGTCTGGAAGGTAAACAGGTTCAGCAGTTCACTAAAATTTTCATGGGCCTGGCGACCATTTTCCTTGAGCGCGACCTGGCGCTGATCGAGATCAACCCGCTGGTTATCACCAAACAGGGCGATCTGATCTGCCTCGACGGCAAGCTGGGCGCTGACGGCAACGCGCTGTTCCGCCAGCCGGATCTGCGCGAAATGCGCGACCAGTCGCAGGAAGATCCGCGCGAAGCGCAGGCTGCGCAGTGGGAACTGAACTACGTCGCGCTGGACGGCAACATTGGTTGCATGGTTAACGGCGCGGGCCTGGCGATGGGCACCATGGACATCGTTAAGCTGCACGGCGGCGAACCGGCTAACTTCCTTGACGTTGGCGGCGGCGCAACCAAAGAGCGCGTCACTGAAGCGTTCAAAATCATCCTCTCTGATGACAACGTAAAAGCGGTTCTGGTTAACATCTTCGGCGGTATTGTACGCTGCGACCTGATTGCCGACGGCATCATCGGCGCGGTTGCCGAAGTGGGCGTTAACGTACCGGTAGTCGTACGTCTGGAAGGTAACAACGCCGAACTGGGCGCGAAGAAACTGGCTGACAGCGGCCTGAATATTATTGCAGCGAAAAGTCTGACGGATGCAGCTCAGCAGGTTGTTGCCGCAGTGGAGGGGAAATAATGTCCGTTTTAATTAATAAAGACACCAAGGTTATCTGCCAGGGTTTCACCGGTAGCCAGGGCACATTCCACTCTGAACAAGCCATCGCTTACGGTACGCAAATGGTCGGCGGCGTCACCCCGGGCAAAGGCGGCACCACGCATCTGGGCCTGCCGGTATTCAATACCGTTCGCGAAGCGGTCGAAGCCACCGGCGCAACCGCATCCGTCATCTACGTTCCGGCGCCGTTCTGCAAAGATTCTATTCTGGAAGCTATCGATGCTGGCATTAAGCTGATTATCACCATCACCGAAGGTATCCCGACGCTGGATATGCTGACCGTGAAAGTGAAGCTCGACGAAGCGGGCGTGCGCATGATCGGGCCGAACTGCCCGGGCGTGATCACTCCGGGCGAATGCAAAATCGGCATCATGCCGGGCCACATTCACCAGCCGGGTAAAGTGGGCATCGTTTCCCGTTCCGGTACCCTGACCTATGAAGCGGTTAAGCAGACCACCGACTACGGCTTTGGTCAGTCCACCTGCGTGGGCATCGGCGGCGACCCGATTCCGGGATCCAACTTCATCGATATCCTGAAACTGTTCCAGGAAGATCCGCAGACCGAAGCGATTGTGATGATCGGTGAGATCGGCGGTAGCGCGGAAGAAGAAGCGGCCGCTTACATCAAAGATCACGTGACCAAACCGGTTGTCGGCTACATCGCCGGCGTGACCGCGCCGAAAGGCAAACGTATGGGGCACGCGGGTGCCATCATTGCGGGTGGTAAAGGGACGGCGGATGAAAAATTCGCCGCTCTGGAAGCCGCTGGCGTGAAAACCGTTCGCAGCCTGGCCGATATCGGCGAAGCGCTGAAAACCGTCATTAAGTAATAAGTAAAAAAACAGCCCTGACTTTCTGCATGGTCAAGGGCTGGTCCAGTTTCGACATGGTTGGCCATCTGATGATGGCCTTTTTTTTGCCCGTAACTCAGCTCTCCGCCAGCGCTTTCAGCCAGCGAATCCCGCTTTCTGGTGAGGTCATGACCGGTACCGGCGGGGCAGGGAGCTGCTGCAATACCCGGGCCATTGAGGCTTGCGCCAGCATCACTACATCCGCCTGGCTAAACGCGCTTTGTAGCCCTTCACTGACGATTCGGTCATGGGTATCCATATCGCCTGCCAGCAGCGCGTGGAATGCCTCTTCCATTAATATGGGGGTAATGGCGCGCGGCTTACCGCTCTCCTGTACTTTGCGCTGGACGTAATCCAGCGTCGGCTTTAGCGTGGTCGCTACGGTTGCCAGCACGGCGATACGCTCGCCTTTTTCAATCGCTTCTTCGACCATCGCGCTGTCAATACGGGCGAGCTGAAGCGGCGTCAGAAACTGGCACTGTTCCACCGCCGTGCCAATAGAAGAGCAGGCGGTAATGAAAATATCGCAGTCCGCTTTTTCGGCAATATGCACGTAGTCGGCGATGCGGGCGGCAATATTCGGCGTTACCCCTCCGGCCTTCATTACCTGCTTGATCATGGATTCTTCCACCAGATGCATGACTTCCACTTCCGGCATGATATCGGCAATCAGCTGCTGCATCATCGCGAGCGTCGCTGAACTGGTGTGCAGCATAGCGATCTTTTTCATTGGGCTATCTCCTTAAGCAAATTTTCTGCGACGGCCAGCGCCGCGTCGTGATCTTCCTGTGCCGATAGCCCGCCTACCGCGACGGCGCCGAGACATTTACCGTCGTACAGAAGCGGGACCCCGCCGGGCAGGGCGGTAAAATGCGGATCGGCAAAGTAACTGATGTCCAGCTGCTCTTTTTGCAGGCGCTGTAAAAATGCCTGCGTGGTACAGCCGAGGCGACTGCTGGTATGCGCCTTGCGCTGGGTAAGTTCAATGGTTAACAATTTGGCATTGTCCATCCGCGCGAAGCTGAGCAGCTCCCCGCTGGCGTCGCACACCGCTACGCTTAGCGGGCGCTTTGCATAGCAGGAGTCAGCGAGGTCAAGCGCGAACGCTACGGCGCGTAAAGCCTGTTCCAGAGTGAGAGTCGTCATGGTGATTATCCTTTTGAAAGATGTTCAGAAACGGTTTGAGCGGGGTTGTTCGCGGCGGCCTGCGCCTGTCGGGCGTCCTTTTTGCGCCAGTAGTTCGCCAGCAGCGAGCCGCTGACGTTGCCAAGCGGAGTCATCACCGCGGAAGCAAGGCCCACTGTTGCCAGCTTGCCCATCGCGGCGGCAAGCCCCGACGCCATTCCGCCGTTTTGCAGTCCGACTTCAAAGGCCACGGTACGGGCGGACTGTACGTCCATGCGAAAAATCCAGCGACTCATCAGATAACCAATCAGGAAACCGCCGAGGTTATGCATCAGCATGGCGAAACAGAGCAGGAAGCCGACCTGCACCAGGTTGTCGCGTCCCGCAGCGGCGGCGGTGGTCGTGAAGAAAATAATCCCTATCATCGAGATAGTCGGCATGATTTTCTTAATACCTTCAACGCGACCATACAGCCAGTTGTAAAACAGCGCCCAGACGAGACCGCCAGCCACGAAGTTGACAACCACGGCGTACATTTGCGCTTCGGCGCCGGCGCTGGCGAACAGCGTGTTCCAGCCTCCGGCGCTCATATACAGCAGCCACAGAGCGCCGAGCCCGGCCAGTCCCTGCACAATACGGCGGCCGCGTATACTGGCGTAGGTTTTCAGGTAGTCGTGTAAGATCGCCGCGCCGATCGGGATGAGCACGATTTTCACCACGTCCATCACCATTGCGGTCAGCTGAATATCGATCATCGAGCCCGCCAGCAGGTTAACCCACAGCGGCGTCATCACCGTGGCCGCCAGGGTTGATACTGCCGCTATCGATACCGCCAGCGCCAGGTTAGCGTTGGCGATGTAAACCATCACCGTCGAAGAGAGGCCGCTGGGACACGCGCCAATCAGCAGGATGCCCACCGCGACTTCCGGCGGAAAGTTGAAGACCAGGGTAATGGTCAGGCCGAGCAGGGGCATAATGACAAAATGGCAGAAGGTACCGATAAACACCGCCCACGGCATTTTGGCGACATCGATAAAATCCTGGATCGTCAGCTTGGTGCCCATGCTGAACATAGTGGCCTGGATGACCAGGAAAACGATCCATTTATGGGTGATGTTAAAGCCGCCCCAGACGATCAGATCCGTAGACCAGGTCATCGCGGCAACGAAACCGGCGATGATCCACAAGGTAAACTGATAGCTGCGTAACCCCGGCCAGTATCCTGCTCCCGCCGCAAAACCGGCGGTGAACATCACCAGCCCAGGCTGCCAGAGCGCGGGTGAATGCATCAGCGCGCCAACCGCCGCCAGGGCGGCGCCGGCGATGCTGACGCCGAGACCGGTTTTGTGAATAACAGTGGTCATAGTCATAGCGAAATGTCCTTTCTGTTGTTATTGCTGCCGGGGGGGAATAGATAACATTTGCCGCGCAATGTCGGGCGTGGCGACTTTCTTATCCATGCTGCGAATCAGGGTGGCGAGTTTGGCGACCTGCTGATAGTTATTCTGGGCTTTTTCTTCCGCGCTTAAATAATAGCTATCCTCAAAGCCAATTCGAACCTCGCTGGCGCCCATGGCGACTGCGGCAGCGATAATGTCGAAATTCTTTCTGCCAAAATGCGTTATTCCCCATAAGGCCTCGCGGGGGAGCATGCTGCGCATGGCAATTAATGTATCAATCGTGGCGGGAGTAGTGCCGCGATGCCCCAGTACAATATTAAACAGCATCGGAGTTTTGAATTTGATATTTTCCTGCAGAGCCAGGATATTATTAATCATGCCAATTTCGAAAACTTCAAATTCGGGAATTATGTTATGCTCGATGATTTGTCTTGCACAATATTCGACGTCCGGGCCGGGATTAAAGTAAACGGCATCGCCAAGGTTAACGGAGCCGACGTTAAGCGACGCCATCTCCACTCCTGAGCAGGCCAGGGGCGCGCAGCGTTCGGCGATGGACAGCGAAGAGACGCCGCCGGTAGAGGCCTGAATTATCAGGTTTGAATGGCGCATCACAGGGTCGATTGTGGCCTGAAAATCGACGGTGTCCGGCGTCAGACGCCCCTGCTTATCACGGACGTGCAGATGAACAATCGCCGCGCCATATTCTACGCTGGCGAGTATTTCCTGCGCCAGTTCTTCGGGTATGACTCGAGGGCAATCCGCGGCAACGGGTGCCAGCGAGATAATAACGGTATCCGACATATTTTCCTCCGGTACAGAGAGATTAAAATTCCAGGTAAGGCGTTATCCAGCGTAATGATTCGGGGCCTGATGTTGAGGGTTGATATTCACAACCAATCCAGCCCTTGTAGTTCATTTTTTTAATAAAATCGAATAACCATGCTTCATTTAATTCGCCGGTCCCAGGTTCATGGCGATAAGGAACGGAAGCAATTTGAATATGTTTGATAAGCGTAAAGTAGCGTTCAATATTTTTTGCGACGTTGCCGTGAATTTTCTGGCAGTGATAAATATCAAACTGTAAACCGATATTGTTCCTGGCGACCTGGTCAATGATTGCTGCGGCCAGCGGAAAGCTATCAATAAAATAGCCGGGCATATCCTGCGAGTTTAATGGTTCAATCAGCACGTCTATTCCCGCAACAGCCAGCACATCGCAGGCGATACGCAGCCTGTTGCGCAAGAGCTCAAGCTGGGCCTGATGCGTCAGAGCGTCGCAGCGCAAGCCCGCCATAACGTGAACCCGGCGGCAGCCCAGCGCCGTGGCATAATGACGAGCCCGCTCCAGACTGCGGTGAAACTCCTCTTCGCGCCCGGGTAGCGCTGCCAGCCCGCGTTCACCCTGAGACCAGTTGCCTGCCGGAGCGTTCATCAGCACCAGCGGTAGAGACGTTTGCCGCTGTGCCGCCTGCAGCTGTTCCAGCGGGTGTTGCCAGAGAAATAGCCCTTCAATGCCGTGAAAACCGGCCGCTTTTGCCGCCTGGAAACGGGCCGCTATCGGTAAATCGGTAAATAGCCAGTCGAGGTTAGCCGCGAGCTTCAGCATGATGCGCTCCCTCCCGGCTATCTACCAGATGCAGTTTCACCCCCTGGCTGGCAATAGTGTGTTGCGCATCCTCCGGTAGCCGGTTATCAGAAACAATATCGGTCAATTGCTCCAGCCCGCAGATATGGAACATGCCGTATTTGCCAAATTTACTGCTATCGCAGACCAGTACCCGACGCCGGGAAACGGTGAGCACCGCCTCCTTGACCGAGGCTTTCCCTTCGCTCGGCGTTGACATCCCGCGTTCGGTATCCCACGAAGAGGAGCTCAGAAACGCCACGTCAATATTAATGGTGCGAAGAAAGCTGGCGGCGCTTTTACCAATGCTTGAGCGGTTGCGCTGGTCCACCAGGCCGCCGGTGTGATAGAGCGTGATATGCGGCATATCCATCAGGTAGTGGCTGATGGAAAAGTCGTTGGTGACGACCGTCAGGTTAAAACAGCGGCTGGCGGCCACCGCTTTCGCCACTTCAAACAACGAGGTGCCGGCATCGAGGTAGAGCGTTTGACCCGGCTCGATGAGCATCGCCGCCAGCTGGCCCATTTTGCGTTTTACTTCATGATGCAACTCCGCTTTCTCTCGCCACGGCAGCTCGGATTTAAGCAGGTTATTGAGCTTTACGCCGCCGTTAATGGCGATAACCTTGCCTTCTTCTTCCAGCAGCTGAATGTCGCGGCGTACCGTCATATGCGACACGCTCATCAGCTCCGCCAGTTCATTGAAGGAGGCGGCGTTTTTTTCATGCACGTAGCGGTAAATAAAGTCGCGCCGTTGTTCCGGGATCATCATCGCACCTCAGGCCTGTCGGGATTGTTCGAGTTCGGCCACCGCTGCTTCTGAGAGCGGGACATAGCCGAGCGGTTTTAAGGTCAGCCAGATACGGGCGCTGTCTTCCAGTTCTTCGGCGTTAAACACCGCCTCGCGCAGCGAGCGACCGCTCACTACCGGCCCGTGGTTGGCCAGTAGCGCCGCCGTATGGTCTGCGGCGATGTCACTGAGCGCGCTGGCAATGCCCTCGTGTCCGGGTTTGAAATAGGGCAGCAGCGGCAGCCGTCCGACGCGCATCACGTAGTACGGCGTTAGCGGCGGCAGGCAGTTTTCCGGCGTGGCGCACGGTAGACAGGAGAGCGCGGTCAGCCACGGAGAGTGCAGATGTACTACGGCCCCGCAGGAAGGCCGGTGGCGGTACCACGCCAGATGCATAGGGACCTCTTTTGACGGCTTATCGCCGCTGAGATGCACGCCATCGGCATCCAGTCGACTCAGGGTGGCGGCCTGCAGTTCACCCAGACAAGAATTGGTTGGGGTCACCAGATAGCCGCCGTCCGGCAGCTTCACGCTGAGATTGCCGGAACCGCCGCTGCTGTAGCCGCGCATAAACAGCGAGCGCCCATAGTGGACCAGCTGTTCGCGGAGTTGGTGTTCACTCACCGGATTCATGATGGATACTCCTGGGCCGTAAAAAAGAAATCTTCGTCGCCAAAGTTGCCTGACTTCAGGGCCAGCGCCAGGCCGGAGGAGAAGACCCAGGGTACGCCCGGCGCGATCGCTCTGCCGACGGCCAGGCGCTTCACCTGTAGCGCTTCCACGACGGTGCCGGAGGTTTCTCCGCCAGCGACAATAAAGGTGTTGACGCCTGCGGCCAGAAGTTTGGCGCTCAGCCGGGCGAAAGTGCGTTCGATTGCCTGACTGGCGGCCTGTTCGCCGTATTCCTGTTGAATGCGCTGTAGCGCCTCTGGCGGCTGGGTGGCATAAAGTAGCGGCGCGAGCGGGTCGCTGATATGCGCCATCGCCCAGGTAGACAGCTCGTCGCTGTAGCTTTCGGTATCCGACAGGCAGCGGGCAACGTCAAGCAAACAGGATGCCGCCAGGGCTTTATAGCGGTTGACCTGGCGGTTGCTCATCGTCGAACAGCTGCCGGAGAACACGACTGCTCTGGCGGGAGAGGGAAAGCGGTGCGGCGACGCAACAGGATGACCACCAGCGTTAGCGGCCAGCGCGCCGCCGAGACCGGAACCTCCGGCCAGCAGCGGATACTCCTGCAGCGCCTGAGCCAGGGTATGGAGATCGGTGCCGTCCAGCGTATCGACAATCACATGGCGCGTCCCTTCAGTCTGATAGCGTTCTAAGGCGTAAGTGACCGCTTCCACACCGCTGCGAATCGTATTGAGAGCAATGTGCCCAACCGGGCTGGCCGTCTGCGCGGCCAGCAGGCGCGGTACGCTGGCATCGGTCATCGGATTTAGCGGATGTTTTTCCATACCGGATTCGTTAAGCAGCACCCCGTTCACAAACAGATGGCCGTGGACCACCGTGCGCCCGTTTTGCGGCAGAGCGGGGCAGTGAACGATTAGCGGGGCCTGAATGTCGTTCATCAGCGCATCGCTTACCGGGCCGATGTTGCCCGCCGGCGTGGAATCAAAGGTTGAGCAATACTTGAAATAGAGCTGGCGGACGCCGGCGTTTTGTCTTAGCCAGCGGGCGCAGGCCAGGGACTGGGCGACGGCCTGTTCTGCCGGTAAAGCGCGGCTCTTCAACGAGATGACGATAGCGTCAACCTCTTCGTTCCAGCTCTGAGTGATATCGGGCATGCCGGGCAGCAGCGCGACTCGCCAGCCCTGTTCAGCCATAAAGCTTGCTATATCCGTTGCGCCGGTAAAATCGTCGGCGATAACGCCTGTAGTGACGGCCATGGATCCACTCCGTTCAAGTTGTTTTCACATTGAACCTATTATTCAGGAGGGCATTTCACATTCACATGATGATTCTCACAAACAACAACATCACGAAAACGCATGATATTTGTATAACTTTATGAAATATAACAATTAATCATTTGTCGGTCAGAAATTTGTGCTCACAGTTTTCTGTGAAGATTCGTTAAAGTTTGAGAACGCTGGCCGCCTGAGCGCGGGCAGCTCTCAGGCATCGTCCTCCTGAACCGGCGTAACGGTTGTGCATTTTGATCATATTCATCTGTTTAAATGAGATTATTTTTTGCGTCAGTCATCATCCTTTTTATCCGTAATATTTTGCATATTAACCGCTTGCAAAAGCTTACGGAGAATAAGATGGCGGAAAATAAAAGGGATAATGGCATCGTTTTTTTTAGTTCGTTAACAGATGTTTTTTCGCGGGCAACGGGGCTGACGGCGATGGTTATTAAGGTAACCGACGGTCGCTTGCCCGATTGCTATGCGGGGGCAGAGTTCTTTTCCCTACCGCTGGTTCAAAGCAATGAAATATGCGGGTATATTATTTTTGACCATCGAGCAGCAACCGATAATAATCATCGCTCGGCGGCGATAAGGCTACTGCATTTCATCGTTAGTCATTACTCAGCGATGGAAGAAGCAGAGGAGGAAGGTGCGAGACTGGCGCGACAAAAGAGCACTTTTTATTATGCACAAAAATCGCCGCATGAAATAAAACTGGCGGCTGCGCTGCGCTATATTGATGAACATTTATATGATGAGCTGTCTCTGGAATCTGTTGCCGCCCATGTTTGTCTCAGCGCTAACTACTTCAGCCGTTTTTTTAAAAAGCGTCAGGGCGTAAATTTTAAGGTGTGGGTCAATCAGAAGAAAATGCAGCGTGCCGGAGAGCTGCTCGGGGACCCGGCTAATTCCATAGACAGCGTGGCGCGTAAGCTTCAGTTTGCGCAAACCAGCTACTTTTGCCGGGTGTTCCGCGCTGCTCACCGCACGACCCCCCAGTCGTTCCGCGAACGGAACCTCTGGAGATCTTCACCTCGCATCGGTTAGCCTCGAATTCAGGTTAATACAGATTTTTCCTGGAGCATTCATAATGTGTGCCCGATCGCGGAATTTTTCAATTATGCCCATGACCAGGTAATTAATTCCCAGTGGCTCTCTTCATGTCTTCGCTAATAAACAAGTTAACGTGAAAAAATATTGACAACTTAATGCTTTTAATTGTGCAGCAATCACGTTGTTTAAATTGTCTTTATTGTAGCGCCTGGGTATTATTGGTTATTATTTGATCAGTGATAGTATGCATTAATCATGGAATAGATCAATGACACCTGACGGTAAAATAAAATATAACACCGGGGGCTAACCTGATGTCCTTGCGCGCTTTTTTTATCTATTAAACAATTTTTGCACGCCGTAAATGGAAGACGTTATGAGAGGAAAAATACCGAAAACTGAATTACTGGTGACTTTTGAGGTTGTGGCTCGCCATGAAAGTTATACCCGGGCAGCGGAAGAGTTGGCTTTAACACAAAGCGCCGTGTTCCGACAGGTCACGGCGCTGGAGGATTTCCTCCATACGTCATTATTTAATCATGCTAAAAAAAGGATTTTTTTAAATGAGGCCGGCAAGCATTATTTGTCTATCGTTAAAGAAACGTTGAACAAACTGGAGCGTGATACCAATTCGATTATGACCTGGCAACCGACGGTGCAGGTTCTTGAACTGGCCGTTAATCCCACCTTTAGCACCCACTGGCTGATCCCCAACCTGCGCGAGTTTAATAAATTAAATCCTGACATCATCGTTAATATTCATTCGCTGGCCAGCATGAGTGATTTTCTGAGCCGCGAGTACGATGCCGCCATTATGCGCGAGGATTTTTGCTCGCCGTGGTCTGAAGTGGAGTATCTGTTTGAAGAGGAAATTTTGCCGGTGTGCGGCTGCGGACTGCTGTCGGAACCCGGGCAAAAGCTGGCGGTGGAGGAGCTGCTGGGCGAATTTCCGCTGCTGCATCAAAGCACGCGGATTCACGGCTGGCAGGAGTGGTTTGCGCTGTCGAATATCACCAGCCCGCAGATCAACATCGGTCCACGTTTCGATCTGCTCTCGATGCTGATTGCGGCAGTGCGTTCAAATCTGGGAGTCGCGCTACTGCCGCGTTTTGCCATTCAGCATGACCTGGATAGCGGTGAGATGGTGATCCCCTGCGATGTGCCGATTCGTACCGGTAACCGTTTTATTATGACGTGGCAGGAGGATAAAACGGAATCCCGTCATTTGCAGGTATTTCGCGACTGGCTGCTGCAAAAATCGGTGGTGTCGGCTGCCTGACGGTGCTTTGCCCGGGCTTCCGGCCCGCAGACGGCGGTGAACCCGTAGCCCGGGCAAGGCGCGTCAAGCGCCGCCCCGGGAGCAGCGCGCAGAATACCCCAGTAGAGAGCAGAGTCGTTGAACTCCCCGGAGGCGATGCTGCGCATCTGTCCGGGCTACCGCGCTGCAAACGGCGGTGAACCCGTAGCCCGGGCAAGGCGCGTCAAGCGCCGCCCCGGGAGCAGCGCGCAGAGTAGCCCAGGGAGCAGAACGCAGCGCGAGCCGGGTCAAACTACCAGTCGATTCCTGCCTGCGCCTGAATACCACCGTCAAAGGCGTGCTTCACCGGGCGCAGCTCGCTGACCGTATCGGCAAGCTCCAGCAGGCGGGCATGGCAGCCGCGGCCGGTAACAATCACGTTCTGCTGCGGCGGACGATTGACAATAGCGGCAATTACTTCCTGTGGATCCAGATAGCGATACGCCAGCATATACGTGAGCTCATCCAGCACCACCAGATCGTAGCTCGGATCGGCCAGCATGCGCTTACTCTCTCGCCATACGACCGATGCCGCCTCAATATCCGTTTCCCGGTTTTGCGTTTCCCAGGTAAAGCCGGTGCCCATAATGTGAAACTCAACGCCCAGAGGATGCAGCGTATTGTACTCTCCATTATCCCACTGGCCTTTAATGAACTGGGCAACGCCGACGCGCTTACCATGTCCGACGGCTCGCGTTGCCGTACCAAAGGCGGCAGTAGATTTGCCCTTACCGTTGCCGGTGAAGACGATCAAGATGCCTTTTTGCTCCGTTGCCGCCGCCACGCGGGTATCAACCTGCGTTTTCAGCTTCTGCTGGCGCTGACGATGGCGGTCAGGATTGCCTCGCGCGTGCATAAATGCTCCTTAGTGCCCTGCCGGACAGGTGGCGCAGCGGTGCTGCTGCTCGAACTGGCTAAAGAAGTTGTTGCCTTTGTCGTCAACCAGCACAAACGCGGGCAGGTTTTCGACTTCCATCATCCATACCGCTTCCATGCCCAGTTCCGGATACTCAAGGCAGCGTAAACTTTTCACGTACTGCTGCGCCAGCAGGGCCGCCGCACCGCCGATGCTGCCGAGATTAAAGCCGCCGTGTTTCAGGCAGGCTTCGGTCACCTGCGGGCTGCGGTTGCCTTTTGAGAGCATGATCAGACTCCCGCCCGCGGCCTGGAAAGCATCAACATACCCGTCCATCCGTCCGCCGGTGGTGGGACCCAGCGAGCCGCAGGCAAGATTGTCTGGCGTTTTCGCCGGTCCGGCGTAGTAGACGATATGATTGCGCATGTAAGCCGGCATCGGTTCGCCATTATCCAGCCGCTCTTTAATTTTGGCATGGGCAATATCGCGGGCGACGACAATTGGACCGCTCAGCGACAGCCGGGTACCGACCGGCAGGGCTGACATATCGCGAAGGATATCGCGCAGCGGCCGATTCAGGTCGAGCTGGACGGTCTGCGCCCCGTTTTCTATCCGCTGAGAATCAGGAATGAACTTGCCCGGGTTATGTTCCAGCTTCTCCAGCCAGATGCCGTGCTTGTTGATTTTGGCTTTAATGTTTCGATCGGCGGAGCAGGAGAGGGCCATAGCGATAGGGCAGGAGCCGCCGTGCCGCGGCAGGCGGATCACGCGAATATCGTGAGCGAAATATTTGCCGCCAAACTGCGCGCCGATGCCGAACTCGCGGCTGGCGTTAAGCAACGTCGCCTCCAGCGCGGTATCGCGAAACGCCTGGCCCAGCGCATTTCCGCTGGTGGGCAGATTGTCATAATATTTGGTCGAAGCCAGCTTCGCCACCTTCAATGCCTGATCCGCCGAGAGGCCGCCCACCACAAAGGCGATGTGGTACGGCGGACAGGCGGCGGTGCCCAGCGCTTTCATTTTTTCAATCAGGAAGGCGGTGAGTTTTTCCGGCTGCAGGATGGATTTTGTTTCCTGAAACAGCGCTGCTTTGTTCGCCGAGCCGCCGCCTTTGTTGACGAACAGGAAGCGGTATTCGCTACCCGGCACGGCGCTGATGTCGATCTGCGCCGGCAGGTTAGTCTCCGTGTTGACCTCGGTGTACATATCGAGGGGGGCATTTTGCGAATAGCGTAAATTATTTTCCTGGAAGGTGTTGTAGACGCCCTGACTCAGGGCTTCAGCATCGTTGCCGCCGGTCCAGACGTTCTGGCCTTTGCTCGCCACGATGGTTGCGGTCCCGGTATCCTGGCAGTTTGGCAGCACGCCTTTTGCCGAGACTTCGGCGTTGCGCAGCAGCTGCAGCGCAACATATTTATCGTTACTGCTGGCCTGCGGATCGTGCAGGATACTGGCGATCTGTTTTAAATGTCCGGCGCGCAGGAAAAATGAAGCCTCATAAAATGCCTGCTGAGCCAGCAACGTTAACGCTTCGGGCGCAACCTTGATGACCTCTTCACCATCTAACTCTGTCACCTTAACATGTTGATTACTGAGTAGTTCATATTCCGTATTATCTTTACTCTGCACAAAGAGTTCCTGCCAGACAAAGGGTTTAGACATGTGACATCTCACTATTTCGCGAAAAAGAGATTGGCCTGCGTCGCTTTAGCGACGTACTCGATGGTTTGCTGGGCGCGAACGCTATTACCGGCTGCATCCAGCGGAGGGGAATAGACGGCGATGGCGTACCGCCCCGGCACCACGGCGATCATCCCGCCGGCAACGCCGGATTTCGCCGGAATACCGACGCTATACAGCCATCTGCCGCTGCCGTCGTACAGCCCGGCTATCGCCATTTCCGCCAGTACCTGCGGCACATAGCTGGCGTTAAGCAGTTGCCTGCCGTTGAACGGCGATTTACCGCCGTTGGCCAGCACGGCTCCCATTTTGGCGAGCTGCTCAACGGTGATATCCACCGAACATTGACGGGTGTAGATTTCGACGGCTTCCTGCGGATCGCCATAAAAGCTGCGGTAGGAATGCATCAACATGGCCAGCGCCTGGTTATGCTGGTTGGTTGCCATTTCGGATTGAAATACCGGCTCGTTCACGCTCAGCGTACTGTCGGCCCAGGCGCTGAGATTGTTGAGGATTTTATTCCAGCGGTCGGTTTTGTCCTGCGCCGCAATCAGGCTCACGGTGCTCATGGCGCCGGCGTTGACTAACGGATTCTCCGGCGCGCCTTGGGTGAGTTCGACGGCTAATCCGGAATTGAAGGGCAGGCCGGTGGCGTTGGCGCCGAGTTTATCCAACACTTCCTGCGGTCCGCGTTGCTCCATTGCCAGCGCCAGGGTGAACACTTTGCTCAGGGACTCCATCGGGAACGCTTTTTTTACGTCGCCGGTCTGGTAAATTTTGCCTTCTACCGTCGCGAGCGTAATGGCGAAATTATCCGGGCTATAGGTCGCCAGAGCGGGGATGTAGTCGGCGACTTTACCCTCGTGGTTATTTTTATATTTCTGATGCGCCTGCTCGATAATGCTGGCGTAGTCCGGTGCGCCCTGAGCTGCGGCGGCGCCGCTAAACAATAAGCTGGCGGTGAACAGGCAGGTGCCGAGAAATTTAACGTTCATGGTATGTCCTGTTGAGATTATTGAGAGGAACCGGGCCGGATAGATCCGGCCTGGGGTTCATAGCCATCTTGCCATCAGGACATCGCCACTTCGGACGTTTCGCTGGCAGGACGCTCCTGCTCGGGTTTTTTGACCGGGGCGGTGCCGCGGCAGCCTTCTCCATAGTGCTCGCCTTCCCAGCGGCCAACGATGGCGGCGCCCATGGCGTTACTCATTACGTTGGTGGCGGAGCGACCCATATCGAGGAACGGATCGACACCCATCAACAGGATCAGGCCCGCTTCCGGAATGTTGAACTGGTTCAGCGTCGCGGCAATAACTACCATTGAGGCGCGCGGTACGCCCGCCATCCCTTTTGAGGTCAGCATCAGAATCAGCAGCATGGTGATCTGCTCGCCCATGCCGAGGTGCACGTTGCAGGCCTGGGCGATAAACACCGTGGCGAACGAGCAGTAGGCCATGGAGCCAACCAGGTTAAAGGAGTAGCCAATGGGCAGAACGAAGCTGGCGATTTTGGAAGAGACGCCAAATTTTTCCAGCTTATCGAGGGTGCCCGGGAAGGCGGCTTCAGAGCTGGACGTGGTGAAGGCCAGCAGGGCGGGCTCAAGGATCGCTTTGGTCAGACGGCCAATGCACGGACCAACAATGACCGCCGACAGGCCAATCAGCATCGCCCACAGCATGCCAAGCGTCAGGTAGAACTCACCCATAAAGATACCGGCGCTGACCATTACGCCCAGACCGCGCTCGGCGATCAGCCCGGAGATAGCGGCAAAGACGGTTAGCGGCGCGAAGAGCATGACGTAGCCCGTCAGCTTCAACATTACGTGGACCAGCGAATCGAGCACTTTCACAATGGGTTCGGCTTTTTCGCCGATAGCCGCCAGGCTACAGCCGAGGAAAATGGAGAACACCACGATTTGCAGGATTTCGTTGCGCGCCATCGCATCAACGATGCTGGTCGGCACCGCGTGAGAGATAAATACCTTCAGTGTGAAGGGCTCAGATTGAACGGCCGCGACCGCTCCGGCATCGTGGGCGACGAAATTAATCCCCGCCCCCGGCTGGAACAGATTAACGATCACCAGCCCCAGCGCAATCGACAGCAGCGAGGCGCAAATAAACAGGAAAAAAGTTTTCGAGAATATCCGCCCGAGCGTTTTAGCATCGCCCATTTTGGCGATGCCAACTACCAGCGTGGATATTACCAGCGGAGCGATAATCATTTTTACCATGCGTAAAAATATAGTGGTGAAAATAGAAATATCCTGCGCGTATGATTTTGCTGTATCAGCCGATGCCATATTATTAATTGCCACCCCGGCAATCATGCCGAGTATCAGGCCTAATATGATCATTTTGGTTAAACTTATTTTTTTCATGTTTACTCCATCGGATCGAGGTTAGTCGGTGAAGTGTTGTAGGGCAGCGCACGCCTGAGCCTGCAAACCGCTCAGACGGGCGCCTGTGGTGACCAACCGCATAAATTGTCTGGAATACAGTGATACAGCGAAATCCTGTACACCAAGGGATGTTGTTGTATTTTTATATCCGTTGTCTTTCACGCTGCATTTTTGTTGGCTGCCTTTGCTCACCCCAGTCACGTACGGATGTACGCTCCTGGGGATGAATGAGGGACATCCATGTCCCTCACCGAAGGCAGCCTCCGGCTGTTCAAATTCGTTCCTGACGAATCTGTCCTTCAGTTGCCGCCTCAATGCAACTCGAAATCCATTGGATATAGAATTAGAAATCAAACTCAATACTTAATAACGGCGCATGCTGCTGAGCGCCATAAACATCATTGTCGCCAACGTTGCCGGAAATAATATCCCGCGGCATGACAATTTTTACCGCGTTAGCCGGATCAAACCAGACAATGCGATGAATAAAATCAGGTCTCACGTTATACAAGCTGGCAATAAGCTGCGGAGTTAATTGCTCAGATCGTTTTACCCGCTGATAATCCTCCCGGGTTTTAAATAAAATATCTAAAACTAATTCATACGGCCCGGCGTTTTTGGAGCGGATCACCTGCGCCAGTGAGCATAGAGATTGTTTCATGCCTGAACTCCTTCTGGCGTGACCTGCTCGATATGGAAGTCAAAGCGCAGCGCGTCGCAGGCTTCAATCAGGTGATAGATTGAAAACTCATACACCGGGCCGCTCTGAATATCGGAAGGCGAGAACGGGAAGGCGAGGTTGCCCGCGGTCGCAATGCGGTTTTCATAACCGTAGTGCAGCAGGGTAGAGCGCACCAGCGAACAGACGCTGTTGGCGGTATCCTGAGTCGGGGCGACGACGTCCAGTAAAATCCCCAGCTCGTGCCCGGCGCTTTTCATCGGCTCATGATTGCCCATCACTCCGTTCTTTCCGTACAGATGGAAAGTCATGCGGATGCTGTCGTCACTCAGCGAGAGGTTGCGCGCCACGCTGGCCTGTACCTCTGCAAGAATCGTGTCGATCCCGGCGATCATGATCGGGTCGCGGGTTCCGGCAATGGTCAGGCAGCGAAAGCCGACCCGACGCGCGCCTTCCAGCTTCAGCGCGTAGGGCGTCTCTTCGTGGCGAGAGCCGCTAACGTAGACCTCGCCTTCGTTGACCGCTTTGAAGCTGCATCCTTTGAGGTTCAGCACGCCGCCGGGCCCCGGCAGGAAGTACGGATCGGACTTCTCGTATAACGTGTGCGCCGCGGCGGACGTTTCGGTGAATTTGCGCTGTGGATTGAAGGTTTTCAGCGTAAAACCGTTGTCGTCGATGATCCCCATCGCGCAGTCGGAGCCGGACCCTGGGGTCGCCGCAATGGCCGCGCATTCAAGGATCTTGCCGCAGTGCAGGGCCAGTCCCTCATCGAAGCCCTGCATAATCGGCAGCGCCGCGAAGCAGGCTGGATCGTACGCCCGTCCGCCCAGCACCACCTGGGCGCCGGCGGCCAGCGCCCGTTGGAACGGTTCGATACCCATCTGGGCGACGATATAGGTGCTCTCTTCAATGGCTTCGTGGGTCAGCTCGGGCACAAAGTCGAGGGCGGTGATTTTGCCGTTATCCAGCGCCTGATGCACGATGGATTTCTCGACGTCAGACGGGATCAGCGCCATGGAAAACGACAGTTTTTCTTCCTGCGCAATCTCATGGATGATTTGCCGGCACCACTCCAGGTGCGGGGCCGCGCCGGAGCCGCCGGCCGTGCCGATCACCACCGGAATACTGTTTTTTACGCCGGCGACGATCATATAGCGCAGATCGCGTTTCACTCCGGCTCTGTCGGTAAAGGGTTTACCTGCTCCCAGATAATGGGGGCCGGGATCGGATGAACCGGCGTCAACGGCAATCAGATCCGGAGACTCCGCCATGGCTTTAAGAAAGCTCTCTTCCGGAAAGCCATAACCCAGAATCGCGGTCGGCGATAAGATCTTAAAGGTACGAGCCATCTCTTAATCCTTAGTCTGCAACAGCGCGATGGTGCGGTTCATTTCGTTAAACACGATGTTAAGACCTTCGTCGAAGCCCATGCCTGGCTTGATCAGCATGCGCACAGGACGCGCGGCCAGCGCGACGTGAACGCAGGTGCGGGCGCTGATCTCGGTTTCGTTACAGGTCCCGCCCTGATAGGCTTCCATAGCATGTTTGTTGCAGTACAGCACCGCGTCCACAATGTTATGGACGCCGCCGAGGTCCGGGGTTTTAATCTGTACCATGTGGCAGCTGCCGGCATCGGTGAAGTCAACGATATCCTGATAGGTGTTACACCATTCATCGGCGACGATTTTCACCCCGGAACCCAGGCGGGTCAGCTCTTTGGTGATGGCGGTCAGCATGCGGATCTGATCCGGTTTGTTGCCGGCATCCACCGGGCCTTCTATATAGAGCGGCAGGCCCTGGGCCTCTTTCTCCAGGCTGGCGATATATTCGGCGCAGCGAAGCGGGTCCATATCGAAAATCAGGCCGATGGTGCCGTAAACATCGATATGCAGCGTCGGGCGGTAGCGGGGGCTGGTGCGCAGGCTTAAGATGCGGTCGGACAGCCAGCGGATATACTCGCGCAGTTTCTCCCCTTTCAGACCCAGCTTCTCTTCGACGTTGTTAATGAGCGCATGCGGCAGAACGTCAACGCCTTTGAGGATCATTTTGTCCACGGCGATGTAGCGGTCGTCGCCGCTCTGACCAAATAACGGAATCGCTTCCGGGATGCAGGGCAGCTGCCATTCGTCGCAAACCACCTCCGCCTTCAGACGGCCGCTGGCCAGCGCCGTGGCATCGAGTAGCGCCTGGGAGAGACCATAGCGGACGGCGGTATGCAGCAGTTGGCCGTCGATGCGCAGCTTGTCGAAGAAGCGGGCGTTCGGCAGGAACGTATCGACATCCCGGCCTTCCAGCAGCGGTTTAATATGATCGTTGAGGAAGGGAATAAAATTTTCCGCGAGGAACAGCGGGTCGCGGCCGCCGGCGCCGGAATACTGTACGGCGGCACAGTCACCGACCGCTACCGCGCCGTTTTCCAGAATTAGCTGCACGGAAACGCATTCACCCGCCTGGCGCACGGAGGTAAATCCGGGGGTAACCGGCGCGCCGGTATAGATGAATCCATCGTGACCCGCGCCGTTTTTAATCGCCTGCTGGTCATCAAAGTAGAATGAGGAGTAGCCAGCGGTGAAAAGGGCCTGTTTAATTTTCATTATGGTCTTCCTATTAATTGACTGTGGGATACCGCGTTGATGTCATCAACAACCATCTGGAATGAGGGCTTGCGACCTTCAAAATGCGCACGTTCTGCGACGTAATCGTGGTGCAGGGCGAGGATGTCCTTCGGCAGCGGAACCGCGCCAGCTTCAAGCACGCGAATGGCGCCGGAATTGTCGCGAACCGGCAGAATTTTGCCCGCGTTGCAGGATGCCGGAGCAAAAGGCACGTCCAGCACGCCCGCTTCAAAGGCCAGCACCGTACCGCGGGCGATATCGCCGTTACCCAGTTCGAAGACTTTCTTCAGTACCGCGCGTACCTCGCTTTTTATCAGCTCCACTTCCTGATCTACCGCGGCGCACGGCGGGAACTTCTGATCGCTGACCATATTGAGCATCTGGCGGGAGGCCCTCAGGCCCTGCGCGTTGGCCGCTGCGGTTGGAATACCGAACGCTTCATGCGGGCTCTTGGTGATCACTTTGGTGGCGCCGGACATGCCGGCCACCGCCGCGCCCCACGAGATAATGGCAAACGCTTTTGATTCATCTTCCGGAAAACCGCCCATCCACTGGTGGAAGACGGTACTCAGTTCATAATCGTCGAAACCGTAATTGCCAAAATATTCGTGAGAAAGTTCGCGAAGCGACTTAATTGCTGCAATGTCCTGGGTCAGGCTGCCCACCTGGCCGTAGCCGACGGTAATTGATTTGACGCCCTGTTCCAGCGCCAGCAGCCCTTCGATAATCGCCACCGCGTGGGACATAAACGGCGGGATCAGAGTGCCGGTCAGCGGGCCGAAAGGTTCGCGGTTAATTCGAATGCCGTGCTCTTCATAAAGGCCCATCAGACGGTCGCAGTACTGCCAGTCGCGAATCGACTTCTCCAGGGTCACGCGCTTGGCGTAGGGAATGTTGTAGGAGATACCGCCGCCTTCGTAGCTGGTAAAGCCGCTGGCCATGGAAATTTCCGCCAGCAGACGCGCGTCCGGCGTACCGTGACGTACCTGCACCGGTTTTTCCAGCGCTTCGGTCATCCGGCGGCAGGCAGCGACGCCGTGGTTAACCACCGGTAAACCGTTGAGTTTGGAGGTACCCGCTTCGATAGACTTCTGAATGCCGACCGCCGCTTCTTCGTAACGGTTAAGGCGGGTGTAGGCATCGATGGTACTGGGCAGTAGATCGCACTCTTCCTGCAGCGTCTTGAGTAGCGCAATGTGTTCATCCATCAGCGCTACGCCCGCGCGCGGCTGGCTCAACGTTTTACCTTCCTGGTCGGCCTTAAGCAGGGCGTGAGAAAAGCGTTTTTTCTCTGGAATAGTTTGCTGGTACTTCACGCCATCTTCGAAGTGCTCAACGTCCTTGCCGGTATGCCAGGTCTGCAACACCTGATGCCGCTCGGTCATGAATTCGTCATAGGTTAATTTTTTATTTCGAAGTTCCATTCGTAGCTGCCTTCATTTATAGGGTTAAACAGTGAATGCTGGTGCGAGCGGCGAGTTCGGGATAAAGCCTGGCAACGTTTGCCAGCAGCGGAAGCAGGCCTTTTGCATCGCGGTAATAGTCAAACTGGGTCGGTAAGAGAATGCGTCTGCCGTCGTCATCCAGTTCGCGGTATTTCAGCCAGCGGTGGATGTCAAAGCGGCTGGCGCGGGAGAGCCATCCACCGGATCCGACGACTTTGCGCACCGGGGTCAGGTCGCGCCCCATCTGCAGGTCGACGTTGCCCACGCAGGTGCAGACCTGTTTTTTGGTTCCCGCGTGGCGTTCGCTGGCGTAGCCCACGCAGAGCCCGGCGAGAACGGTGTCGAAATACTTTTCTTCTTCACTGGCCGGCAGATAATCCGGCTGAGCGACAAGATGGCGCAGATAGCGGTAAAAAGCCTCCTGACGCTGCGGCTGGTGGGCAAAGACCACGTTCACCAGCTCCCGGGCACTTTCACCGACAACCATCGCCGAGACGCGCATGCCGAGATCGCCTTCCACTGTGCGTTTTACATATGGCTCCGGAACGCCGTGTAGAACGGTATCCGGCGAGAGCGTGTTGGCGCTGGCGGAGTAGATATCGGTAGTCGCGCCGCCCATGTCGATCAGCATGAACTCTTTCCACGCGCTGTCGTAATGACTGATGGTTTTCACCAGTTCGTAGACGGTCCACGGCGTTGGCATCGGCTCTTCGCCGGTTTCTGCGACGATAACGTCCAGTCCTTTACCTTTGACGATCCGGGATAAGAAAACATCGCATATTGCCTTGCGGGCCGCGTACGGATTCGGGTGATCGAGATCGGGCAGAATATTGTCTACCGTGGTCAGATCTTTATGGCCGAGGATGGTCTGAATCTCGTCCTGAATGTCGCGGTTGCCGGCATAGATAATGGCGCAGTCGAGCGTTGACTCCGCCAGCGCGTGGGCGTTAGCCAGGCCGTAGCTCGCTTCACCGCCGTCGGTCCCGCCGGTAAACAGCAGAATGTCCGGCGGCGAGGCTTCCAGCGCCTGAATGTCGTGGCGATTCAGTTTATAGGAGTAGTATTGGGCGATTTTGGCCCCCGCCGAGTGGGCGGTGACTTTTGCTGACTCCAGGGTGATGGACGGCACCAGCCCCATCGCGGCGACGGCAAGACCGCCTTTGGCCGATGAGGAGTATTTCAGCGTGACGTCACCGCGGTTCAGCAGCGGGCGCGCATCGGCAACGTTAAGCACCTGGTTCAGGCTGGCAAAAAAGCCTTCCGCCAGGTGATGGGTGGTTGTCGGGGTCAGAACGTGGTTTACCAGCGTCAGCTCATCCCCCTCCTGGGTGAAGAGGGCCGCCTTGGTCCACGTCGAGCCGATATCGACTGAGACGGTTTGCATCAGATGGCCTCTTCCAGACACGGGTGTTTAACGCCATGGCGCTGGTTGATGTCGTTTGCCATCAGCTGGCAGACGTCTTCCAGATCGTGGCTGGGGGCAAAAACGCGGTTGAACCCCATCTCTTTGAACTTCGCTTCAACGTCGGCAAAGTCATGCTTTCCGACCACCAGGTTGCCGCCGACGTAAAGGAGAATGTCGCCGATACCGCGTTCGATGCAGCGCTCGCGCAGTCCCAGGCAATCGATATCGCCGTGGCCGTAAATCGACGACACGACGATGGCATCCGCACCAGTTTCGATGGCGGCATCAATATATTCATCCTGGCTGACCATCACGCCCAGATTGATTACGCGAAAATCATGGGCAGTAAAAACGCGGTCCAGGACTTTATTGCCTACTGCATGGCAGTCAGCACCAATGACGCCAATAACGAGTGTTGATTTCTTCATGGGTAATCCTCTGTAGGGCTGATGGTATAAAAATAAAAACGACGATCTAATATTTGGCAGCCTGGGTAATGGCTGCCTGTTAATAGGGCTGGAGTGTCTTTGGTTCGTCTGGAGGAAGCAATTGATCTATTTTCAGAATATCATTCAAAAAAAGCGCATTTTTGAGTTTTCGTTAAAAATCCTTTGTTTATCATGGTGATGTACTTAATGCTTATAAATTTGATTTGTCCTTTTTGAGTTCTCGTAATAAATATATTGCGATGTTTGTGAGCGAGATCTTATTTTATTTTTGGCTGGCTTCTGTATTTCTAAATAACGGGTTAAATACAATTCTTTAAAATTTTCTGTGAGCGCGGTAACGGAATTTATGGGCTGGTTTTTATATGTGTCAAAGGCAACTTGTTAGAATAAAGCTATCAAATGATGAATTGTTCGTTTCATATTCTATTTTTGTTGATGAGGCAGACATACGTCGTCAGAGAGTAAAAATGCAGACTGCAGATGATCCTTAAGAAGAGTAGGGGGCCTGACCTGCACAAAAAAGAAATCGATGGGCGGCGGTGACGGGATAAACGATAGTCACATAGGGGTGTTAATTAAAGGTAAATGCAATGATAAATATAATCAGTAAAAAAATAAACGATAGTAACTTGATAAAAAAAATCTGTGAACTACGCAACATTATCAGTTGAGGTCGGCATTTAAGCCGCTCACGAGGGCTCATTAAGTACCGCTCCGCTGTGAAATAAATGGTCTATCATTTTCAGTAACTGATGACACTCCTGAAAAACATACCGTTAACCTTATGTTTACTAGTGTTGTACACAGTAAACATAATTAACATTTAAAATGAAAATTGATTTAAATCAATGTTTAAAACTTGGAAAAGAACAAGAAATGGAGTTAAATTGTCGCGGATCAAATTGACCAAAATCTGATATTTTCGCTATAAATTGATCGCCGTCGAAAACTGCAAATTTATCACAATAAAAACCTATTTATTGTAAGGGTTTTGCAGCGTAATATAATCACGGGATCAATTTGGGTGTTTTGTTAACATGTTTGTAACTTTTCACCACTACCGTTTCCTTGACAGAGGAAACGGGCGTGACGAGAAGAAGCAAATAAATTTGTATTGGGGCATGCGTGTGACCCTTTCTAACGGGGTTCACTCTCGGAGTCTTCATGCGATGAGCAAGGAGTCATGATGTTAGATATAGTCGAACTGTCGCGCTTACAGTTTGCCTTGACCGCGATGTACCACTTCCTGTTTGTGCCGCTGACGCTTGGTATGGCGTTCCTGCTGGCCATCATGGAAACGGTCTACGTCCTTTCCGGCAAACAGATTTATAAAGATATGACCAAGTTCTGGGGCAAGTTGTTTGGTATCAACTTCGCTCTGGGTGTGGCAACCGGTTTGACCATGGAGTTCCAGTTCGGGACAAACTGGTCTTACTACTCTCACTACGTGGGCGATATCTTCGGTGCGCCGCTGGCCATTGAAGGTTTAATGGCCTTCTTCCTCGAATCTACCTTTGTAGGTCTGTTCTTCTTCGGTTGGGATCGTCTGGGCAAAGTGCAGCACATGGCCGTGACCTGGCTGGTAGCGCTCGGCTCCAACCTGTCGGCGCTGTGGATTCTTGTCGCTAACGGCTGGATGCAGAACCCGATTGCGTCGGACTTCAACTTTGAAACCATGCGTATGGAGATGGTCAGCTTCTCTGAGCTGGTTCTGAACCCGGTGGCTCAGGTTAAGTTCGTGCATACCGTGGCTTCCGGCTACGTGACCGGCGCGATGTTCATTCTTGCTATCAGCTCCTGGTATATGCTCAAAGGGCGCGACTTTGCTTTTGCCAAGCGCTCCTTTGCTATCGCAGCCAGCTTCGGCATGGCGGCAATCCTCTCCGTTATCGTTCTCGGTGATGAATCCGGTTACGAAATGGGCGACGTGCAGAAAACCAAGCTGGCGGCTATCGAAGCAGAATGGGAAACTCAGCCTGCTCCGGCGGCCTTTACCCTGTTTGGTATTCCTGACCAGAAAGCAGAGGAGAACCGCTTCGCGATTCAGATTCCTTACGCGCTGGGCATCATTGCGACTCGCTCCGTCGATAAACAGGTCACCGGCCTGAAGGATCTGATGGTTCAGCACGAAGAGCGTATCCGTAACGGGATGAAGGCTTACGCGCTGCTGGAACAGCTGCGTGCAGGTTCAACCGACCAGGCCGTTCGCGATCGGTTTAACGACGTGAAGAAAGATCTTGGCTATGGTCTGCTGCTGAAACGTTATACCGACAACGTCTCCGACGCGACGGAAGCGCAGATTGCGCAGGCGACCAAGGACTCCATTCCTGCCGTGGCGCCGCTCTATTTTGCCTTCCGTATCATGGTGGCGTGTGGCGTGCTGATGCTGCTGATTATTGGCGCCTCCTTCTGGACCGTGATTCGTAACCGCATTGGCGAGAAAAAATGGCTGCTGCGCGCTGCGTTCTATGGCCTGCCGCTGCCGTGGATTGCCGTGGAAGCCGGCTGGTTTGTTGCCGAGTATGGCCGTCAGCCCTGGGCTATCGGTGAAGTGCTACCAACGGCTGTAGCGAACTCGTCGCTGACTGCGGGCGACCTGATCTTCTCTATGGTGCTGATTTGTGGCCTGTACACGCTGTTCCTGGTGGCTGAACTGTTCCTCATGTTCAAGTTTGCCCGCAAAGGACCAAGCAGCCTGAAAACCGGTCGCTATCACTTTGAACAGTCCTCTGCGGCTATTCAGTCGGCACGCTAAGACAGGAGTCGTCAAATGATCGATTATGAAGTATTGCGTTTTATCTGGTGGCTGCTGATTGGCATTCTGCTCATTGGTTTTGCCGTCGCCGATGGCTTCGACATGGGGGTGGGCATGCTCACCCGTTTCCTCGGTCGTAACGACACCGAGCGTCGAATTATGATTAACTCCATTGCTCCGCACTGGGACGGAAACCAGGTGTGGCTGATCACCGCGGGCGGCGCGCTCTTTGCCGCCTGGCCGATGGTCTACGCCGCCGCGTTTTCCGGCTTCTACGTGGCAATGATCCTGGTGCTGGCGTCTTTATTCTTCCGTCCGGTTGGTTTCGACTATCGCTCGAAGATTGAGGACACCCGCTGGCGTAATATGTGGGACTGGGGCATCTTCGTCGGCAGCTTCGTACCGCCGCTGGTGATTGGCGTGGCGTTCGGTAACCTGCTGCAGGGCGTTCCGTTCCACGTTGATGAATATCTGCGTCTGTACTACACCGGCAACTTCTTCCAGCTGCTGAATCCGTTTGGACTGCTGGCCGGTATTGTTAGCGTGGCGATGATCCTGACGCAGGGCGCGACCTATCTGCAGATGCGTACCGTGGGCGAACTGCACCTGCGTACCCGCACCGTCTCAACGGTAGCGGCGCTGGTGACGCTGGTCTGCTTCGCGCTGGCAGGCGTTTGGGTCTACTATGGCATCGACGGTTACGTAGTGAAATCCGTCATGGATCATACCGGCCCGTCTAACCCGCTGACCAAAGAAGTGGCTCGTGAGGCCGGCGCGTGGATGGTGAACTTTAATAATATGCCGGCGCTATGGGCGATTCCTGCACTGGGCGTGGCGCTGCCGCTGCTGACCGTCATTTCGACCAAAGCAGATAAAGGCGCCTGGGCATTTCTGTTCTCCTCGCTGACGCTGGCGTGCATCATTCTGACTGCCGGTATCGCCATGTTCCCGTTCATTATGCCTTCAAGCACGGCGATGAACGCGAGCCTGACCATGTGGGATGCCACCTCCAGCCAGCTGACGCTGAACCTGATGACTTACGTGGCGATTGTCTTCGTACCGATTATTCTGGCCTACACCACCTGGTGTTACTGGAAAATGTTCGGTCGCATCACTCGCGAAGACATCGAAAAGAACACCCACTCGCTGTACTAAGGTAAGGAGCTATATATGTGGTATTTCGCATGGATTTTGGGAACGCTTCTTGCTTGTGCCTTTGGGGTGATTACCGCGCTGGCGCTTGAGCACGTGGAAGCCACCAAAGCAGGTAAAGAAGAACACTGATGAGTATTATCGCGACTCTTTACGCGATAATGGACAAGCGCCCGTTAAGGGCGCTTTCCTTATTGATGGCGCTGGCGCTAGCGGGCTGCATCTTCTGGGACCCGTCGCGCTTTGCGGCCAAAACCAGTGAGCTGGAAATCTGGCACGGCTTCCTGCTGATGTGGGCGGTGTGTACCGGCGTTATCCACGGCGTGGGCTTTCGCCCGCGCGCCATCCACTGGCAGGGAATTTTTTGTCCGCTTATCGCTGATATTGTGCTCGTTTTGGGCCTGTTCTTTTTCTTCTTTTGAATAAGAAATCTCTGTTAACCATATGGGCTTGCATAAGCCCATAAAAATTTACTCCTCGTTTACTTTCCCCCATTCCAAACCACGATTCCCGCGCGTATAGTAGCGAAGTTTGAAAGCACTAACCTTTTGTTGCATTACCGGGATGTAAAGTGAATACAACGCTGTTTCGATGGCCGGTTCGGGTCTACTACGAAGACACCGACGCCGGTGGTGTGGTTTACCACGCCAGCTACGTCGCTTTCTATGAAAGAGCACGCACAGAGATGCTGCGCCATCATCACTTCAGCCAACAGGTTTTGCTGGCTGAACGAGTTGCCTTTGTGGTTCGCAAAATGACGCTGGAGTATTTTGCGCCCGCCAGACTCGACGACATGCTCGAAATCCAGACGGAGATAACCTCAATGCGAGGGGCGACCCTGGTTTTCACGCAGCGAATCGTCAACGCCGAGAACGTAGTTTTGAATGAAGCTGAAGTTCTGATCGTGTGCGTTGATCCACTCTTAATGAAGCCTCGTGCGCTTCCCAAGTCTATTGTCGCGGAGTTTAAGCAGTGACTGAGATGAATATCCTTGATTTGTTCCTGAAGGCAAGCCTTCTGGTTAAACTTATCATGTTGATTTTAGTTTGTTTTTCTATCGCCTCCTGGGCCATTATTATCCAGAGAACGCGCATTCTCAACTCGGCGTCGCGTGAAGCCGAAGCGTTTGAAGATAAGTTCTGGTCAGGTATTGAGCTTTCTCGTCTGTATCAGGAAAGCCAGGGCCGTCGCGATAATCTGACCGGTTCGGAACAAATCTTCTACAGCGGTTTTAAAGAGTTTGCTCGTCTGCATCGCGCCAACAGCCATGCGCCGGAAGCAATTGTCGAAGGGGCATCGCGCGCGATGCGTATCTCGATGAATCGCGAGCTGGAATCCCTGGAGACGCACATCCCGTTCCTCGGTACGGTAGGTTCTATCAGCCCGTATATCGGTCTGTTTGGTACCGTATGGGGGATCATGCACGCCTTTATCGCGCTGGGCGCGGTAAAACAGGCGACGCTGCAAATGGTGGCACCGGGTATTGCAGAGGCGCTCATTGCGACCGCAATTGGTCTCTTTGCCGCTATCCCGGCGGTTATGGCTTATAACCGTCTGAACCAGCGCGTGAACAAACTTGAGCTGAACTACGACAACTTTATGGAAGAGTTCACCGCTATTCTGCACCGTCAGGCGTTTACCAGCAGCGAAAGCAATAAGGGGTAAGCCATGGCCAGAGCACGTGGACGCGGGCGTCGCGAACTGAAGTCCGAGATCAACATCGTTCCGCTGCTGGATGTCCTGCTGGTGCTGTTGCTGATCTTTATGGCGACAGCGCCGATCATTACGCAGAGCGTAGAGGTCGACCTGCCGGATGCAACGGAATCGCAGGCGGTAAAAAGCAACGATGAACCGCCGGTGATCGTTGAGGTTTCCGGAGTCGGGCAGTACAACGTGAAAATTGGCCCGGAAACGCTATCGCAGCTGCCGCCTGAACAGGTTATTGCCGAAGCCAGGCGTCGACTTGAGGCGAATGAGAAAACGGTGTTCCTGATCGGCGGTGCGAAAGAGGTGCCATACGATGAGATTATTAAAGCGCTTAACCTGTTGCATAGCGCAGGGGTTAAATCGGTTGGCTTGATGACTAAGCCGATCTAATCGCTCGCAATACGCACCCCCGCCAATATGGCGACGGTGGGACAAACGTGTCCCGCGGCCGACGTCATCGAACGGGAACAGGCGAACAGTTTTTGGGAACCGATAGTGTCAAAGGCAACCGAACAAAACGACAAGCTTAAACGAGCGATCATAGTTTCAGTCGCGCTGCACATCGTCTTGATAGCGCTGCTGATCTGGAGTTCGTTTGACGAGCATCTGGATGCTTCTGCCGGCGGCGGCGGGGGCTCTTCTATAGATGCGGTTATGGTCGATCCGGGGGCGGTTGTGAAGAATTATGACCGTCAACAGCAGCAGCAGGCCAGCGCCCGCCGTGCCGCCGAGCAGCGTGAAAAGCAGGCTCAGCAGCAGGCGGAAGAGTTGCGCGAAAAACAGGCCGCCGAGCAGGAACGGCTAAAACAGCTGGAACAGGAGCGTCTGCAGGCGCAGGAAGCGGCTAAAGAGGCCAAAGAGCAGCAGAAACAGGCGGAAGAAGCCGCGGTGAAAGCCGCCGCAGCGGCCAAAGCGAAAGCGGACGCTCAGGCGAAAGAGGCGCAGGAAGCTGCCGCCAAAGCCGCCGCTGATGCAAAAGCGAAGGCCGATGCTCAGGCGAAAGCAGCCGAAGCCGCTGCGGCGAAAGCGGCGGCGGATGCGAAGAAACAGGCAGAAGCAGAAGCCGCGAAAGCGGCCGCGGACGCGCAGAAGAAAGCCGAAGCGGATGCAGCGAAGAAAGCTCAGCAGGAAGCCGAGAAGAAAGCGCAGCAGCAGGCAGAGAAAAAAGCGCAGCAAGAAGCGGCGAAACAGGCTGCGGCTGAAAAGGCTGCTGCCGAAAAAGCGGCAGAAAAAGCCGCCGCGCAGAAAGCCGCTGCTGAGAAAGCAGCAGCCGAGAAAGCCGCCGCAGCGGAAAAAGCCGCCGCTGAGAAAGCTGCGGCAGCCAAAGCCGCAGCAGCAGAGAAGGCCGCCGCAGACAAAGCGGCGAAAGCCGCAGCCGCTAAGGCAGCAGCCGCGAAGAAAGCCGCTGCGGCCAAAGAGGCCAACGGCGTGGACGATCTGCTCGGCGACCTGAGCTCCGGTAAGAATGCGCCTAAAACTGGCGGTGGGGCGAAAGGGAGCAATGCATCTGCTGCCGGGAGTGGTAATACTAAAAATAATGGCGCATCAGGAGCTGATATCAGCAATTATGCCGGGCAGATCAAATCTGCTATTGAAAGTAAGTTTTACGACGCAGCGTCTTACTCAGGCAAGACCTGTACCTTGCGTATTAAACTTGCTCCGGATGGCATGTTGCTAAATATACAGTCTGAAGGTGGGGATCCTGCGCTTTGTCAGGCCGCTCTTGCAGCAGCCCGACAGGCTAAGTTCCCAAAACCGCCTAGTCAGGCGGTATATGAAGTATTCAAAAATGCGCCGTTGGACTTCAAACCTCAGTGATATTTTTCCCCGTGCGAGCGGGGAAAAACAATCTATGGTAGTCACAGGGTTTTAGTAGTTTTGTGTATTTGGGTTTGTTAACATTCTGCTAAATTATCGTGGGCTTTCCGCCTGGATAAGGGAGATATGATGAAGCAGGCATTACGAGTAGCATTTGGTTTTTTAATGCTGTGGGCGGCAGTGCTGCACGCAGAAGTACGCATCGAGATTACCCAAGGGGTTGACTCGGCACGTCCAATCGGCGTAGTGCCGTTCCAGTGGGCGGGGCAGGGTGCTGCACCTGAAGATGTGGGCGGTATCGTGGCGGCTGACCTGCGCAACAGCGGCAAGTTTAATCCGCTCGATCGCTCTCGCCTGCCTCAGCAGCCGGGTAGCGCTCAGGAAGTACAGCCTGCGGCATGGTCTGCGCTGGGTATTGACGCCGTTGTGGTGGGTCAGGTGACGCAAAACCCTGACGGCTCCTATAACGTGGCCTACCAGCTGGTTGATACCGGCGGCGCGCCGGGTACCGTGCTTGCACAGAACTCATTTAAAGTGACTAAGCAGTATCTGCGCTATGCCGCGCACGCTGCCAGCGACGCGGTATTTGAAAAGCTGACCGGCATCAAGGGCGCCTTCCGTACCCGTATCGCTTACGTGGTGCAGAAGAACGGCGGCCAGTTCCCGTACGAACTGCGCGTATCCGACTACGATGGTTATAACCAGTTCCTCGTTCACCGTTCCACCCAGCCGCTGATGTCTCCGGCCTGGTCTCCGGATGGTGCGAAACTGGCCTACGTAACCTTTGAAAGCGGTCGTTCTGCGCTGGTTGTGCAGACTCTGGCTAACGGCTCCGTTCGTCAGATTGCTTCGTTCCCGCAGCACAACGGCGCCCCGGCGTTCTCGCCGGACGGCAGCAAACTGGCCTTCGCTCTGTCGAAAACCGGTAGCCTGAACCTGTACGTGATGGACCTCGGATCCGGTCAGATTCGCCAGGTGACCAATGGTCGTAGCAATAACACCGAACCAAGCTGGTTCCCTGATAGCCAGAATCTGGCCTTTACTTCCGACCAGGCGGGACGTCCGCAGGTATATAAAGTCAATATTAATGGCGGCACGCCGCAGCGTATTACCTGGGAAGGTTCACAAAACCAGGATGCTGACGTGAGCGCTGATGGTAAAACTATGGTAATGGTAAGCTCGGCCGGTGGTCAGCAGCACATTGCCAAACAAGATCTGGAAGCGGGTGGTGTGCAGGTTCTGTCATCAACGTTTTTAGATGAAACGCCAAGTCTGGCACCTAACGGCACTATGGTAATCTACAGCTCTTCTCAGGGGATGGGATCCGTGCTGAATCTGGTTTCTACAGATGGGCGTTTCAAAGCGCGTCTTCCGGCAACTGATGGACAGGTAAAATCGCCTGCCTGGTCGCCGTATCTGTGATAATAAATAATTGATTATTAAAGGAATCAAAGAAATGCAACTGAACAAAGTGCTGAAAGGGCTGTTGATCGCTCTGCCGGTTATGGCAATCGCGGCGTGTTCTTCTAACAAGAACGCCAGCAACGACCAGAGCGGTGAAGGCATGCTGGGTGCCGGCACTGGTATGGACGGTAACGCTAACGGCGGCAACATGTCTTCCGAAGAGCAGGCTCGTCTGCAGATGCAACAGCTGCAGCAGAACAATATCGTTTACTTCGATCTGGACAAATACGATATCCGTTCTGACTTCGCTGCAATGCTGGACGCGCACGCTAACTTCCTGCGTAGCAACCCGTCTTACAAAGTGACCGTAGAAGGTCATGCGGATGAGCGCGGTACGCCGGAATACAACATCGCTCTGGGTGAGCGTCGTGCTAACGCCGTTAAGATGTATCTGCAGGGCAAAGGTGTTTCTGCTGACCAGATCTCCATCGTTTCTTACGGTAAAGAAAAACCTGCAGTACTGGGCCACGACGAAGCGGCTTACGCCAAAAACCGTCGCGCCGTACTGGTTTACTAAGAGAATTGCATGAGCAGTAACTTCAGACATCATCTATTGAGTCTGTCGTTACTGGTTGGCATAGCGGCCCCCTGGGCCGCTTTTGCTCAGGCGCCAATCAGTAGTGTCGGCTCAGGCTCGGTCGAAGACCGCGTCACTCAACTCGAGCGTATTTCCAATGCGCACAGCCAGCTTTTAACCCAACTCCAGCAACAACTCTCCGATAATCAGTCCGATATTGATTCCCTGCGCGGCCAAATTCAGGAAAGCCAGTATCAGCTGAATCAGGTTGTTGAACGCCAGAAGCAGATCCTGCTGCAGATCGACGGTCTGAGCAGCGGTGGCGGCGCGACGGGCGCGCAAAGCCCGTCGTCAGCCAGTGAGCAAGGCGCTGCGGCAAGCGCGCCAGCGGCTTCATCAGGCGCTCCGGCGTCGACCGGCGATGCAAACACCGATTACAACGCGGCTATCGCGCTGGTGAAGGATGCTTCCCGCCAGGACGACGCGATGGCGGCTTTCCAGAACTTCGTCAAAAAGTACCCCGATTCAACGTATCAGCCGAACGCCAACTACTGGCTCGGTCAGCTGAATTACAATAAGGGTAAAAAAGACGATGCGGCGTACTATTTCGCTTCCGTGGTGAAAAACTACCCTAAATCTCCGAAAGCGCCCGATGCGATGTTTAAAGTCGGCGTAATCATGCAGGACAAAGGCGATACCGCAAAAGCCAAAGCGGTTTATCAGCAGGTGGTCAGTAAATTTCCTGGTACCGACGGAGCCAAACAAGCGCAAAAACGCCTTAACGCGCTCGGATGATTATGGCATGACCAGAAATCGCATCATTTCTGGTCTTGTCGCATGAATCCTAAGCAGTTAAGCAATCTTTATCTAAATTGTTGTTGCGCTGAATTCTGAAATCAGTAATATATGCCGCCGTTGCCAAGGGATATCGAACAAGCCCAAAGCGACGAAAATAGTGGGTCGTTAGCTCAGTTGGTAGAGCAGTTGACTTTTAATCAATTGGTCGCAGGTTCGAATCCTGCACGACCCACCAATCGTTCTGGTGGAACGCGATAGTAAAACGTGAAGGATAACGTTGCGTCAGCAACGGCACGTAGGGCGAGGCGAAGCCGAGTCATCCTGCACGAGCCACCGTGAAAAGATGTATCCAGCGCAGTATCGGGTGATTAGCTCAGCTGGGAGAGCACCTCCCTTACAAGGAGGGGGTCGGCGGTTCGATCCCGTCATCACCCACCACTCGGGTCGTTAGCTCAGTTGGTAGAGCAGTTGACTTTTAATCAATTGGTCGCAGGTTCGAATCCTGCACGACCCACCAATTTAACATTGTACTCAGATGTTAAACGTGAAGGATAACGTTGCGTCAGCAACGGCCCATAGGGCGAGCGAAAGCGAGTCATCCTGCACGACCCACCAATAATACATTGGTGACGAGTAAAGACAATTCAGGAAGTACCCGAGCGGGTCGTTAGCTCAGTTGGTAGAGCAGTTGACTTTTAATCAATTGGTCGCAGGTTCGAATCCTGCACGACCCACCAATCCTCAGCTGAGGGCGGGTAGTAAGCGTGAAGGATAACGTTGCGTTAGCAACGGCCCGTAGGGCGAGGCAAAGCCGAGTCATCCTGCACGACGCACCATCCTGAATCGTTCCAGTTAGCAGTAAACCCGCAAGGGGTCGTTAGCTCAGTTGGTAGAGCAGTTGACTTTTAATCAATTGGTCGCAGGTTCGAATCCTGCACGACCCACCAATGTAAAAAAGCGCCCTAAAGGCGCTTTTTTGCTATCTGCCATTTCCTCGAAAATCACAACAATCCGCAATACTTTAATGCTGCGTTATTCTACCGTCGCGCTGTGTTTACCGTGGCTACAATTGGCACAGGCCAGTAGCCCGGACAGATGCGCAGCATCGCCTCCGGGAAATGGTCCCTGAGGGAAAAATTCCTCACGACATTTTCTGCACAATCGGCTATCTTGTTTAGCATATAAAACACCATTACCGAATAATGCCGTTTTTCGGGCGTTATTGCGGTTTTAAAGTTAAGCCAGTGAAACGAGACTGCAAGATGAGCGTAATGTTTGATCCGGAAGCGGCAATTTATCCCTTTCCCCCCAAGCCCATGCCGTTAAACCGCGATGAGAAGCACTTCTATCGTGAAAAAATTAAACGCCTGCTGCGTGAACGCGATGCGGCAATGGTGGCCCATTACTACACCGACCCCGAAATTCAGCAACTGGCTGAAGAGACCGGTGGCTGCATCTCCGACTCTCTGGAAATGGCGCGCTTCGGCGCCCGACATTCCGCCTCTACGCTGCTGGTCGCCGGCGTACGGTTTATGGGAGAAACGGCAAAAATCCTCAGCCCGGAAAAAACCATCCTGATGCCCACGCTGCAGGCGGAGTGTTCGTTGGATCTTGGCTGCCCGATCGAGGCGTTCAGCGCTTTTTGCGACGCTCACCCGGACCGCACCGTTGTGGTCTATGCCAATACCTCTGCGGCGGTTAAGGCTCGCGCCGACTGGGTTGTGACCTCCAGTATCGCAGTGGAACTCATTGAGCATCTGGATAGCATGGGGGAAAAAATCCTCTGGGCGCCGGACCGCCATCTGGGCAGCTACGTGCAAAAACAGACCGGCGCCGACGTGCTGTGCTGGCATGGGGCCTGTATTGTTCATGATGAATTCAAAACTCAAGCGCTGGCAAGAATGAAAGCGTTATATCCGCAGGCTGCGGTTCTGGTTCACCCGGAATCACCGCAGGCGATCGTCGATATGGCCGATGCGGTAGGTTCAACCAGCCAGTTAATCAGTGCGGCAAAAACGCTCCCGCACCAGCAGCTGATTGTCGCCACCGACCGGGGGATTTTTTACAAAATGCAGCAGGCGGTGCCGGAAAAAGAGCTGCTGGAAGCCCCTACGGCAGGCGAAGGAGCGACCTGCCGCAGCTGCGCGCACTGTCCGTGGATGGCGATGAATGGCCTGCAGGCCATTGCTGAAGCGCTGGAGAACGGGGGCGCTGAACATGAAATTCATGTTGATGAACAGCTGCGTACCGGGGCGCTGGTTCCGCTAAACAGAATGCTCGATTTTGCGGCTACACTTCGGGGATAGTTCATTACTGCGTCACAGTACGCTCTGGGGATAAGATGGATTTTTTTAGTACGCAGAATATTTTAGTTCACATACCCATTGGCGCCGGGGGCTATGATCTGTCGTGGATTGAAGCCGTCGGTACTATCGCAGGCCTGCTGTGCATCTGGCTGGCGAGCCTGGAGAAGATCGTCAACTATGCCTTTGGGTTAATCAACGTCACGCTGTTTGCCATTATCTTTTTTCAGATCCAGCTGTACGCCAGCCTTCTGCTCCAGGTCTTCTTCTTTGTTGCCAACGTCTACGGCTGGTATGCCTGGTCACGACAGACCAGCGATAACCAGGCTGAGCTGCAAATCCGCTGGCTACCGCTGCCGAAAGCGTTAGGCTGGCTGGCGGCCTGCGTGGTGGCGATTGGCCTGATGACGCTATTTATCGATCCGGTTTTTGCGTACCTGACCAGGATTGCCGTTGCGCTGATGCACGCCCTGGGCCTGCAGGTCGTTATGCCGGCGCTGCAGCCAGACGCATTCCCGTTCTGGGACTCCTGCATGATGGTACTCTCGATTGCGGCGATGATTCTGATGACCCGAAAATACGTTGAAAACTGGCTGCTGTGGGTGATCATCAACGTCATTAGCATCGTTATTTTCGCCCTCCAGGGGGTTTATGCGATGTCGCTAGAATATTTGATTCTGACATTCATCGCCCTCAACGGCAGCCGCATGTGGATTAATAGCGCGCGTGAGCGAGGCTCTCGCGCGTTTTCCCGCTAGTGGTGATGGTGATGGCCATGTCCGGCGTGCGTCATGTTGAGACGGCACTCCGGGCCGCTGCAGGGCTGATACTCCATCTGCACCGTTACGTGTCCAATTTCGTACTTATGCTGTAAGAAATGTTGGATCCGTTCCAGCAGGCCATCGTGATCGTGCGGCGGCACCACCTGCACGTGTAGCGTCATCACCGTTTTTTCGCCGACCAGCCAGGCGTGGACGTGATGTACATCGCGCACCTCCGGTATTGAGCGACGCAGATCGCGCTTTAGTGCCTCAACATCAAGCGAGCGCGGCGCCCCCTCCAGCAGCTCGTTGACGCTCTCCTGCAGCAAACGCCAGGCGCTGCGCAAAACCAGGCACGATACCAGCACGGACAGGATGGGGTCGATAGGCGTCCAGCCGGTCGTAAGGATCACGATAGCGGCAATAATCGCCCCGACCGAGCCGAGTAAATCCCCCAGCACATGCAGAGCGGCGGCCCGCACATTGAGATTACGTTCTTCACTGCCGCGATGCAGGATCCAAAAGGCCAGAATATTGGCCAGCAGGCCGGCAACCGCAATAACCATCATCGTTTTACCGGCCACCGGCTGCGGATGATGAAAGCGCTGAATGGCCTCCCAGACAATGAGGATCGTAATGACCACTAAAGCAATGGCATTGAGAAAAGCCGCCAGCGTGGTCAGCCGCAGCCAGCCAAAGGTATGTTGCGCATTCGGCGGTCGACTGGCGAAACGCACTGCCAGAAAGGCGAACAGCAGCGCTGCCGCGTCCGTCAACATATGCCCGGCATCGGCCAGCAGCGCCAGTGAACCTGAAATGAGTCCGCCTGCGACCTCAACCAACATGAACCCGGCAGTAACGCAGAACGCCAGCAGTAGCCGACGGGCATTTTTATCTTCGGTGGGTTGCGCAGAATTATGCGAGTGTGATTGCCCCATGGTGCCTTCCCTACATTATTATTTTGATGATTACTTTATGACATGATTCCCTTTCTGGGGTGAATAAAATGAAAAAAAGGAGAGCCTTAGCTCTCCTCCCTGGTGTCCGGCACTCAGCTTACTGGGTGGTACCGTCGGTTTTCGTCGCTTCGTCCTGACCGACTTTTTTATCAGTATCCGGACAGCGGCCATCTTTGCACATTGAGTTTTTGTGCACTTCGTCGCTCGACATGCCGTCATGGTTCATGGTCGAGCCGTCAGGGTGGAGCATGGTGCCGTTGGTATCGGTGGAACCGGAGTTGATTTTACCGTTGTCGACGTTGTTTGGCGCCACGTTTTCACGCGCATCGGGGGCGACCTGGCCCGCGTCGGCCGCTGCGTTCGCTTGCCCATTATTCGACTGCGCCCCGGTATCGGCGGCCAGTGCCGCGCCGCTGGCCAGACCAAGGGTTGCTGCGAGGAGAAGACTGGTTAGCTTATTCATTTTCATTGGATGCTCCTGTTATGTCGATTTGTCGAATTACCTCTTCCAACAGTGCATTTGCCGGAGGTTTGACTCGTTGTGGTTAAAGCTTCGGTGATAGCGAGCGGCATTAATATATAATGCTGAATGCTAAAGAAAATTAAGTTCTAACAGTTAAAAATTATAGCTTGTGGCCACTATTCCGCGACTTTATGGCGTTTTTTAGCCTATTTCCAGGAATATTCTGCCGCTACTGTAAAATCACGTTTACACTTTTTGCATGAAGAGATAGATTGGAGGGATTGCATTTCACTGGATAAGTATGGCAACGCTGGAAATAAGATGAATTATCAGAACGACGATTTACGTATTAAAGAGATCAACGAATTATTACCTCCCGTTGCGCTCCTGGAAAAGTTCCCCGCTACCGAAAATGCTGCCAATACCGTTGCGCATGCTCGTAAAGCGATCCATCAGATCCTGAAAGGGAATGACGATCGCCTGCTGGTGGTCATTGGGCCCTGCTCCATTCACGATCCGGCGGCGGCAAAAGAGTATGCTGAACGTCTGCTTAAGCTTCGTGAAGAGCTAAAAGGCGAGCTGGAAATCGTGATGCGCGTTTATTTTGAGAAACCGCGTACCACCGTCGGCTGGAAAGGGCTGATCAACGATCCGCATATGGATAACAGCTTCCGCATCAACGATGGCCTGCGTATCGCGCGCAAGCTGCTGCTTGATATCAACGACAGCGGGCTGCCCGCGGCGGGGGAATTCCTCGATATGATCACGCCGCAGTATCTTGCCGATCTGATGAGCTGGGGCGCGATTGGCGCGCGGACCACGGAGTCGCAGGTGCATCGTGAGCTCTCTTCCGGCTTGTCCTGCCCGGTTGGATTTAAAAACGGCACCGACGGAACCATCAAAGTGGCTATCGACGCCATTAACGCCGCCGGCGCGCCGCACTGTTTCCTGTCGGTGACCAAATGGGGGCATTCGGCAATTGTGAACACCAGCGGTAATAGCGATTGCCATATTATCCTGCGCGGCGGAAAAGAGCCGAACTACAGCGCGCAGCACGTTGCCGAAGTGAAGGTCGGTCTGGCGAAAGCAGGTCTGCCCGCTCAAATTATGATTGATTTCAGCCACGCCAACTCCAGCAAACAGTTTAAAAAGCAGATGGATGTCGGCGCTGACGTATGTCAGCAGGTTGCCGGCGGCGAGCGGTCGATTATGGGCGTGATGATTGAAAGCCACCTGGTGGAAGGCAATCAGAGTCTTGAAAGCGGCGAGCCGCTGACCTACGGTAAAAGTATTACCGATGCCTGCATCGGCTGGGAAGATACCGATACACTTCTTCGCCAGCTGGCCGAGGCGGTAAAAGCGCGTCGCGGTTAAGTCTGCAGCGAGCGGCGCAAAAAAAAGCGTGGATTGCTCCACGCTTTTTTTACATCCTGCGAGGATTACTTCGCTTTGCCCTGGTTGGCAACGGCAGCCGCTTTCGCGGCGATCTCGTCGGCGTTACCCAGATAGTAGTGCTTGATCGGCTTGAAGTTTTCGTCAAACTCATACACCAGCGGTACGCCGGTCGGGATGTTCAGTTCAAGGATCTCTGCTTCGCCCATATTGTCGAGGTATTTCACCAGCGCACGCAGGGAGTTGCCGTGAGCGGCGATAATCACGCGCTCACCGCTTTTCAGACGCGGCAGAATCGTTTCGTTCCAGTATGGCACAACGCGGTCGATGGTCAGCGCCAGACTCTCGGTCGTCGGCAGTTCTGCATCGGTCAGTTTGGCGTAGCGCGGATCGTGGCCCGGATAGCGCTCATCGTCTTTGGTCAGCTCCGGCGGCGTTACCGCAAAGCCGCGACGCCACTGTTTAACCTGTTCGTCACCGTATTTTTCAGCGGTTTCCGCTTTGTTCAGGCCCTGCAGCGCACCGTAGTGGCGTTCGTTCAGTTTCCAGGATTTCTCAACCGGCAGCCAGGCCTGATCCAGTTCATCCAGCACGTTCCACAGGGTGTGGATGGCACGTTTCAGCACAGAGGTATAAGCAAAGTCGAAGCTGAAGCCTTCTTCTTTCAGCAGCTTACCGGCCGCTTTTGCTTCACCAACGCCTTTTTCAGACAGGTCAACGTCATACCAACCGGTGAAACGGTTTTCGTTATTCCATTGGCTTTCGCCGTGACGAACGAGTACCAGCTTAGTTACAGCCATACACTTACTCCTCAATACACGTCATCTTTCGCGCCGCCTCGTCGTTGGCTACTTTCACTCACCCTGGTCACATAGTTCACTATGTTCCCGGGGATTTGCTCATTTGCCGCCTTGATGCGACCCGAAATCTGTAGTGTGTATATTTATTGATTGATAACTATTCTCATTATATTGCCGCGATTTACCTCACGGCAATGCTTATCCCTAACCATAGCGAAAATAGTGGCTCAGTGTAAGGTGCTTGTAAAACAGAGGTTATGTTTTTGTCTGTAAGTGACGTAATTTTCAGCAAAATGATAAAAAGCCCTCCATCGGGAGGGCCAGAGGCTATCGAGCGATAAACTGATATTCCGTCAGGCTGACGTACTCTTCGCCGGGGCGCAGTACACAATCCGGCTGCGGCCATTCCGGATGATTCGGAGAATCTGGAAGGAACTCGCTCTCCAGAGCCAGGCCCTGCCAGTCATCGTACGCCTGCGCTGTGCGCGACGGCGTGCCGCCAAGATAGTTGCCGGAGTAAAACTGCAACGCGGGGGCGGATGTATAAACCGTCATCTGTAGCTTTTCGTCCTGCGACCAGACGTGAGCGGCCGGAGTATCGGCATTCCCCAGCGCCTGTAGCAGGAAGGCATGGTCATAACCTTTTACTTTTTGCTGATCTTCGTCACGCAGGAAGTCGTCCGCCAGGGTTTTCGGCGTGCGGAAATCGAAGCTGGTCAGGGTGACGTTTTGCAGATCTCCCCCCGGAATACCGTCGCTTTCGACGGGCAGATAAACATCGGCAAAAATTTGCAGCTTATGGTTGCGCACGTCGCTCTGCACGCCATCGAGGTTGAAATAGACGTGGTTTGTCAGATTCACCGGGCACGGCTGGTCCACGGTGGCGCGATACTCAATAGCGATCCGGTTATCGTCGGTCAGGCGGTAGTGCGCGGTTGCCGTCAGATTACCGGGATAGCCCTGATCGCCATCGCGGGAGGAGAGAGAAAACAGCGCGTGGCGAGCGTCAGCGCTAACAATTTGCCAGCGGCGCTTATCAAAACCTTCCGGTCCGCCGTGGAGCTGATGGCCAGCCTCGTTGGAGGGCGTCAGATTGATGAGCTGGCCATCCAGGGTAAAGCGGCTGTTGGCAATACGGTTAGCGTAACGGCCTACGGAAGCGCCAAGGTAAGCGGCCTGGCGCGTATAGTCGCCGGGGGTCGCGCAGCCGAGCAGCGCTTCTCGTTCGCTACCGTCCGCCAGGGGCACGCGCGCGGAGAGCAGCGTCGCGCCCCAGTCCATCACGGTGACCGTCATGCCTGCGTCGTTACGCAGGGTAAGAAGATTCCATGGCTGGCCGTCCGGCGCCAGCTCCGTTGTTTGCTTTAGCATTGCCCGGCTCCCTGCGACGGTTTGCAGACGTAGAAGGTCTCTTTAATGCCCGTTTTCGCTTCATACTCTCTGGCAACGGCCTGCTGCACGGTATCAACCAGCTCCTCCGGCACCAGCGCGACGATACAGCCGCCGAAGCCGCCGCCGGTCATGCGAACGCCGCCTTTGTTGCCGATGGTCGCTTTGACGATCTCTACCAGGGTATCAATCTGCGGTACGGTGATTTCAAAATCATCGCGCATGGAGGCGTGAGATTCCGCCATCAGTTCGCCCATCCGCTGCAGGTCGCCTTTTTCCAGCGCCGATGCGGCTTCTACGGTGCGGGCGTTTTCAGTCAGCACGTGGCGAACGCGTTTGGCGACCACCGGATCAAGCTCGTGAGCCACGGCGTTAAACTCTTGCAGCGTGACGTCGCGCAGAGCCGGACGCTGGAAGAAGCGCGCGCCGGTTTCGCACTGCTCGCGACGGGTGTTGTATTCGCTGCCCACCAGGGTGCGCTTAAAGTTACTGTTGATAATCACTACCGCGACGCCTTTCGGCATCGACACCGCTTTCGTCCCTAAGGAGCGGCAGTCGATCAGCAGAGCGTGATCTTTTTTACCAAGCGCGGAGATCAGCTGGTCCATAATGCCGCAGTTGCAGCCGACGAACTGATTTTCCGCTTCCTGGCCGTTCAGGGCAATTTGCGCGCCATCGAGCGGCAGGTGGTACAGCTGCTGGAACACCGTGCCGACGGCGACCTCCAGCGAAGCCGAGGAGCTTAACCCGGCGCCTTGCGGCACGTTACCGCTGATTGTCAGATCCGCGCCGCCGAAAGCATTATTCCGCTGCTGGAGATGCTTCACCACGCCGCGGACATAGTTTGACCACTGCTGGGTATCGTGGCTGGTAATCGGCGAGTCGAGAGAGAATTCATCGGTCTGATTGTCGTAATCGGCGGCAATCACCCGCACGGTACGATCGTCGCGCGGCGCACAGGCGATAACCGTCTGGTAATCGATGGCGCAGGGCAGCACGAACCCATCGTTATAATCGGTATGTTCGCCGATCAGGTTAACGCGGCCTGGGGCCTGGATAACATGGCTGGCCGGGTAGCCAAATTTCTCAGCAAACAGGGCTTGGGTTTTCTCTTTCAGACTCATGGTTATACTCCGGATTCGCGAAAATGGACGTCGCTCACAGCGCGCAGACGCTCGGCGGCCTGCTCGGCCGTCAGGTCACGCTGGGTTTCAGCCAGCATTTCATAGCCGACCATAAATTTACGCACCGTGGCGGAACGCAGCAGCGGCGGGTAAAAATGGGCGTGCAGCTGCCAGTGATTATTCTCTTCATCGTTAAACGGCGCGCCGTGCCAGCCCATGGAGTAGGGGAATGAGCACTGGAACAGGTTGTCGTAACGACTGGTCAGCTTTTTCAGCGCCAGCGCGAGATCGCTGCGCTGGTCGTCGGTTAAATCAGTCAGGCGCTGGACGTGCGCTTTTGGCAGCAGCAGCGTTTCAAAAGGCCACGCGGCCCAATAAGGAACCACGGCGAGCCAGTGGTCAGTGTCAACGATAGTACGACTACCGTCGGCTAATTCGCGCTGCACGTAATCCACCAGCATCGGCGCGCCGTGCTCGGTGAAGTACGCTTTTTGCAGACGATCTTCGCGTTCCGCTTCATTAGGCAGAAAGCTGTTGGCCCACACCTGCCCATGGGGGTGCGGGTTGGAGCAGCCCATTGCCGTCCCTTTATTTTCAAAGACCTGCACCCAGGGGTAGCTCTTTCCAAGGTCGGCGGTCTGCTCCTGCCACGTTTTAACCACGCCTTCCAGCGCCTCAACGCTCAGTTCCGGCAGCGTTTTGCTGTGATCTGGCGAGAAGCAGATGACCCGGCTGGTGCCGCGGGCGCTCTGACAGCGCATCAGCGGATCGTCGCTTTCCGGGGCATCAGGGGTATCGGTCATCAAAGCCGCAAAGTCATTGGTAAAAACAAACGTGCCGGTGTAGTTCGGGTTTTTGTCGCCGGTGACGCGGGTATTGCCCGGGCACAGGAAACAGTCCGGATCGTGCGCGGGCAAGGTCTGCTTTGCCGGCGTTTCCTGCGCCCCCTGCCAGGGGCGCTTGGCGCGATGCGGAGAAACCAGAATCCACTGCCCGGTTAACGGGTTATAACGACGATGTGGATGGTCGACGGGGTTAAATACGCTCATGAAGGTTCCTTAGTCTGGATAACCCTGCGGATGACGGGACTGCCAGTGCCAGGTGTCCTGCGCCATTTCGTCAAGGTTGCGCGTCACGCGCCAGTTCAGCTCGCGGTCGGCCTTTTCAGCGTCCGCCCAGTAGGCCGGGAGGTCGCCTTCGCGGCGCGGCGCGAAGTGGTAGTTAATCGGTTTGCCGCAGGCTTTGCTAAAGGCATTGACCACGTCGAGTACGCTACTGCCGACGCCTGCGCCAAGGTTATAGATATGCACGCCGGCTTTGTCGGCCAGTTTTTCCATCGCCGCGACGTGGCCGTCGGCAAGGTCCATGACGTGGATGTAGTCACGTACGCCGGTGCCGTCTTCGGTTGGGTAGTCGTTGCCAAATACCGCCAGCGATTCACGGCGCCCAACCGCGACCTGCGCGATATACGGCATCAGGTTGTTCGGAATGCCCTGCGGGTCTTCGCCCATATCGCCCGATGGATGGGCGCCGACCGGGTTGAAGTAGCGCAGCAGTGCGATGCTCCAGTCCGGCTGCGCTTTTTGCAGGTCAGTCAGGATCTGCTCAACCATCAGCTTGCTTTTGCCGTACGGGCTCTGCGGAGTACCGGTCGGGAAGCTCTCGACATAAGGAATTTTGGGCTGGTCGCCGTAGACGGTGGCGGAGGAGCTGAAAATAAAGTTTTTCACGCCCGCAGCGCGCATAGCGGAAACGAGTTTTAGCGTTCCGGTTACGTTGTTGTCGTAATATTCAAGCGGTTTGGCGACGGATTCCCCGACGGCTTTCAGGCCGGCAAAATGGATCACCGCTTCAATGGCGTGATCGTGAAGAATTTCCGTCATCAGCGCTTCATTACGAATATCGCCTTCAACAAAGGTGGCGCTTTTGCCGCCGAGACGTTCAATGATTGGCAATACGCTGCGCTTACTGTTGCAGAGATTGTCGAGAATAATCACGTCGTGTCCCTGCAGTAGCAGTTGAACGCAGGTGTGACTTCCAATGTAACCGCTACCACCTGTAACCAGTACTTTCATGATTCGCTCCAATAGGCTTATCGTGTGAGAAGAAGATAGCATACCAAAGAAGGTAAAAGTGTGACACAGGGCAAATTGGTGGAATCGTTTACACTAAAATTTCCAGCCGTAGCTTTTAAGATTTTTTGATTATAGAACAGGGGGTTAATTTATGGTCAGGCTATTATTCTGAAAAAATAAGGGATCCGCAGACCCCTTTACAGGCTTATTTTTCCAGCGGGCCGACCCGGTAGGTGTAACCGTCTCCACTGCTCACAAATGCCAGGCGATGGGTGATGCAGTCGGGAGCGTCTTCTGCATGGTGGGAGACAAACAGCAGCTGCGTCGCCCCTTCGCTAATGAGCACATCAACAAAGCGGCGCACCAGCTGGCGGTTGAGCGGATCCAGCCCCTGCAGCGGTTCATCGAGGATCAGCAGGGTAGGGTGCTTGACCAGCGCGCGGACGATCAGCGCCAGCCGCTGCTGCCCCCAGGAGAGGCTATGGAACGGCGCATCGGCGGTGCGTTTATCAATCCCCAGAATATCCAGCCAGTTCTGCACCAGCTTATGCTGTTTGTCGGAAACGGCCTGATAGATGCCAATCGAATCGAAATAGCCCGAGAGAATCACGTTACGTACGTTGGTGCTGACGCGGTATTCAAGGTGCAGGCTGCTGCTGACGTAACCGATATGCTTCTTAATATCCCAGATCGTTTCCCCGCTGCCGCGGCGGCGGCCAAACAGGGTCAGGTCGTTACTATAGCCCTGGGGATGGTCGCCGGTGACCAGGCTGAGTAGCGTCGATTTACCGGCGCCGTTGGGGCCGACTATCTGCCAGTGTTCGCCGGGATTTACCGTCCAGTTCAGATGATTAATGATGGGGCGGTCATTGTAGGAAACCCTGCCGTCGTTGAGCACGATGAGCGGCGCATCGTCGTCCAGCCCAAGACGCGCGGCCGGGGCGTCGGGCTCCGGCAGCGTCATGCCATCAAGCCTTTCGCTGTGGGCCAGCTGGGCAATGAGCGCCTGCTGCAGCAGGGCCTGCTTTTCGCCGGTTTCGCTCAGAACACACTCCGCCAGCACGCCGGCAAACTGAACGAACTCCGGGATTTCATCGAAACGATTAAGAACCAGCACCAGGGCGATCCCTTCGCCGTTGAGCGTGGCCAGCAGCGCCGCAAGCTGCTGGCGTGAGGCGACATCAAGACCGTCGAACGGCTCATCAAGGATAAGCAGGTCGGGGTCGCCCATCAGCGCCTGGCACAGCAGAGTCTTACGCGTTTCTCCGGTAGAGAGATATTTAAAGCGGCGCTCAAGCAGGTGGCTGATAGCGAACTGTTCTGCAAGGCGGGCGCAGCGGGAGGGGTCTTTAATCTCATCCTGGATAATTTCCGCTGTCGTGCGTCCGGTATCTTCTTCTCCGGGGCTGAGCAAGTCCGTGTTGTTGCGCTGCCACTCATCGCTGACCAGCTTCTGCAGCTGTTCAAAAGAGAGGCGGGTAACGCGTGCGAACGTATTCTCGCGCTGTCCGCTGAGCAGTGTCAGCTCTCCGGATAGCGCCCGCGCAAGGGCCGACTTCCCGCTGCCGTTGCTGCCGACGAAAGCCCAGCTCTCGCCAGCCTGCACGCAGAGTTGTTCAATATTTAACGTTTTGGTGTCGCTCAGGCGAAACGTACCTTGCGAAATTTGCAATGATGACATTGTGTATCCCACTTTTTGCAGCGATTTATTTCAGGGATACGTCTTCACGCCCACAATGTCAATGGCGTTAGCATAACGTGGCGAGAATGATGCGATCGGCATTGAAATATGCTATCGCTTCCGCGCCTTCGGCCAGATCGCGCGTCTGTTCCACCGGCAGGGTGGCGCAAAGGCTTTGACCATCCGGGAGCGCCATCAGTACTTCGCACTGCTCCGGCCCGCGTTCGATGCGGCTGATTCGGCCGGACAGCTGATTATCAGCCTGTACCGCCTGCGCGGCATCCAGGGTGATGCCAACCCACGGCGCCTTCAGCAGCACTAATACTTCCTGGCCTTCATCCAGACCAAGACGATCGGCGCTCTGGGCAGTAATCGCGACTTTGAGACGGGTTTGCCCGTCGGCCAGCAGGACCTCTACGTGCTGCTGAACCTGCTGATGGTCGCGGCCGGTAATCGTGCCGAACCACTGGTTGCGCGCGCTGGTCTGCAGAGAGAATCGCGAAATGGCGGCCAGCAGGCTGTCGAGGGGAAGGGCGTCATCATCGCTCAGGACATCGAACGCTTTCTGCTGAATCTGCGCCAGCAGGTCGTAGAGCTGAATCAGCCGCTGCCCGTAACGGGTGAGGACCGCGCCGCCGCCGCCTTTGCCGCCGGTCGCCCGGTCAACCAGGGTCTGCTCGCTGAGCTGATTCATTTCATTAATGGCATCCCATGCGCTTTTATAGCTGATGCCGGCATTTTTGGCCCCCTGGCTAATGGAGCCTGTCAGGTCAATTTGCTTCAGCAGGGCGATACGACGGGGATCGGCGAACAGGCGCTGCTGTAATTTAAGGGTAAGGAGAATTTCGGCCTGCATAATCATGTCCTGATGAAAAAAAGGTATTGTGACCGATAGCGGTCATCTTGCAAGATGCTTCTGCGGCGGCAGTGCGTGAGGCACCGCACAAATGGGGCGTGTTTTTCCGGCGGAATTCGTTACAATAAAGTATTCGTACTTTCTGGAGCCAACCATGTTAGAGCTATTGAAAAGTCTGGTTTTTGCCGTAGTCATGGTCCCTGTGGTGATGGCTGTCATCCTGGGGTTGATTTACGGGCTGGGCGAAGTGTTTAACCTCTTCTCCGGAGCCGGCCATAAAGACAGCAGGCCGCAAAACCACTGATTTCCCCCGCGCCCGGTTTGACCGGGCGTTTTTATTTTTCCCCCTTCGTTTGATCCTCCGCTCATTACCCCTAATTTTCTCTGGGAAAGTCCTGGCTCTATCGTTATATTGTCAGCTACATAACGAACCTACGGGAGATTCAGATGGCAGGTCAATGGTTACGCTTTTTTGCCGGAACAACGTTAACGCTCTGCGTTGCCGGTCACGCGCTGGCGGATGAGGGCAAAGTGACGGTTTTTGCCGCAGCATCGCTCACTAACGCCATGCAGGATATCGCTAAAGAGTATAAGAAAGAGAAGAACGTTGAGGTTGTCTCTTCATTTGCTTCTTCATCCACGCTGGCGCGCCAGATTGAAGCGGGCGCGCCGGCGGATCTGTTTATCTCCGCCGATCAAAAATGGATGGATTACGCGGCCGGGAAAAAGAGCATTGATTCTGCTTCTCGGACGACCCTTCTCGGTAACAGCCTGGTTGTCGTGGCGCCAAAAGCCAGCGCGCAGGGCGAGATAAACATCAATGATAAAACCGACTGGACCAGCCTGCTGAAAGGCGGCCGCCTGGCCGTTGGCGACCCGGAACACGTGCCTGCTGGCATCTATGCGAAAGAGGCGCTGCAAAAGCTGGGAGCCTGGGAAACCCTGTCGCCGAAGCTGGCGCCGGCAGAGGACGTGCGCGGCGCGCTGGCCCTGGTTGAACGCAGCGAAGCCCCGCTGGGGATCGTGTACGGCTCTGATGCGGTCGCCAGCAAAGGCGTAAAAGTCGTCGGAACCTTCCCGGAAGATTCCCATAAGAAGGTGGAATATCCGCTGGCTATCGTCGACGGGCATAACAGTGCGACGGTCAGCGCGTTTTATGACTATTTAAAAGGGCCGGAAGCTTCCGCCATCTTTAAACGTTACGGATTCACTACCCACTAATGTTCTTAAGCGATCCTGAATGGCAGGCGGTACTGCTGAGCCTGAAAGTCTCCTCCCTGGCGGTGGTAGTTAGCTTACCTTTCGGCATCTTTTTTTCCTGGCTGCTGGTTCGTCGGGATTTTCCCGGCAAAGCGCTGCTCGATAGCGTTATCCACCTGCCGCTGGTGCTGCCGCCGGTGGTGGTGGGCTATCTGTTGCTGATTGCGATGGGGCGCCGCGGCTTTATCGGCAGCTGGCTATATGACTGGTTTGGGCTGAGCTTTGCGTTTAGCTGGCGCGGCGCGGTGCTGGCGGCGGCGGTCATGTCCTTTCCGTTGATGGTGCGGGCCATTCGCCTCGCGCTGGAAGGGGTGGACATCAAGCTTGAGCAGGCGGCGCGTACCCTGGGCGCTGGGCGCTGGCGCGTATTTTTCACTATTACGCTACCGTTGACGCTACCCGGTATTATCGTCGGCACCGTGCTGGCTTTTGCCCGTTCGCTGGGCGAGTTTGGCGCCACTATCACTTTTGTTTCCAATATTCCCGGTGAAACGCGTACCATCCCTTCGGCAATGTATACCCTGATTCAGACTCCCGGCGGCGAGGGCGCAGCCGCGCGTTTATGCTTGATTTCGATTGTGCTGGCGCTGGTATCGCTGCTGATTTCCGAATGGCTGGCCCGCCTCAGCCGTCAGCGGATGGGGAAATAACATGCTTGAACTCGATTTTACCCAGACGCTGGGAACCCACTGTCTGCAAATCCGCGAGACGCTCCCTGCCAGCGGCATTACAGCGGTATTCGGCGTCTCTGGCGCGGGAAAAACCTCGCTGATCAACGCTATTAGCGGCCTGACCCGCCCGCAGCAGGGGCGCATTGTCCTTAACGGCAGAGTGCTAAACGATGTTGAAAAACGTATCTGCCTGGCGCCGGAAAAACGCCGCATTGGCTATGTTTTTCAGGACGCGCGCCTGTTTCCGCACTATAAAGTGCGCGGCAATCTGCAATATGGCATGGCAAAAAATATGGCCGGACAGTTCGATAAGCTGGTCGATCTGCTCGGCATTGCGCCACTGCTTGATCGGCTACCGGGAGGACTCTCCGGCGGAGAAAAACAGCGGGTCGCGATTGGCCGGGCGCTGCTTACCGCGCCGGAGCTGCTGCTGTTAGATGAACCGCTGGCATCGTTGGATATCCCGCGCAAGCGCGAGCTGTTGCCCTATCTGCAGCGGCTGGCGCGCGAAATTAACATCCCGATGCTGTACGTCAGCCACTCTCTTGATGAGATCCAGCACCTGGCGGATAACGTGCTGGTGCTGGAGGCGGGGAAGGTGAAAGCCTTTGGCTGCCTGGAAGAGGTGTGGAGTAGTAGCGTGATGCACCCCTGGCTGCCCGAGGATCAGCAAAGTACCATTCTGAGCGCGATTGTTGCCGCCCAGCATCCGCAGTATACGATGACCGCCCTGGCGATCGGCGACCAGCAGATATGGGTCAACCGGCTTGACAGGCCGCTGGGCGAAACCGCGCGCATCCGCATTCAGGCCTCGGACGTGTCTCTGGTACTGCAGCCCGCTCAGCAAACCAGTATTCGCAATATTTTGCCCGCGGAGGTTATGCAGTGTATTGAAAGCCATGGGCAGGTTGAGGTCCGGCTGGAGATAAGCGGCCGCACGCTGTGGGCGCGCATCAGCCCCTGGGCTCGCGATGATCTGGGCGTTGCCCCGGGCCAGCGGCTGTATGCGCAGATAAAAAGCGTGTCGATAGCCGCCTGATTACAGCAGGTGGCGATAGATGTAGTCGGCGATGCTGGTGGTTTCGTTTTCACCGATCACCACGTTGGCGCGCGCTTTCACTTCCTCTACCGCGTTGCCCATCGCTACGCCGGTGCCGGCGGCCTCCAGCATGCTGAGGTCGTTATAGTTGTCGCCGAAAGCGATAACATCCTGCATTGACAGTCCCCGGGACGCCACCCACTGCGCCAGGCGTTTACCTTTACTGTTGCCTTCCCGGGCAATATCCACCTGATCGTGCCACGACCATTCGCACTCCAGGCCCAGCGTCTGGCCAACGTGCAGGGCAAAGCGCTGCAGTTTGGCGGTATCTTCATCGGTCAGGGCGAATTTCCACACGGCGTTAACTTCGCGCGCCGCCTGCGCCAGAGAGTCGACCTGAGTAAATACCGGGCGCTGCTCGACGGGCAGAGACTGGGCCCAGTTGGCAGTGCGGATGACGTGCCCTGTCGGCTGCTCGTAGAGCATGGCGTCATCAACGTACATCAGGCCGTGAATATCATGCTGGTTCAGCAGCTCCGTCAGGCTCAGGGCTTTATCGACCGGCATCGGATCGGACTCAAGCACCTTTTTTGCATGATAATCATACAAATAAGTACCATTGCAGCAAATTGCAGGTGTATCGAGAGCCAGTGCCTGATAAAAAGGATGGATAGCGACGTGATGTCGTCCGGTGACGACAATGATCTGGTATCCAGCGTCTTTGGCGCGAGCCAGCGCGTCGAGCGAGGCTGGGAGGATGGTCTTTTTGCCGGTTAAGAGCGTGCCGTCTAAATCCAGGGCAATCACGCGTGAGGTCATGTGTTGTTTCCGGTTAATGATGAAAAGTTAGCAGGCTATGATGGTACACCGCTGTGCCATTCCGGCAAACTTTTCAGCATCTACCGCTAAAGAGCCGATACACTTGATCTTTCAGGCTGCCTGGAGGCAATCTGAAAAATGTTGTGTATACGTATTGTATTTTTCAGGGCGCCGTTAGTCTGAAAAATGAAATTTCCACGTGCAGTGAGGAAGGAGTATTCATGAAACAAACCGTTTATACCGCCAGCCCGGAAAGCCAGCAGATTCACGTCTGGGATCTGGATCCTGAGGGGAAACTGACCCTGGTGCAGGTTGTTGATGCCCCGGGGCAGGTGCAGCCGATGGTGGTGAGCCCGAACAAAGAGTATCTCTACGTCGGCGTGCGTCCGGAGTTTCGCGTACTGGCCTACCGCATTGCGCCCGATAATGGCGCCCTGACCTTCGCTGGCGAAGCCGCGCTGCCCGGTAGCCCAACGCACATCTCTACCGATCATCAGGGCCGCTTTGTGTTCAGCGCATCCTATAACGCGGGCTGCGTAAGCGTTACGCCGCTGGTGGACGGCCTGCCGCGGGAAGCGGTGGCGGTGGTGGAAGGGCTGGAAGGCTGCCACTCGGCAAATATTTCCCCGGACAATCGCACCCTGTGGGTTCCGGCGCTGAAACAGGATCGTATCTGCCTGTTTACCCTGAGCGACGACGGTTTCCTGGCTGCCCAGGAACCGGCTGAGGTGACCACCGTTGAAGGCGCTGGCCCGCGTCATATGGTCTTCCATCCGAACCAGCAATACGGCTACTGCGTTAACGAACTGAACAGCTCCGTTGACGTATGGGAGCTGAAGGATCCACACGGCAAAATCGAGTGCGTGCAGACGCTGGACATGATGCCGCCTGATTTCACCGGCGTTCGCTGGGCGGCGGATATTCACCTGACGTCCGATGGCCGTCACCTCTACGCCTGCGATCGCACCGCCAGCGTTATTACCATCTTTAGCGTTTCGGAAGACGGCAGCGTGCTGTCCATCGAGGGCTATCAAAATACCGAAACCCAGCCGCGCGGCTTTAATCTCGATCATAGCGGCAAATTCCTCATCGCTGCCGGTCAGAAATCGCATCATATTGCGGTGTATGAAATCGAAGGCAAGCAGGGGCTGCTGCAGGAAAAAGGGCGCTATGCCGTAGGCCAGGGCCCGATGTGGGTGGTGGTCAACGCTCGTTAAGCCCGCAGGTGTGACCGAAACCTCGCCGCGGCGAGGTTTTTTTACGCCTGGCGCAAGGGCTATTTCACCCGCATACGATACTCAATCATGCCGCTTTTCTCCGCGACCCAGTTGTACAAGCGCTGACCCCGCAGATTGGTTTCATGCGTGTGCCAGTACAGGCTGGCTGAGTGACGCTTCCGCGCCTGTAGCTGTACATACTCAATCAACTGTTTGCCGATATGCTGGCCCCGAACGGCCGGATCAACGAACAAATCTTCCAGATAGCAGTAGTCGCTTTCGGCCCAGGTAGAGCGGTGGAAGAGATAGTGAACGAATCCCACAATCCTGCCTTCGCATTTTGCCACCGCGCAATACATGGGTTCGACAGAATGGAAAAAACGCTTCCAGGTGAGTTGCGTGACGGTGTCCGGGATGTCGACGCGATAAAACGTCTGGTAGCTTTTCCACAGCGGCAGCCACGCGGCAAAGTCAGTTTCAGCTGCGGGTTGGAGGGTAATTTCCGCGAGGTTAACGTCGGTTTTCTGGCTCTTCATGCTTCTTCCTTACTTTTAGAAACCGGATGGTTGTGCGTTATGATAGGAGGCGTTCTGGTTCCTAAAAAGTGACACTTTCTGTATATTTATAGGATCCACTTTTATTACGTTGATGCCGCTGCCGCTCATGCCAAAACCCATTGCCCCTCTGTTCCTGGAACTGTTATTAACGCGCGGCGTGATTAAAGACCAGGTCTATCACGCCCTGCGCCACGCGATTCTGGATGGCCGGTTATCGGCGGGTGCAAAAATACCCTCCAGCCGGGCGCTGGCTGAGATGATGGCGATCTCCCGCAACTCGGTCATTGCCGGGTTTGAGCGCCTGATTGATGAAGGCTATCTGCTGACGCGCAAGGGGGCAGGCACCTTTGTCTGCGACCATATTCCGGATCACGTCATTAGCGAGTACGGGTCGTCGACGGCGCCGGAAACGGCAATAGCCAGCGTTGGGCCGCTGAACCCTGATGTGTCAGCCCTGGTACCCTCATGGACGGAAAGCGAAGATAGCGGAGAGATGGGCGCGGTTTTCGCCGTCGGTATCGGCTGTACCGATCTTTTCCCTCATGCTTTGTGGGGGCGATTGCTGGGGCGCGTCTGGCGGCAATCGCGCCGTGAACTCGCATCGCACGCCTCCTCCTGGGGATTCCTGCCGCTGCGTCAGGCAATCAGCGACTATATACAGGCGACGCGCGGCGTAAATTGCCACGAAGATCGGGTGATTATTGTTAACGGCATTCAGCAAGCGTTGACGATCGCCGCGCAGGCTTTACTGGAAAAGGGCGATGAAGTCTGGCTGGACGATCCCGGATATAACGGCGCTCGCGGCGCATTCGCCGCCAGGGGAGCCGTTGTTCGGGCCGTTCGGGTTGACGATGAGGGCATGGATATTCAGGATGGAATAGACCATTATCCCGGGGCTAAGCTGGTCTATACCGCGCCGTCGCATCAGTTTCCGCTTAGCGGCACGCTGAGTCTGCCGCGGAGGCTTGCTCTGCTGGAGTGGGCGGAAGCTAACCGCGCCTGGATATTCGAAGATGATTACAATAGCGAATTTCGCTATGCCGCCCGCTCTCTGCAGGCGTTGCAGGGGCTGGATAAACATCAGCGGGTCATCTATGCGGGTACATTCTCTAAGATGATGTATCCGGCATTTCGTCTGGGCTTTTTAGTGGTCCCCGAGCATTTGCGCGAACAGTTTGCCATCACCAAATATTATACTGACCTCTGTAGCGGATATCTGGAACAGGCTGTTCTGGCGCGTTTCATCCGCGAGGGGCACTATGCCAGCCACGTTCGTCGGATCCGTAAAGCCTGTTTTGAGCGAAAAAGCGCGCTGGAGGCGGCGATTAAATTCTATTTTCCCGGGCGCATGCTGGTGCATCCTACGGATTCCGGCGTGCATTTAGTCTGCTGGCTGCTGGATGGCTTACGGGCACAGGAGGTGGTGCGGAAGGCGCGCCAGATAGGCTTAGGTGTACAAACTTTTGCGCGCTATTGCCAGCGGCCAATGTCACGTGAGGGAATATTGCTTGGCTTTGCAAACCATCCGCCAGAGGTTTTGGCAGAGGGGATTCGCCGTCTGGCGGCGGTCATATAACCCAATACCGCAGGCTTTATTGAAACAAAAACTATCGCGTTTATTTCTGGCGAGGGCGAGCAAAAATAAATTAAATCTTATTTATAATTAACTCACACCGCTGAGCAGATGAGTCATCTGCTCAGCGGAGGCGAGTGTTAAGAACAATGATATTGCGCATGGATTGTAGATGTATCCACAGCTATATAACGAAACAACCATTCGCTTAGCGATAGGTGACATCCCTGTGAATGACTGCCGGTAAAAAAATCAGATATCATCCATGGTGTAGCTTACGACGATTTCCAGCGTTTTGCGGATAACGTCGGCGGTTACGACATCGCTGGTAGTCTCCAGCGCCGTAATTAACCACAGAATAATCGCTTTATTGTTGAGATGCCCCTCAGACTCCAGGATGCTACTGATAGCCAGTGACATCACCGCTGATTCATCGATCAGCCTGTCGCCTGCGTTGCGGAAATATTCAGAGAGTGCGGTATCGTTCAGGCCTGCGTAAATATCCGGTTGCTGATGCATAGTCTGTCTCATCATATTCTCTACGTTGTGAGTTAAACATTCGACCGTTAGAGGTCAGTGTATTTTATTAGTACCTGGCTGCTGAGGGGAGCCTAATAATGAATTCGGCTTATCCCAATTATGTTTAGCGCCTGAAGTACCCACAGTTTTGTTGTTTCCACGGCGAGCTACCATATTACTGATTTCATCGATAATACGCCCAATTGCATTCCGCCGCTTTTTATCTTGTTCTCCGGCCTGCATGGCCTGGAGTTTACCGATCAGTGCTTGTTTACTAATAGGCCCCTTGCTTTTGAGTAGCGAGAGGACAGCCTCTCCAATCAATACATCGGTTAATGGATCATAATCATTGTGATTCATAACGGTATCTCTGATCATTGTCATCTCCTTGACTGGGAATTTAGTAGCAAGCCGGTAATCCGTGTCAGATACTGGCCCATCCCCTATATTTCCTCATTCAGTAACGACTTAAATCACCAGATAACTGAAGCTACTTTTACCCCTGATGCTCAAACAAGAGACCAATCAACGTTTGATAATGGTTTTCTTCTTCAGGTTCTGAAGCCACTTCAAGGCGACTCAGCAGTTTCGTACACAGGGATTTGCGATTCAGGTTCCGTCCTTCATTCAGGATATCCATAACAATCTGTCCCAACGTTTCCTGCTGAGAAGGCAACGAAGCTTTATTGAAGTAATGGGCAATAGCGTTAGCCGTGTCAGGAATGTAACCGTTCTGCTGCATATGTGCTCCTGTCAGTTCAATTATCAGTAAAGTTGCGATTAAAGTTATACAATGTTTGACAACTTGTACATAGAAAATGGAAAAAATATGTTAATTTTCTTAATATTTTTTATAACTTATTGATTTATATGCTTTTAAAATTGTACAAATCTTAAGGTAAACAGCGAGTGGAGATGTACGGCTTGTACAGGTGTGCAGGATGGTAAGAATGCCAGCGAAAAGAGGATGTTAATGTGATTTATTTGTTAACGAAGCGCGCTGTTTTACAGGACTTATGTGGGTAGACCTGCTACTGTAATATCTCATTAGCATTCATCTCTTCTGTCGGAAATTTCATGCTCACTACCATCATTTATCGCAGCCATATCTGCGACAACGTGTCAATTAAATCGCTCGAAAGCATGGTTGCTGCAGCAAATGTAAAAAATGGTCAGGAAGACGTGTCGGGTATTTTGCTTTTTAACGGCACCCATTTTTTTCAACTATTAGAAGGACCTGAAGAGAAGGTTGAGGAAATTTATCGCCATATCTGCGAAGACCCGCGGCATCATAACCTCGTTGAGCTCCTCAGAGACCATGGGCCAACCCGTCGCTTTGGCAAAATCGGTATGGAACTCTTTGATTTACGAGAGTTTGACCGCGATGAAGTTCTGCAGGCCGTGCTTGACAAAGGAACCTCAAAATATCAGCTCATCTATGACGACAGAGCTCTCCACTTTTTCCGTACCTTCGTCGAAGCCACGGAAAAGGAGAACTATTACGAAATTCCTGCGGCCGAAAGCTGGGACTTTGTGATAGAAGACGAGGCCTGGTATCCTGAAACCCCGCTCGAGCAGGCCGAGTGCAGCTTTGCTTTTCAGCCGGTGATCGATCCGTTTGCCAAAGAGGTCGTCTCCTATGAAGCGCTGCTGCGCACCAACTCCGGTGAATCGCCAGCGGTCTATTTTGACGGACTTTCGCGAGAGGAAATCTACTGGACGGATCTGCACAGTAAGCGCATCGCCTTCGCCATGGCGGGACGTTTGCATCTTCGTGGACGCACCTTGTCGATTAATCTGTTACCCATGACGCTGGTCAATGTTCCCAACGCTGTCGAATTTCTGTTGGCTGAAATTGAAGCCAGTGGTTTGATTCCCGAGCAAATTATTGTGGAATTCACCGAGAGCGAAGCGATTTCTCGCGTTGATGAATTTACCGATTCAGTACGAAAGCTAAAATCTGCGGGAATTCGCGTGGCTATCGATCACTTTGGCGCCGGGTTTGCCGGGCTAGTGCTGCTGGCGCAGTTTCAGCCGGACCGCATTAAGATTAATCGCCAGCTGGTCAAAGATATCCATAAGCACGGCCCGAAACAGGCAATCGTTCAGGCGATTATTAAATGTTGTAATTCCCTTGAAATTGCCATTTCAGCGGTGGGGGTTGAGCGGGCGGAAGAGTGGATGTGGCTGGAATCAGCGGGGATTACGCATTTCCAGGGAAATTTATTTGCCAGCCCGTGCTTCGGGGGCATTCCGCCGGTAGCCTGGCCGGAGAAAAAAATAGCCTGCGAGCTTCTTTAATTTTTTGAACGCTGCTCAGCGCAGCGTTTCGCTTAAAAAGCCGTGTATAACGGCAAAATAAGCCTTGTTTTTTGCTGTGTACATTGGCGTCCGACCTGTTAATTTTAGCTGTACAAGAAAAGTTAATTGTACAACTCGTCTAAATTAGTTAATTTAGTCGGTAAAGTATTATCAGGTTAGAGGGCGCTAATGGCATATTACAGCATCGGTGAAGTTGCCGAACGTTGCGGAATCAACCCTGTTACTTTGCGTGCATGGCAGCGTAGATACGGTCTGCTGAAGCCGCAGAGAAGCGAGGGTGGACACCGCCAGTTTGACGAGGAGGACGTTCAGCGGATTGAGGAAATCAAACGCTGGATCGATCGCGGCGTCTCCGTTGGCAAAGTTAAGGCGCTTCTGGAAGGCCATCAGCCTGAAACGCAAGACGCAGCCGTCCTGCTCCAGGAAGAGATGATGACGCTTCTGCGAGGTGTCCAGCCCTCAAAATTACGCACCCGCATCATGTCCCTCAGCCATGAATATCCCGTAGATAAACTTATTGACCGGCTGTTTGTCCCCGTGCGCAGCAAGCTTAATCTCGACCAGAATACTTCCCTGGCTATCATCAGTATGCTGGATGGCATTTTGATAGATTGCGTGGCGTCCATCCTTGCGGAATCGCGTAAGAAGGTGGGTAAAGAGACGCTGTTAGTAGGATGGGGTAATGAAGATCGCACTCGCCTGTGGCTGGAAGCATGGCGATTGTCCCAGCGCGCCTGGCACGTTAATGTGCTGGCGGAACCGCTCGACTCTCCTCGCCCGGAACTGTTCCCTGGTCAGCACATCTTTGTCTGGACCGGCCGCGCGCTGACCCCTTTGCAGGCAGAATTACTTAGCCACTGGCAAAGTCAGGGCTTTACCATCGAGTTTCACGGAGAGTAAGCGACTTAGAGGGTTAGCAGCGGAACATTCTTAGAGATGTTTTTCCGCCGCTTGTCTTCCTGAAGCATGGCAACATGCGCTGGTAGGTAAACTATCAGAAATTTTGCTGAGTCCAGGCTTTAAATGTTTCGCTGCGGCTAATATTAAAAAAATCAGTGCGACCAGAACAGCCTAGTTTTTTAATTAAGGTCAGGCGAATTTGGTAAATTGTTTTAATATGTAAATTCAGTGACTTCCCAATATTAACCATCGCTTCGCCATCGTTCATCAGGCGAATCACTTCTTTTTCGCGGTTGGTAAAAACAATACTTTCAGCTTCACTGTCAGGTTTTTTACCAAACAACGTCGGGCGAAGAATAAAAGATTTTATCTCAGCGGGCGTTGAGCGCGCAGGAATTCTGTACATCGGAATTTCGCTAAGGAAGTTCAGATCGTTGCCGTCGGTGAGCAGGACAAAACGAACTCTTTTGCGGTCGTAATGATGATTGAGCACCGCATAATAGTTATCGCTGGTGAAAAAGACGTATTTTCCATGAAAACAGCCTGGTGATAATGAATCTAGTACAAGCTGTAATCCTTGACGAAGAAGGTTATTGTTAATCCAAAGATCGTAATGATTAAAAAAGAGACCTTGCTTGTCGTTATTCATTTGTCCTCCGAGGCAGAAGTGTTAATTAAAGAATACTTTAACAAATCACGCTTAGTGATGATTTTTCGCGCGTAACATATGCAGCGTCTGGGTGTATAAGTCAGCGAGTATTTCATTTTTCTCGACATTCAGACGGCGCTGAACCTCAACGATTAAACGTTCATTGCTCACGGCCTCGTTCTCCATTCGCACCATATGTTCGATGTTTTTCAACAACGCAGAGTTAAATATAAATTCTGCTGGAATGGTGTTCTTTATCTGCATGGTTAATCCCGGGTTATTTTAGCCATAATCAACTAACAAAGATGAGTGATAACATCATCTTTGCTATACGGTTTTTTCACCATTTCAGAGAAATGGTGTGCAATTTTTAATTCATAAGAATTCGGTAATGCAGAGTAATCAAAACTTACGTAATAACTATAGTCACGATTTTCAGGATGTACAATTTTTGCAGAAAAATTTTGTACATTTAGTGTGTTTTTTTAACAAATAAATATAACCGTATGATTTTACATGTTTTATTGTGTAATAAAAATGTGAAAAACTTGTACAGGATTGACGCCAGCCCTGAAGAAAGAGCGTCATGACGCCAGGTAATGATTTGCAATGGAAAGGGGGAGCAGGAAAGAGGAGGAGAAAGGGGGAGGCGCTCCCCCTTCGAGTCAGGCGTTACTGTTTCGGTTCAGCGACGACGAAGCTCCCCACGCCGCGGTTGTTGTATTCCCACATGCGATTGAAGTTAGCGTCGTTCAGGTTACGCTGCGGGTTGCCTTTGGCATCCGCCGTTCCGGTATTGCCGCTGAACGGACGATTGGAACCGATCGCATCAGCCCACGGTTTGGCAATGTTAAAACCTTCGTTAATGACGCTGTCGCGAATAACGACCTGGCCATTGGTATTGCCGTCAACGTCTAACGAGCGGCCCAGCTGCGCGACGTTATCGCCGGACGCCGTAAAGCGGCTGTTGATCGCCAGGAAGCCGTAGGTCACGCTTTTCAGGGTGGCAGGGGCGAAAACGTAAGCCTCTTTCTGGGTGCGCGAGTTGACTACGCGGAAGTCGGTATTCTCAAACACGACCGCTCCGCGACCGGAAACGATGTCTACATCGCCTTCTATATAGCTGTTGCTGACCAGCGTACGGGTCTGGCGGTTATCCTGCAGGCGATTTTGCACGCCGCTGTTGGTCACGAAAAAGGTATTCTGGCGGCCAAGGATATTAACATTGTTAATCTGTACCCGATCGCCATCGTTACGCAGCGCCACCGCCTGATGCGTCCCCGCGTCAACGCTGTCGCCAAGGTTGTTGGCGATGGTCAGATTCTGCAGCTGCAGGCCGTTGTTCTGCGACCAGAATACCGCGGAACACATAACGCCAACGGTGGCGGCACGTCGGCTCTGGCAGCTGTCGTACATATACCAGGCCGGTTTACCCGGCATATATTTACCGCCCGGATTGACCTGGTGACGCCAGGAGACCGGATCCATTTCTGAATCAAGCGCTGTGCTGATTTTGACGTCAATCGGCTTCTCGCCGGTGCCGTACAGGGTCAGCGCGCCAGGCGCCGCCGGAACGTATACGGTGCCCGCATATTCGCCCGGCATAATGGCGATAAACTGACGACGGTTGGAGTGGCGGGTAATCGCCGCATCCACCGCGGCCTGAATGGTGGTATGCGTTACGCCCTGCGCGCCCGCGGGACCCACGACAAAATCCGGCTGCGCCGGCAGGCTGATGGCGGATGGGCTCCACGCCGCAGCGTTAGGATCCAGAGACTGGAAATAGCTCGCCGGTAAAAAGTTTTTTGCTTCATCGGCGGTTAAAACAGGACGAGAGGCCGTGCCCGGCGCAGTCTGCGTTGAGGGCTGTTGATCGGCAGGCGTCGAACTACAGGCGGACAACGTCACGCCAAAGGCCAGCGCCAGCGCCAGGCGGGAAACGGAATATGTGTTCATGTTGCTCCGGGCAAGAATAAATTAAGGGGATAAGTCCTTTAAAGCCTGCTGTTTTATACCAACTTAAGCGAAACGGGAAGATGTAGCGCAAAAAAGTTGCTTCCTTTACATATTCAGCGCCGGAAACGGGCCGCTTTTGATCACAAATAAATAACATTTGCCCCGGTCTGAGTTGACATTTCTCGTGGAATCAAAATAAATGTCTATACAACCCATGACAAGTTGACCGCAATGACACAGACTCTTTCCGAACGCGTAATCTGGCGAAACGTCCGCCTTGCTACACTCGACCCTCGATACGCCCGGCCTTATGGCCTGCTTGAGGACCACGTGCTGCTGGTGCGCGATGGCCGTATTGAGGCCATTGTGCCCGAAGGCGATGCGCCAGCCGGCCGAAGTATCGACCTCGGCGGCAGGCTGCTTACGCCGGGGCTGATCGATTGCCATACGCATCTGGTTTTTGGCGGCAGCCGGGCGCAGGAGTGGGAGCAGCGCCTCAACGGCGTTTCCTACCAGACCATTAGCGCAAACGGCGGCGGCATTAACGCGACCGTGCGCGCCACCCGGGAAAGCAGCGAAGCGGAGCTGCTGGCGCTGGCCCGCCAGCGGCTGGCTCGTCTGCTGCGCGAAGGCGTCACCACCCTGGAGATTAAATCCGGCTACGGGCTGGACCTTGAAAACGAGCGCAAAATGCTGCGCGTGATACAACAGCTTGCCGCGACGCATGCCGTGGAGATTTCGCCAACGCTGCTTTCCGCCCACGCCACGCCGCCGGAGTATCAAGGCGACCCGGACGGCTATATCGATCTGGTGTGCCAGACTATTCTCCCGGCGCTGTGGGAAGAGGGGTTATTCGAAAGCGTCGATGCCTTCTGCGAAAACGTCGGCTTTACCCCCGCGCAGACTGAACGGGTTTACAGTACGGCCCAGGCATTAGGTATCCCGGTAAAAGGTCACGTTGAGCAGCTCTCTTCGCTGGGCGGCGCCGAATTAGTGAGCCGCTATAAAGGCCTGTCCGCCGACCATATCGAATACCTGACCCCAGAGGGCGCGGCGGCGATGAGCCGCAGCGGCACCGTGGCGGTCCTTCTGCCCGGCGCGTTCTATTTCCTTAACGAAACCCGCAGGCCGCCGGTTGAACTGCTGCGCGAATATCAGGTTCCGATGGCGGTGGCGACGGACTACAACCCCGGCACCAGCCCCTTCGCCAGCCTGCATCTGGCGATGAATATGGCCTGCGTGAAATTTGGCCTGACGCCGGAGGAGGCGTGGGCAGGCGTAACCCGTCATGCGGCGCAGGCGCTGGGCCGTCAGGCGAGCCACGGCCAGCTGGCGGCGGGCTTCGTTGCCGATTTTGCTATCTGGGATGCGGCGCATCCGGTTGAGATGGTTTATGAGCCGGGGCGCAGTCCGCTCTGGCAGCGCGTGGTGCGAGGAGAGATCGTATGAAGCTATGGCAACCGACGCCCGCCGAGATTTGGCAGGGACGCGACGATAGCTCGGAGGCGGCCAACGCGCTGCGTCTGTTTCAGACTATCGCCCGCGTCGAACGTTTTGAACCGCAGGCGCAGCCCGGTGACATTGCTCTGCTGGGATTCGCCTGCGACGAAGGGGTTCGGCGTAATAAAGGACGAACCGGCGCTGCTAAAGGCCCGGAAATCCTGCGCCGGGCGCTGGCGAATATGGCCAGCCACGACGGCCACGACCGCTGCGTGGATATGGGGAGCGTCAGCGTAGAGGGCGACGCGCTGGAAGCGGCGCAGCAGGCGCTGCGCGAAGCGGTTACGGCCTGCCAACGCGCGGGCAAGCGTACGCTGGTGCTGGGCGGCGGTCACGAGACGGCTTTCGGCCACGGCGCCGGCGTGCTGGACGCGTTTCCCACAGATGAGGTTGGCATTATTAACCTTGATGCGCATCTGGACTTACGTATTGCCGACCGGGCCAGCTCGGGTACGCCGTTTCGTCAGCTGGCGCTGGCCTGTGAAGCGCAGCGGCGCGCTTTTCACTACACCTGTATCGGCGTGAGTTACGCCGCTAATACCCGGGCGCTGCTGGACGAAGCTGCCCGCCGCGAGGTGACGATCATTGACGATTTAGCGGTGCTCTCCGCCTTTGAAGCGCGGGTTATCCCGCAAATCGAGCATCTTATTGCCCGCTACGATCGCCTGTATCTGACTATCGATCTCGACGTGCTGCCCGCGCGTGAAATGCCCGCAGTGTCCGCGCCGGCCGCGCTCGGCGTTCCGCTGGCGACGCTGCTGCGCATCGTCGAGCCGCTGTGCCGCAGCGGTAAGCTCCAGGCGGTTGATCTGGTCGAGTTTAACCCGCAGTACGATATTGATAGCCAGGGAGCCCGCGCGGCAGCGCGTCTGGCGTGGCAAATCGCCCATTGGTGGCAATAGCGATTCAGTATATTCTGGACGTTTCGCTGCCCATTAGCACAAGGAAGCCCGGCCATGTTCTCATCGCAACCTCGTTCCGCGCCTGCGCCATTCTATGAAAAGGTGAAACAGGCTATTAGCGAAAAGATCCACAGCGGCGTCTGGCGGCCGCACGATCGCATCCCCTCGGAGGCGGAGCTGGTGGCGCAGTTTGGCTTTAGCCGTATGACCATTAACCGGGCGCTGCGCGAGCTGACCGATGAAGGCCTGCTGGTGCGATTACAGGGAGTGGGAACGTTCGTTGCGGAGCCAAAAGGGCAGTCGGCGCTGTTTGAAGTGCGCAGCATCGCTGAAGAAATCGCCTCTCGCCATCATCAGCACCGCTGCGAGGTGCTGCTGCTGGAGGAAACTCAGGCCGACCTGATTCAGGCCGCAGCGCTTAACGTAGCCGCCGGAACGCGCATTTTCCATTCGCTGATGGTGCATTTTGAAAATGAGATCCCGGTACAGATTGAGGACCGCTGCGTTAACGCCGCCGTGGTGCCGGACTATCTGCATCAGGACTACACCATCACCACTCCCCACGACTATCTGTCGCTGATCGCCCCCTTAACCGAGGGAGAGCACATTGTTGAGGCGGTGCAGGCTACGGCGGAGGAGTGCGCGCTGCTGCATATTCATGCCCACGACCCGTGTCTGCTGATCCGCCGCCGTACCTGGTCCACCACCCATATTGTCTCCCACGCGCGCCTGCTTTTCCCCGGCAGCCGCTACCGTCTCCAGGGCCATTTTGGCTCCTGAACGCTCTGCGCGTCGGCAAAACGTGATTGCTGACGCAATATAACAAAAATGTATCATTTCTGTTAAATCCTGTCTTGCGCATGCTTGTATAGACAAGTATATGTATTTACGTACACAACGTAAATTGTCAGGAGAACCCCCGATGTCGCAAAGCAAATACCGCCAGCAGGACGTACGTGCACCGCGTGGCACGACGTTAAATGCGAAGAGCTGGCTGACCGAAGCCCCGCTGCGTATGCTCATGAATAACCTCGACCCGGATGTCGCCGAAAACCCGCATGAGCTGGTGGTGTACGGTGGTATTGGACGCGCGGCGCGCAACTGGGAATGCTACGACGCCATCGTGAAGGCGTTGAAAAACCTCGAGAGCGACGAAACATTGCTGGTGCAGTCCGGCAAGCCGGTGGGTGTCTTCAAAACCCATGAAAACTCGCCGCGGGTGCTGATCGCTAACTCCAACCTGGTGCCGCACTGGGCAACCTGGGAACACTTTAACGAGCTGGATGCCAAAGGGCTGGCGATGTACGGCCAGATGACCGCCGGCAGCTGGATCTATATCGGCAGCCAGGGCATCGTGCAGGGCACCTATGAGACCTTTGTTGAGGCCGGTCGCCAGCACTATCAGGGTAGCCTGAAGGGCCGCTGGGTACTGACAGCTGGTCTGGGCGGCATGGGCGGCGCGCAGCCGCTGGCCGCGACCTTAGCGGGTGCCTGCTCGCTGAATATCGAATGCCAGCAGAGCCGCATCGATTTCCGCCTGCGTACCCGCTACGTTGATGAACAGGCGACGTCGCTGGATGACGCGCTGGCGCGCATTAAAAAATACACCGCCGAAGGTCGGGCGATCTCTATCGCGCTATGCGGCAATGCGGCGGAAATCGTGCCGGAAATGGTGAAGCGCGGCGTGCGTCCGGATATGGTGACCGATCAGACCAGCGCCCACGATCCGCTGCACGGCTATCTGCCGAAAGGCTGGACCTGGGAAGAGTATCAGGCTAAAGCCGAGTCTGACCCGCAGGGCACTATCCTGGCGGCAAAACGCTCAATGGCCGACCACGTGCAGGCGATGCTGGCATTCCACGAAATGGGCGTGCCGACGTTTGACTACGGCAATAACATTCGCCAGATGGCTCAGGAGATGGGCGTTGACGACGCGTTTGCTTTCCCGGGCTTCGTTCCCGCCTATATCCGCCCGCTGTTCTGCCGCGGCATCGGTCCGTTCCGCTGGGTTGCCCTGTCCGGCGACCCGCAGGACATCTATAAAACCGACGCGAAAGTGAAAGAGATCGTTAAAGACGATAAGCACCTGCACCACTGGCTGGATATGGCCCGCGAGCGTATCAGCTTTCAGGGACTACCGGCGCGTATCTGCTGGGTAGGACTGGAGTGGCGGCAGAAGCTGGGGCTGGCGTTTAACGAAATGGTGCGCAGCGGCGAAGTCTCCGCGCCGATCGTCATCGGCCGCGACCATCTTGACTCCGGCTCGGTCGCCAGCCCGAACCGCGAAACGGAAGCGATGCGCGATGGTTCCGACGCCGTTTCCGACTGGCCGCTGCTCAACGCTTTACTGAATACCGCCAGCGGCGCGACCTGGGTGTCGCTGCATCACGGCGGTGGGGTAGGGATGGGCTTTTCGCAGCACTCCGGCATGGTTATCGTCTGCGACGGTACCGATGAAGCGGCGGCGCGTATCGCCCGCGTTCTGCACAACGACCCGGCGACCGGCGTCATGCGTCATGCCGATGCGGGTTACGACATCGCTATTGAGTGCGCGATAGAACAAGGTTTGAATCTTCCGATGGTAGCAGCAACGCAGGGGCACGCTAAATGAACGCTTTAACACTGATTCCGGGCCAACTCAGCCTGTCGCAGCTGCGCGACGTCTACAGCCAGCCGCTGAACATTACGCTAGACGAAAGCGCGTTCGCGGCGATTGATGACAGCGTTGCCTGCGTCAACGCGATTCTGGCGGAAGGCCGCACCGCCTACGGTATCAACACCGGTTTTGGCCTGCTGGCGCAAACCCGTATCTCCACCGAAGACCTGGAAAATCTCCAGCGCTCACTGGTATTGTCGCATGCGGCGGGGATCGGCGAACCGCTGGATGACGATCTCGCGCGTCTGATTATGGTGCTGAAAATTAATAGCCTGTCGCGCGGCTTTTCCGGCATTCGCCTGAGCGTGATTCAGGCGCTGATCGGCCTGGTCAACGCCGGGGTAACGCCGTGGATCCCGGCGAAGGGATCGGTCGGCGCGTCCGGCGATCTCGCGCCGCTGGCGCATATGTCCTTAACCCTGCTTGGCGAGGGGAAAGCGCGGGTGCGCGGCGGGGAGTGGCTACCGGCGACGGAAGCGCTGCGTCAGGCGGGGCTTGAGCCGATTACTCTGGCGGCAAAAGAGGGGCTGGCGCTGCTCAACGGCACGCAGGCATCGACGGCGTTTGCCCTGCGCGGGCTGTTCGAAGCCGAAGACCTGTTTGCTTCCGCAGTGGTCTGCGGGGCGTTAACCACCGAGGCGGCGCTTGGATCGCGTCGTCCATTTGATCCGCGTATTCATGAAGCGCGCGGCCAGCGGGGGCAGATTGACGCCGCGGCGCTCTATCGCCACCTATTGACCGATGACAGCGCAATTTCCCAATCACACCATAATTGCACCAAGGTGCAGGACCCGTATTCTCTGCGCTGTCAGCCGCAGGTGATGGGAGCCTGCCTGACCCAGCTTCGCCAGGCGGCGGAAGTGCTGCTGGTTGAAGCCAACGCGGTCTCCGATAACCCGCTGGTATTTGCCAGCGAGAACGACGTTATCTCCGGCGGCAACTTCCACGCCGAACCGGTGGCGATGGCGGCGGATAATATCGCGCTGGCGATTGCCGAAATTGGCTCGCTGTCCGAGCGCCGAATCGCCCTGATGATGGACAGCCATATGTCGCAGCTGCCGCCTTTCCTGGTGAAAAACGGCGGCGTCAACTCCGGCTTTATGATCGCCCAGGTGACGGCGGCGGCGCTGGCCAGCGAAAACAAAGCGCTGTCGCATCCGCACAGCGTGGACAGCCTGCCGACCTCCGCTAACCAGGAAGACCACGTCTCAATGGCGCCAGCCGCCGGTCGCCGCCTGTGGGCGATGGCGGAAAATACCCGCGGCGTGCTGGCCGTAGAGTGGCTGGCTGCCGCGCAGGGTCTGGATATGCGTGAAGGCCTGACCAGCAGTCCGCTGCTGGAAGAGGCGCGCCACCTGCTGCGCGAGCGGGTGACCCACTACACCGAAGACCGCTTCTTCGCTCCGGATATCGAAAACGCCATTGCGCTTCTGGCCGCACGTCATCTTACGCGGCTGCTGCCTGCCGTGCTCTCAGACCAACGCTAAACCATCGCTGTTCTCTGTACCTGCGCCGGGAGGATATCTTCCTTCCGGCCACCCTACACGCATATTTGTCGTCGTATAAAAACTATCAGGACACTTGCATATGCAACAACAAAACAAGCCACACCTGCTGCGCGGGCTGAATGCCCGTCACATTCGTTTTATCGCGCTCGGTTCCGCCATCGGCACCGGGCTGTTCTACGGCTCGGCATCGGCGATCAAGGCCGCAGGCCCGGCGGTACTGCTGGCCTATCTGATTGGCGGCGCGGCGGTGTTTATCGTGATGCGGGCGCTGGGGGAAATGGCGGTACGCAACCCGGTTTCCGGCTCCTTCAGCAGCTACGCGCGACAGTATCTTGGCCCGCTGGCGGGGTTTATTACCGGCTGGACCTACACCTTTGAGATGGTGATCGTCGCCCTCGCGGACGTGACCGCTTTCGGCATCTACATGGGGCTGTGGTATCCCGATGTTCCGCGCTGGATCTGGGTGCTGAGCATTATCTTTTTTATCGGCGCCATGAACCTGTGCAGCGTGCGCGTTTTCGGCGAGATGGAGTTCTGGCTGTCGCTAATCAAAGTGGTGGCGATTATTGCCATGATTGTGGCGGGCGGCAGCATTATTTTCTTCGGATTCGGTAACGCCTTCCCGGCAACCGGGCTGGATAACCTATGGAGTCACGGCGGCTTTGCCCCTAACGGCTGGGAGGGGATCGTGGCTTCGCTCGGAATCGTCATGTTTGCCTTTGGCGGCGTTGAGATCATCGGCGTCACCGCTGCGGAAGCGAAGAATCCGCACAAGGTGATCCCGCAGGCGATCAATACGATTCCGCTGCGTATCGTGCTGTTTTATGTCTGCACCCTGGCGATTCTGATGGCGATTTTCCCGTGGAACAGCTTCGGCGAGCGAGGTAGTCCTTTCGTACTGATATTCGATGGCCTGGGCATTCCGGCAGCGGCCACCATTCTGAATATCATCGTCATCAGCGCCAGCATTTCGGCGATTAACAGCGATATTTTTGGCGCGGGGCGCATGATGTACGGTATGGCGAAAGAGGGGCTGGCGCCGAAGAGCTTCCAGCGCATCGCCAGCAACGGGGTGCCGTGGATGACGGTGGTGGTCATGGGCGTGGCGCTGCTGGCAGCGGTGGTGCTGAATTATCTGATGCCGGAGCAGGTGTTTGTGCTGATTGCCTCGCTGGCGGCCTTCGCGACGGTATGGGTCTGGTTAATGATCCTGCTGGCCCACTTTGCGATGCGTCGCGGTCTGTCCGCTGAGGAGCGTAGCGCTATCGCGTTTCCGGTGCCGTTCTGGCCGGTTGCGCCGCTGCTGACGCTACTGTTTATGGGACTGGTTATTGCGGTGCTGGGGATGGTGGAAGAGACGCGGATTGCGCTGATCGCCGGTTTGGTGTGGCTCGGCCTGCTGACGGCGGTGTGGTTCGCGCGGGTCAGAAAAAACGCCGTGCTGGCGGTGACGGAGTAGTTAATCTTCCCGGAGGCGGCGCGTTACGCCTGTCCGGGCTACGGGTCCGTATGGTTTGCGGATTTTGTAGCCCGGACCGGTGCGCAGTACCGCCTCCGGGATCGTTAGCTAAACAGGGCGGTAATCGACGCGCTGCCGAGGCTGTGGAAATGGACGTTAAAGCCGACCATCGCGCCGCTTGCGCCCTCATCGACTGCAATTTTTTCGACGTCCAGCGCGTGGACGGTAAAGATATAACGATGGGTCTCGCCCTTCGGCGGCGCTGCGCCGCCGTATCCGGTCTGACCGAAATCGGTACGAGTCTGAATCGCCTCTTCGGGCAGTTCGGCCTGGCCGGAACCGGCTCCCTGCGGTAACACGCGGGTATCGGCGGGAAGGTTGGCCACCAGCCAGTGCCACCAGCCGGAACCGGTCGGCGCATCGGGATCGAAACAGGTCACCACAAAGCTTTTAGTGCCGGCCGGCACCTCATCCCACGCCAGGTGCGGTGAAATATTATCGCCATCGTAGCCCATGCCGTTGAAGACATGGCGATTAGGCAGCTTCTCGCCGTCCTGCAAATCATGACTGATTAATTTCATCGTCTCTCCTCGCATTAATTCACTGATTAGCAAAGAAGTGTAGCGCGTGCGCCGCGCCTTTACCGTCTCTTATTCGCTAAAAAATGTTTCATCCTGAACGGCGATGTTAACCGCCCGCGTCAGGCGGCTTAGCTGCTCCGGCGTAATGATGTACGGCGGCATCAGATAGATCAGGCGACCGAACGGACGTATCCACACGCCTTGTTCGACGAAGAAGCGCTGCAGGGCGGCCATATTAACCGGTCGATGCGTCTCAACCACGCCAATCGCCCCTAAGACCCGCACGTCGGCAACCTGTTCAGATTCGCGCGCCGGGGCCAGCTCGGCGTTGAGCTGCACTCCGATCCCCGCCACCTGCTGCTGCCACTCGCCGCTTTCCAGCAGACGCAGACTCTCGGTCGCCACCGCGCAGGCCAGCGGATTGCCCATAAAGGTCGGTCCGTGCATAAAGCAGCCCGCTTCACCGTCGCTGATGGTTTCCGCCACCTGACGCGTGGTGAGGGTGGCGGAGAGCGTCATGGTACCGCCGGTTAGCGCTTTGCCAAGGCACAGAATATCCGCCGTAATCCCCGCGTGCTCGCAGGCAAACAGCTTACCGGTGCGGCCGAACCCGGTGGCAATCTCATCGGCGATCAGCAGGATACCTTCGCGATCGCACATTCTGCGGATCCGCCGGAGCCACTCGGGATGGTACATCCGCATTCCGCCCGCGCCCTGAACAATCGGCTCGAGGATCACCGCGGCGATTTCATGACGATGGGCGGCCATCAGTCGGGCGAACGGCGCCATATCCCGCTCATCCCAGTCGCCGTCGAAGCGGCTCTGCGGCGCCGGGGCGAAGAGGTTATCCGGCAAATAACCTTGCCACAGGCTGTGCATTGAGTTCGTCGGATCGCAGACCGACATCGCGCCGAAGGTATCGCCGTGATAGCCGTTGCGGAAGGTAAGAAAGCGCCGGCGCGGGTCGCCCTTCGCCTGCCAGTACTGTAGCGCCATTTTCATCGCCACTTCGACGGCAACGGAGCCGGAATCGGCGAGGAACACGCACTCAAGGCTTTCCGGGGTCATCGCCACCAGCTGGCGGCACAGGGCCACCGCCGAAGGGTGGGTTATCCCACCAAACATGACGTGCGACATCTGGTCGATCTGCGCTTTCATCGCCGCATTCAGGCGCGGGTGATTGTAGCCATGAATCGCCGCCCACCAGGACGACATGCCGTCAACCAGCTGCTCGCCGCCGGCGAGGGTCAGCTCGCAGCCGTGGGCGGCCACTACCGGATAGACCGGCAGCGGTGAAGTCATTGAAGTGTAAGGGTGCCAGATGTGGCGCCGATCGAAAGCGAGATCGTCCGTTGTCATAATCGACTTGTAAACCATTTTGAAAACATTTAGGTTTACAAGTCTACACTGAACTTACAATGAATCGTACACAAAATATTTCGCGCAGCATCGAGGCGGCAAACGAGAAAACCCCATGAGCAAAGTTCACTATGTGACTGGGGTGCGCGAGTGCAGCCAACAAAGAGGCTGTGTGAAATAGAACGTGTACGACTTTTGGAGAGGCTAATGGCTCACCACCCACGTTGGACAATGTCGCAAGTCACTGAGTTATTTAATAAACCATTTCTGGATCTGCTGTTTGAAGCGCAGCAGGTCCACCGTCAACACTTCGACCCGCGCCAGGTTCAGGTCAGCACGCTGCTGTCGATTAAGACCGGCGCCTGCCCGGAAGATTGCAAATACTGCCCGCAAAGCGCGCGCTATAAAACCGGCCTTGAATCCGAACGCCTGATGGAGGTTGAGCAGGTGCTGGAGTCGGCGCGGCAGGCGAAACAAGCCGGTTCAACCCGCTTCTGTATGGGCGCGGCGTGGAAGAACCCGAACGATCGCGATATGCCGTATCTTGAGCAGATGGTAAAAGGGGTGAAAGCGCTGGGGCTGGAGGCATGTATGACGCTTGGCACGCTGAACGAGAGCCAGGCGCAGCGTCTGGCCGGCGCCGGCCTGGATTACTACAACCACAACCTCGATACCTCGCCGGAGTTCTACGGCAATATTATTACCACCCGCACTTACCAGGAGCGCCTCGATACCCTCGACAAAGTGCGCGATGCCGGAATTAAAGTGTGCTCCGGCGGTATTGTCGGGCTCGGGGAAACGGTCAAAGACCGTGCCGGGCTGCTGCTGCAGCTGGCCAATCTGCCGACGCCGCCGGAAAGCGTGCCGATCAATATGCTGGTAAAGGTCAAAGGCACGCCGCTGGCGGATAATGACGACGTTGATGCCTTTGATTTTATTCGTACTATCGCCATTGCGCGCATCATGATGCCGACCTCGCACGTGCGCCTTTCAGCCGGTCGCGAACAGATGAACGAACAGACCCAGGCGATGTGCTTTATGGCCGGGGCGAACTCGATTTTCTACGGCTGCAAGCTGCTGACCACGCCAAACCCGGAAGAGGATAAAGACCTGCAGCTGTTCCGCAAGCTGGGGATCAACCCGCAGCAGACCGCGGTGCTGGAAGGCGATAACGCCCAACAGCAGCGCCTGGAGCAGGCGTTGATGAGCCCGGATACCGAGGAATATTACAACGCGGCGGCGCTATGAGCTGGCAGCACCGTATCGAACAAGCGCTGGCGGAGCGGCAGGCGGCGGATGCGTTGCGCCGTCGCCTGCCGGTGACCCAGGGCGCAGGACGCTGGCTTATTCGTGAAGGGCAGCGCTGGCTCAATTTTTCCAGCAACGATTATCTGGGCCTCAGTCAGCATCCGGCTATCGTCAAGGCCTGGCAGCAGGGCGCGGAGCGCTACGGCGTCGGCAGCGGCGGTTCCGGCCACGTCAGCGGCTACAGCGAGGCGCACCGCGTGCTGGAGGAGCAACTGGCCGACTGGCTGGGCTATCCGCGCGCGCTGCTGTTTATTTCCGGCTTTGCCGCGAATCAGGCGGTGATTGCCGCTCTCGCGGGCAAAGAGGATCGGATTGTCGCCGATCGTCTCAGCCACGCCTCGTTGCTGGAAGCCGCCAGCCTTAGCCCGGCGCAGCTGCGGCGTTTTCAGCACAATGACTCCCGACATCTGCGGGATCTGCTGGCGAAACCGCTATCCGGTCAGCAGCTGGTGGTGACTGAAGGCATTTTTAGCATGGACGGCGATAGCGCGCCGCTGGCGGAGGTTCAGCAAGCGTCGCGGGAGGCCGGGGCGCTTCTGCTGGTTGACGACGCGCACGGTATCGGCGCGCTCGGCGAAGAGGGGCGAGGCAGCTGTTATAGCCAGCAGGTTCATCCGGATTTGCTGATCGTCACCTTTGGTAAAGCGTTTGGCGTCAGCGGGGCGGCGGTCCTCTGTAGCGAAGCGCTGGCGGATTATCTGCTGCAGTTTGCCCGCCATCTCATTTACAGCACCGCCATGCCCCCGGCGCAGGCAGTGGCGCTCAGCGCCGCGCTGGGGGTGATACGTAGCGACGATGGCCGGCAGCGGCGGGAAAAGCTGGCTGGCCATATTGCAGATTTTCGCCGCGAAATGACCCATTATTCCGGCGAACTGACCCATTCTGACAGCGCGATTCAGCCGCTGATCGTCGGCGATAACGCTCGCGCGCTGCGGCTGGCAGCCTGTCTACGCGAGCGCGGCTGCTGGGCGACGGCAATCCGCCCGCCGACGGTTCCCGTCGGTAGCGCCCGCCTGCGCCTGACGTTGACCGCTGCGCACGATTCCGCCGATATTGCCCGGCTGCTGGAGGTACTGCATGACGGTGGTGAATAAACGCGCGGTAGCGGCGGCGTTTGGCCGCGCGGCGGGACAGTACGCCCGGCATGACGAATTACAGCGGCGTAGCGCCTCTCTGCTGCTGGCGCAGCTCGATATTAAAACCTTCCCCGAGGTGCTGGACGCGGGCTGCGGTCCCGGTAGCATGAGCCGCTTCTGGCTTGATGCGGGGAGTCGGGTGACGGCGCTGGACCTTTCCGTCGACATGCTGGCTGAAGCCCGCCGCGGCGGCTGCGCGCATCGCTACGTCGAAGGCGATATCGAAGCGCTGCCGCTGGCGGACGGCTGCGTCGACCTGGCGTGGAGCAACCTGGCGGTGCAGTGGTGCGACAACCTCGTCACCGCCCTTGACGAACTTTCCCGGGTGGTGCGACCCGGCGGACGCGTGGCGTTCAGCACCCTACTGGCGGGCTCTTTGCCGGAGCTGAACCAGGCCTGGCGCGCTATCGATGAGCAGCCGCACGCCAACCGTTTTCTCAGCGAGCAGGCGGTGCGTGATGCGCTGGCCGGTCGCCGCGCGACCGGCCGCGTCCATGCCATTACGCTGCCGTTTACCGATGCGCTCAGCGCGATGCGCTCGCTGAAAGGCATCGGCGCTACCCATCTGCACCACGGACGCAGCCCTGCGCCGCTCAGCCGCGGTAAGCTGCGGCAGCTTCAGCTCGCCTGGCCGCAGCAGCAGGGACAAAGTCCGCTGACGTACCAACTTTTTACAGGAGTCATCGAACGTGATTAAACGTTTTTTCGTTACCGGTACCGACACCGAAGTGGGGAAAACCGTCGCCAGCTGCGCGCTGCTGCAGGCGGCTAACCGCGCGGGATTTCATAGCGCGGGCTATAAACCGGTGGCCTCCGGCAGCGACCATACGGCGCAGGGATTGCGCAATGAAGATGCGTTGGCCCTGCAGCGCAATAGCCGCGCGGTGCTGAGCTACGAACAGGTTAATCCCTTTACCTTTGCCGAGCCGACCTCGCCGCATATCATTAGCGCCGATGAAGGGAGGCCGATTGACGCCGCCGCGATCTCTGCGGGTCTGCGCGAACTGGAGGAACGGTCTGATTGGGTACTGGTGGAAGGGGCGGGGGGCTGGTTTACGCCGCTGTCAGAAACGCTGACCTTTGCCGATTGGGTACAGGCGGAGCGGCTACCGGTGATTCTCGTCGTCGGGGTCAAGCTGGGGTGCATCAACCACGCGATGCTGACCGCTCAGGCGGTGCAGCAGGCCGGACTGCCGCTGGCGGGATGGATCGCTAACGATATCCAGCCGCCGGGCAAGCGTCACTCTGAATATCTGGCAACGCTAGAGCGCGTACTGCCCGCGCCGCTGCTTGGAGAAATTCCGTGGCTGGCGAATGCGCAGCAGCGCGAGGATCTCGGCCAGTATCTCGATCTCAGCGCGCTGGATCCGGCGTCATCCATTTTGCCAGCAGCGGCGCATCCAACTGCATAACGTCGCCCTGGGCCACGCTGCGTCCGCAGTGCAGGAGACAGAAACGATCCGCCACCCGACGGATAAACGGCAGGTGTTGTTCGGCGATCAGCACCGTCAGGCCAATATCGCGGTTCAACCGTACCAGTAAATCCCCGAGCTTGTGCAAAAAGCGCGGGCCGCCGCCGCGTGAGGGTTCGTCGAGGATCAGCAGGCGCGGGCGGGTTATCAACGCCCTCGCCAGCGCCAGCTGGTACTGGTCGTCGGCGGTCAGGGTAATCCCTTTACTTTGGCGCAGCGCGTAAAGCTCCGGAAAGAGCTCATAAATCTCTCCGGCCATGCCCGATGCGGATTCGCCGCCCGCAGCAAGGGCTATATGCAGATTTTCCTCAACGCTTAGCTGCGAAAAAATACGTTTATCCTGCGGGACGTAGCCTATGCCGATAGCGCTGCGCGACTGGGCGGAGAGCGGCATCAGGTCATAAGGAGCCGCCCCCGCGTCCTGCCAGGTCATACTGCCGCTGGCGACCGGCAGATGCCCGGTAATACAGTTAACCAGCGTGGTTTTACCCATGCCCTGACGCCCCATCACGCAGGTGCATTTCCCCGGCCAGAGTTCAAGGTCAACATTCCATAGCGTGTGCTGGCTTCCGTAATAGTGATTCACGGCACGTAGACTCAACATAGACGTTTTCTCCTTTCCTGAGATATCAGGCGACGAGAAGATGCTGCAAATCTCTTGCCAGGAAAAAGAACTCTCGGTTTTTGCCGTTGAATGCAGGCGGCGGCGTCAGAAAGCGGACGGCGCTTGCACTTTCCCGGTGCCCGCGCGCTGGAATGTGGTGCAAAAAATAATAAAAAATCCAGCTAATCTTTGCCGATAAACAGCAAAAAAAATTCAATAAATTTTTTTCGCAGCGGGTTTTGCCGGTCCGCTCGGTTTTGTTCGGGTGGCTTGGGTCAGGGGCTGCAGACAGTTATCCACTATTCCTGTGGATAACCTTGTGTATTAGAGTTAGAAAACTTGCGGTAAGCTAGAGACTACGCGGCCTGCGGGCGAATTGACGCGAAACCCGTCTTTTATTAAATTTCATTAAATTTCAAATGCTTAAATAAAAGCAATGCCTGTAAGAAAAGTGTCACCGGCTGCCATAAAACATTCATCCACTCGCTTGACAAATGTTAAATGTCAATACTTTCTGGGGATAACCCCACAGAGTGGTGGATTATGCGCAAAAGCGCTATTTATTCGTCTATTCTGACGGCAAAAAGGGCTGATTCGCCCGGATACGATAATAGGATACTGTTTTTATATCCAGTATTTTTTATTGGCAAAAGCTGTGCTGGCGAGTAGAATTAAAGACCTGCCGTTCAACCCTTCTTCAGGTCCTGATAGATGAGTAAACCGTTCAAGCTGCATTCTGCTTTCCGTCCCTCCGGCGACCAGCCGGAAGCCATTCGTCGCCTGGAAGAGGGGCTGGAAGATGGCCTGGCGCATCAAACGCTGCTCGGGGTGACCGGCTCAGGTAAAACTTTTACCATCGCCAACGTCATTGCCGACCTGCAGCGCCCGACGATGGTGCTGGCGCCGAACAAAACGCTGGCGGCGCAGCTATACGGCGAGATGAAAGAGTTCTTCCCGGAGAACGCGGTGGAGTATTTCGTCTCGTACTACGACTACTATCAGCCGGAAGCCTATGTGCCAAGCTCGGACACCTTCATCGAGAAAGATGCTTCGGTAAACGAACATATTGAACAGATGCGTCTGTCGGCAACCAAAGCGCTGCTGGAGCGTCGTGACGTGGTGGTGGTTGCCTCGGTCTCCGCCATCTACGGTCTCGGCGATCCGGACCTCTATCTGAAGATGATGCTGCACCTGACGGTCGGCATGATCATCGACCAGCGCGCCATTTTGCGCCGCCTGGCTGAACTGCAGTATACCCGCAACGATCAGGCCTTCCAGCGGGGTACCTTCCGCGTGCGCGGCGAGGTGATCGATATCTTCCCGGCGGAGTCTGACGACGTCGCGCTGCGCGTAGAGCTGTTCGATGAAGAAGTCGAGCGCCTGTCGCTGTTCGACCCGCTCACCGGCCACATCGAGTCGACGATCCCGCGCTTTACCGTCTACCCGAAAACCCACTACGTCACTCCGCGCGAACGTATTGTCCAGGCGATGGAAGAGATCAAAACCGAGCTGGCGGAGCGGCGTAAGGTGCTGCTGGAAAACAATAAGCTGCTGGAAGAGCAGCGCCTCAGCCAGCGTACTCAGTTCGATCTCGAAATGATGAACGAGCTAGGCTACTGCTCGGGGATTGAAAACTACTCGCGCTATCTGTCAGGGCGCGGGCCGGGCGAGCCGCCGCCGACGCTGTTCGACTACCTGCCGGCTGATGGTCTGCTGGTGATTGATGAATCCCACGTCACGATTCCGCAAATCGGCGGCATGTACCGCGGAGACCGGGCGCGTAAAGAGACGCTGGTGGAGTACGGTTTCCGTCTGCCGTCCGCGCTGGATAACCGTCCGATGAAGTTTGAAGAGTTTGAGGCCCTGGCGCCGCAAACGATCTACGTTTCGGCAACGCCGGGCACCTATGAGCTGGATAAATCCGGCGACGAAGTCGTCGACCAGGTTGTCCGCCCGACCGGGCTACTGGATCCGGTCATCGAAGTGCGCCCGGTAGCCACTCAGGTCGACGACCTGCTGTCGGAAATTCGCCTGCGTACCGCGATCAACGAGCGCGTATTGGTCACCACGCTGACCAAACGGATGGCGGAAGACTTAACCGAATATCTGGAAGAGCACGGCGAGCGGGTGCGCTATCTGCATTCGGATATCGATACCGTCGAGCGTATGGAGATTATCCGCGATCTGCGCCTCGGCGAGTTTGACGTGCTGGTAGGGATCAACCTCCTGCGTGAAGGTCTGGATATGCCGGAAGTCTCGCTGGTGGCGATCCTGGACGCCGATAAAGAAGGCTTCCTGCGCTCTGAACGCTCGCTGATTCAGACCATTGGCCGCGCGGCGCGCAACATCAACGGTAAAGCGATTCTCTATGGCGATAAAATTACGCCGTCAATGGCGAAAGCGATCGGTGAAACCGAACGTCGCCGCGAGAAGCAGCAGGCCTATAACGAAGAGCACGGTATTGTTCCGCAGGGGCTGAATAAGAAAGTGGTCGACATTCTGGCGCTCGGTCAGAATATTGCCAAAACGAAAACTAAGGGGCGCGGCAAGTCTCGCTCGCCGGTTGAGGCGGATGTCGTGGCGCTCACGCCGAAGGCGTTGCAGCAGAAGATCCACGAGCTGGAAGCGCAGATGATGCAGCACGCGCAGAATCTGGAGTTCGAAGAGGCGGCGCAAATTCGCGACCAGCTTCATCAGCTGCGCGATCTGTTTATCGCCGCTTCGTAGCGGAGTTGCCAGATAAATATCGCCCGGGCTTTACCGGTGCTTCAGGGGGGGGACGGGCGGTGTTTTTCGTGGGGCGGGTAAGGCGTTAGCCGCCACCCGAGAGAAAAGCGAGCGCATGAGCCAAAATGAGGCGCAACACGTTTTGTCTATTTATTGCCCCTCTGTCGCGATTTTCCGTGATGCTTAATGTTGGCTTAATATTGTTTGGCGAAACTATCCTCAATCTACTGAGGATAGCGCCATGCAAAAATTAACCTTCCGCGAATATCTGGCAGTCACCTGCGCTTTTGTTATCGTCGTTGCCTTTTTTCATCAATGGGTGCTGACGTTCTGACGGACCGTGTCGGGAAAAAGCACCCACGCGCGAACGCCGGGCCCGGGCTGACGGTTATGTAAAAAGAACTGGGCGTCGTGCAGCTGGGCGATGCGGGTGACGATGCTTAACCCGAGCCCGATACCACCGTAGCGGCTGTCCATGCGGACGAACGCTTTGCTCAATTCACCGCTTTTGGCCTCATCAATGCCCGGACCTTCATCTTCTACCGCCAGAACCGGCGTGGAGCCGGGGGCTATCGACACTTTAATCGTCGAACCCGTCGGGCTGTAACGATGCGCGTTTTCTACCAGATTGCGTAAAATCACCTGCACCAGCGTGGCGTCACCTGACACTATCGCTTCACCCTCTTTGTCGCTGACCACCAGCTTTTGCTGACGCTGTTCCAGCATCGTCTCCAGTTCGCTGCGCAGCGGCTCGATCACATCTTCCTTCAGCCTGACCTGCTGATAGCTGCCGGCGGAGAAAGACTGGCCGACCCGCGCCAGCTGAAGCAGTTGATTAATGCTGTTGGTCATCTGATCGAGGCGCTGGATCAGCGGGGCGACGCTAACGCCATGCACTTTCGCCAGCAGCTCCAGATGCAGACGCAATCCGGCCAGGGGCGTGCGCAGCTCATGGGCGACGTCGGCGGTAAACAGGCGCTCGCGATCGAGCGTTAAGTTAAGGCGGGAGACCAGCTGATTAATCGCGGTAGTGACCGCGGTGACTTCGGGCACCGACTCTTGCAGGGCGATAGGCCGCAGGTTATCCGGGGTACGGCTTTCAAGTTCCTGCTGGAGGCGGGATAGCGGCCTGGTGATTTTTTTCACCGCCAGCAGGGAGATATAGAGCGCCAGGCCGATAATCAGCAGGCTCGGGATCAGCAGACTGGCTACCGCTTCACGAACCTCATGCTCAATATGCTTCTGATTATTATGACCTTCGATGGCGCTGGCCACCAGCAGCTGAATCTGTTCCTGGCTTTCATGCCACAGCCAGAACACGCTGATGAGCTGGCAAACCGCCAGTATCGCGCCAATGGTCAGCAGCAGCCGATGGCGCATGGTCCAGTTTTTACTGACAAACAGAGCCATAGCGTTATTCGGCTCCTGCATTATCGACCAGCATATAGCCGAAGCCGCGGACGGTGCGGATCCGCGATTTACCCACCTTATCGCGTAAATTATGGATATGCACTTCCAGCGTATTAGTGGCCGGTTCGTTGTCCCAGCTGTAGATATCGTTATAAAGAATTTCGCGGTGTACCGGACTGCCCGCCTTCATCATCAGGCGGGAGAGCAGCGCGTACTCTTTCGGGGTTAGATCCAGGGACTGTTCGCCGAGCCAGACCAGCCGCCGGGTGACGTTCAGGCGCAGGTTACCGATAGTCAGCTCGTTATCGCCCTGATTGTTGTGGCGACGCAGCAGGGCGCGGATGCGCGCGTTAAGCTCTTCAAGAGCGAAGGGTTTAACCAGATAGTCATCCGCGCCGGTATCCAGGCCGCTAATACGTTCATCGACGGTATCGCGGGCGGTGAGGATCAGCACCGGCTGGCTAAACTTCTCTCGCCGCATGCGTGCCAGAAAGTGCAGGCCGTCCTCATCGGGCAGCCCGAGGTCAAGCACCACCAGACTGTAGTGGTTGCTGGCCAGCGAGAGCGCGGCTTCGTGGGCGGTAGAGACGCCGTCGCACACGTAGCCCTCGCTTTGCATCGCCAGAATTAATCCTTGTAACAGGAGCGCATCGTCTTCAATGACTAAAATTTTCATCGGCCTGCCTCTCTACATGGCGTTAAAATATCGTCTGTTGCCTGGTACTCGTGAGTGCTGACCCCGAGCAGACCGAGCAGGGTGGAGAAAAGGTTATCCTGCGAATACGTTTGGGTTTTCGCTTTTTGCTGCAAACACTGGCTGGAGACCCCATAGCGCTGTTGATAATCCGCTGACAACCACAGCAGCATGGGCACATGTTTTTGCGTATCCGGCGCTATGGACCACGGCAGCCCGTGCAAATACACCCCATCCTCGCCAAGCGACTCTCCGTGATCTGAGAGATATACCAGGCTGGTGGTAAATTTATCCTGCTTCGACTGCAGTAATTTTATCGCTTTGTCGACCACATAATCGACATACAAAATCGTGTTGTCGTAGGTATTAGTGAGCTGTTGCTGGGTGCAGCTCTGGATCTCATTGGTATCGCAGGTCGGCGTAAACTGTTTAAACTGCGCCGGATAGCGATTGTAGTAGGTCGGCCCGTGGCTGCCGATGGTATGCAGAACGATAATCCCGTCCTGCTGTAGATTATCGATATAGCTATCCAGATTATGGAACAGCACTTCGTCGTAGCACTCGCCGTCGATGCACTGGCCGTTCAGCTTAAGATCGGTGACGTTTTCGTGCGGCACCCGGTCGCAGGCCCCTTTACAGCCGCCGTCGTTGTCATTCCACTGCACTTTAATTCCCGCCCGTTGCAGGATATCCAGCACGCCTTCCTGATGATGCGCCAGCTCTTCATCATAGTGGGCGCGCGGCATATTGGAGAACATGCAGGGGACGGAAACCGCGGTAGCGGTGCCGCAGGAAGTCGTATTAGCGAAATAGATCACGTTATCCTGCTTCAGACGCGGGTTGGTCTCGCGAGAGTAGCCGTTCAGGGAGAAGTTGGCCGCCCGCGATGTTTCACCTAACACTACAATGGTCAGATTTTTCCGCGGCCCGCTGCGCATCTGCGGCTTCTGAACGGCGTCTTCGCCAATTTTGACCAGCGGAAGATTGTCCATTCTGTTATGCGCATACCATGAATTCACCGCCACAATGCTGTTTGACGGGCTCAGGGACTTTACCAGCTCTTTGTTGTTGCGAAACAGCGAAGCGTAATCTTTATAGAAGAGGGCGGCGACCAGAATAATCAGCAGCGCTGAAACCGCGATGCTCACCAGCCGTACGGCAAGACTGCGCCAAAGCGTCTGCGGCTTGCGAATTTTGATCCACCATGCCGCGACGACGGCCAGAATGCCGGAAAGCCCCAGTATCAGCACCATTTTCCCGGAGAGCAGCGCAAAGCTCTCCGCGGGCGTGGTATCGAAAATATTGGTAATCATCGCCCGATCGATAACCACCCCGAAGGTCCAGATAAAATACTGGGCCGAGGCGCTGAGCAAAATAAACAGGCTAACCACGAGGCGGTCGAGCTTCAGGAACGAGGCGAGAGTGGTGATGATATTCATCACGCTGATGGCCACTATCGGCATACTGAGGAATACCAGCCAGTTATGCAGACCGTTAACCGGCAGCAGGGTAAATGCCTGGCGATAGAAAGCAAGATTCAGCGCGAGGCCGATATAGCAGGCGAACAGAAGCAAATAGGCCGTACGGTTGAGTACCGGCCGACGTAAAGAAAATAACGACATAGCGAACGTCCACATGAAGAGATGTCCGCTATCCTGCCGATTCTTTTTTAAGACAACCTTAAGATTTTAAGCCAGCCAGCTTTTGCCGCCACAATTAAGCCGCTTGAGGATTAACCTAACGCCTGAATGGCCTGTTCCAGCGCGTTGCGTAATAGCTGCCGATCGTGGCGATAGGGCACATCGCTGGCGTCCAGCGGCGTCTGAATGATGACCCGCTGTTCAACCCCTGCGGTATCGGCTTTCGGGCCGACAACCAGCGCGTCAATTACTCGTTTGCCGATTTGTTGCTCCATAATGGCGACCCTGTCGGCCAGCGTCAGGCTGGCCGCCGGGCTATGCTCTTTGCCGAGGTTATCGATAAATACCATTGGCGCGGGCGTGCGGCGCAGCGCTTGCGCCAGTTCATCAAGCAGCAAAATCGGCATCAGGCTGGTATAGAAACTGCCGGGGCCAATGAGGATTAAATCGGCTTCGGCGATAGCTTCTAGCGCCTCCCGGGTTGTGGGCACCGGCGGGGAGAGCATAAGCTCGCGCGGTACGCAGGCCAACTGATCGATATTGACTTCGCCGTAAATTTCGTGCCCGTCCTGATCGATAGCCATCAGATCGACCGGCTGTTCCGACATCGGGATCAGAAACGCATCGACCTTCAGTAAATTGCGGATCAAATTGATCGCTTCAAGCGGCCGAACGCTCAGATGATCGAGGGCCTTAAGCATCAGGTTTCCGAGGTTATGCCCGGAAAGTTCGCCGTTACCGCTAAAACGGTATTCAAACATCGCCGAGGCCACGCTGGGTTCAGCAATTAACTGATTAATACAGTTGCGCATATCGCCCCAGGCGATGCCGCCTTCCGCGCGGCGAATACGTCCTGTTGATCCGCCGTTATCGGTTGTAGTCACAATGCCCGTCAGGCGCGAACCCAGCGAAGAAAGCGATGACATTACCCGTCCCAGCCCGTGTCCGCCGCCGAGAGCCACAACGCGATCAAGATCGGCGAAAGTACGATTGCGCATAAAAATCCTTATCTCAATTAATCGGGCTCACAGTAACTGATTTCACCTTAAAAAACGATGTCCGTTCTCTCCGGGCATGAAGGATATTTTAGCGTGGCAATGGCGAGAATATCAGCGTACTGGTGAATTCCCGCCGATTGCCAGGGTGATATTTTTACAGCTTTTGCGCTCCAGATAACCTACTGCGCGGGAAAAATTAAATACTCAACGGATCTGTTACCGCCCGAAGGCAAAGAGGGGAGGGATGAATTACGCTGCTTTCTCACACGCTTAGTCGTAAAAAAGCGAGATAAATCCGTTATATACATCGTTACATAACGAAATGTGGGTATGGCATAACCCTGGTTTCCGCGCTACTATTCGGCGTAACCCACTAACACTCTAGCCTCTGTGCCTGTGTCGAAAGATATGGTGCTTTGGCCGTGACAACTTCGGTTGCCACCAGGGCGCGAAAAGAAATGACCGCGTCTCCCGTATTTGGAAAGGTGTCTATGGCTTCACAGCTTACCGATGCATTTGCGCGGAAGTTTTACTATCTGCGTTTGTCGATTACCGACGTATGCAACTTTCGTTGCACCTACTGTCTCCCCGATGGCTATAAGCCCGGCGCCGTCACTAATAAAGGCTTTCTCAGCGTCGATGAAGTGCGTCGCGTCACGCGGGCTTTCTCCGCTCTGGGAACCGAAAAGGTGCGCCTGACCGGCGGTGAACCCTCTCTGCGACGCGATTTTACCGACATCATCGCCGCCGTGCGGGAAAACCCCTCTATTCGCCAGATTGCGGTCACCACTAACGGCTACCGGCTGGCGCGGGATGTTGAAAGCTGGCGCGATGCCGGACTGACGGCGATTAACGTCAGCGTGGATAGCCTCGACGCCCGTCAGTTTCATGCTATAACCGGCCAGGACAAATTTCGTCAGGTGATGGACGGCATTGATGCCGCATTTGCCGCTGGCTTCGAAAAAGTGAAGGTCAATACCGTGCTGATGCGCGATGTTAACCATCATCAGCTTGATACCTTTCTCGCGTGGATCCAGCCGCGCCGCATTCAGCTACGTTTTATCGAATTGATGGAAACCGGCGAAGGCAGTGAACTGTTCCGCCGCCATCATATATCCGGCATGGTGCTGCGTGATGAATTGCTGCGCCGCGGCTGGATCCATCAGATCCGCCAGCGTAGCGATGGTCCGGCGCAGGTGTTTTGCCACCCCGACTATGCCGGGGAAATCGGCCTGATCATGCCTTATGAAAAAGACTTCTGCGCCACCTGCAACCGTCTGCGCGTCTCTTCCGTAGGAAAACTGCACCTGTGCCTGTTTGGCGAAGGCGGCGTCGATCTGCGCGATCTGCTTGCCGATGAGCAGCAGCAGCCGGCGCTGGAAGCGCGGATTTCCGAAGCGTTAACGCATAAAAAACAGACCCATTTCCTGCATCAGGGCAACACCGGTATTACCCAGAACCTGTCGTATATTGGCGGATAATGCATTTTAAGGAGCGATCTAATGAGTCAGGCCAGCGCTGAGTTTATCCCGACCCGTATTGCTATTCTCACCGTTTCCAGCCGACGCGGCGAAGAGGACGACACCTCCGGCCACTGGCTGCGCGATGCCGCCCAAGAGGCGGGGCACGTCATCGTCGATAAGGCGATTGTTAAAGAGAACCGCTACGCCATTCGCGCCCAGGTATCGGCGTGGATTGCCGGCGATGAGGTGCAGGTGGTGCTGATTACCGGCGGTACCGGCTTTACCGACGGCGACCAGGCGCCGGAAGCGCTGCTGCCGCTGTTTGACCGCGAGGTGGAAGGATTCGGTGAGGTATTCCGCATGCTCTCCTTTGAGGAGATTGGCACCTCGACCCTGCAATCCCGCGCCGTTGCCGGGGTAGCCAACCGCACGCTGATTTTTGCCATGCCTGGTTCAACCAAGGCCTGTCGTACCGCATGGGACAATATCATTGCGCCGCAGCTCGATGCGCGCACGCGCCCTTGCAACTTTATCTCTCATCTTAAGAAGTAGTTTATGTCACAGCTGACCCATATTAACGCCGCCGGCGAAGCGCACATGGTCGATGTCTCAGGGAAAGCGGAGACGGTTCGCGAGGCGCGCGCCGAGGCCTATGTTGAAATGCAGGCGACGACGCTGGCGATGATTATCGACGGCAGTCATCACAAAGGCGACGTCTTCGCCACCGCGCGTATCGCCGGGATTCAGGCGGCCAAACGCACCTGGGAGCTGATCCCGCTTTGTCATCCGCTGATGCTGAGCAAAGTCGAAGTGAATCTGCAGGCGCAGCCCGAGCACAACCGGGTGCGTATCGAATCCCTGTGCCGTTTGACCGGTAAAACCGGCGTCGAGATGGAAGCTCTGACCGCCGCTTCCGTTGCCGCGCTGACCATTTACGATATGTGCAAGGCGGTGCAGAAAGATATGGTGATTGGCCCGGTGCGCCTGCTGGCGAAAAGCGGCGGTAAGTCCGGCGATTTCAGAGTGGAAGCTAGCCATGATTAAAGTTCTTTTTTTTGCCCAGGTGCGCGAACTGCTCGGCACCGACTCCCTGACTCTCGAACCGAACGGGCTGACCACGGTTGAAGCCGTTCGCCAGCAGCTCATCGCCCGCGGCGACCGCTGGGCGCTGGCGCTGGAAGAGGGCAAACTGCTGGCGGCGGTAAATCAGACGCTGACGACCTTTGATCATCCGCTGGCGCCCGGGGATGAAGTGGCATTTTTCCCGCCGGTTACCGGGGGCTAATATGACGCAGACGCGTATTATTGTCAGCCATGACCGCTTTAAAGTCGGCGAGGAATATCCCTGGCTGGCCGAGCGCGATGAAGACGGCGCGGTGGTGACGTTCACCGGTAAAGTCCGCAACCACAACCTTGGCGACAGCGTCAAAGCGCTGACCCTTGAGCACTATCCGGGAATGACGGAAAAATCGCTGGCGGAGATCGTGGAACAGGCGCGCGAGCGCTGGCCGCTGGGCCGGGTGACGGTGATTCATCGTATCGGCGAAATGTGGCCCGGGGAAGAGATTGTCTTTGTCGGCGTCACCAGCGCCCATCGCGGCAGCGCGTTTGCGGCGGGGGAGTTTATTATGGATTACCTGAAGACCCGCGCGCCGTTCTGGAAGCGCGAGGCGACGCCGGAAGGCGAGCGCTGGGTGGATGCGCGAGATAGCGACCGCAAGGCGGCAGAACGCTGGTAGTGTGGTACGCTTAGAAGATAAATTTCGTTAATCAGGAGACAGTCATGGACAGATATCCTCGTTCCGGTACCATCGTCCAGGGGCGCAGCGGGCTACAAACTTATATGGCGCAGGTATACGGCTGGATGACGGTCGGGCTGCTGCTCACGGCGTTTATCGCGTGGTTTGCCGCTAACACCCCGGCGGTGATGATGTTTGTTTTTTCCAGCAAAATTACCTTCTTTGGGCTAATTATCGCCCAGTTGGGGTTGGTGTTCGTGCTCTCGGGCATGGTGCAGCGCCTCAGCGCCGGTATGGCGACGACCCTGTTTATGCTCTATTCGGCGCTAACCGGACTCACCTTATCCAGTATATTCCTCGTCTATACCTACTCATCGATCGCCAGTACCTTCGTGGTTGCCGGCGGGATGTTTGGCGTGATGAGCCTTTACGGCTATACCACTAAACGCGATCTGAGCGGCTTCGGCAATATGCTGTTTATGGCGCTCATCGGTATCGTGCTGGCGTCGCTGGTTAACTTCTGGCTCAAGAGTGAAGCGCTGATGTGGGCGGTGACCTATATCGGGGTGATCGTATTCGTCGGCCTGACCGCCTATGACACCCAGAAGCTGAAAAATATCGGCGAGCAGATTGACGTTCGCGATACGTCGACGCTGCGCAAATACTCGATTCTCGGGGCTCTGACGCTGTATCTGGACTTTATCAACCTGTTCCTGATGCTGCTGCGCATTTTCGGCAACCGTCGTTAATTCGTTCCCGGAGAGCGGCGCGATGCGCTTATCCGGGCTACCAGACCGCAGAAAACGATGAACCTTTAGCTTTGGTCAGAAGCAAAGTTTCCCGGAGGCGATGCTGCGCATCTGTCCGGGCTACCGGATCTCAGACGGTGGTGAACTTGTAGCACGGTCAGCGAAGCGCCACCGGGAAAGTTCATCAACAGAGGAGTGGATAAAATAGCGGCAGATATCCACGATATCTACCAAACCGCGTGAAACTGCAGCCCCGGTCAGCATCCGCGACCGGGGATTTTTTACTTCTCACCCGCCAGCTTGCGCTGGTTTTTCGCCCGCAGATGCTTTGCCCGGCTCTCCAGAATCAGGTAGCCGATGGTCGCCAGCAGCAGCGGCAGGAAGTAGTAAAGCGCGCGATAGGCGAGCAGGGCGGCGATGATCGCGCCGCGCGAAATATCTTCGCCGGAAAGCATGGCGATAAACACCGCCTCAAGCACGCCAATCCCTGCCGGAATATGCACGATAACTCCCGCAATGCTGCTGACCAGCAGCACGCCGAGCACGAGGAAATAGTCCACCTGTGGCCCCAGCAGTAGCCAGATAATCGCCCCCATCGCCATCCAGTTCAGGCTGGAAACCGCCATCTGCAATATCGCGAAGCGCCAGGAGGGCAGAACCAGCCGCTGGCCTTTTATCGTCAGATGGCGCTTTTTAGCAAAGGCGCAGGCCCATAAATAGAACGCGGAAATCAGCAGCAAAATGACGCCGAGAATTTGCAGCGACGACTGACTGATATACCAGCGCTCGGGCACCTTCACCATGCCGGAGCTAAAAATGATGCCGCCGAGCAGAATATAGCCCAGCCAGTTGGTGGTAATGCTCAGCGAAAAAATTCGGGTAATGGTTGCGCCGCTCAGGCCGAGGCGCGAGTAGAGCCGATAGCGCATACCAATCCCACCCACCCAGGTGCTGAGCGTCAGGTTAAAGGCATAGCAAATAAACGACACCAGCATCACCTGGCGTTTAGCCAGCTTGTGGCCGCAGTAGGCGCGTCCCAGCAGGTCGTAGCAGCCATAGATCAGGTAGCTGGCGATAACCAGGCCTATGGCGCTGAGCAGCGCCGTACGGTTGTAATCACGAATCACTTTCCACACTTCCTGCCAGTCGATTTTCTGTGCGTAAACGACCAGCAGCACAACGACGGCGATAAAAAAGAGCACCGTCAGGATTTTTTTCGCCATCCGCCAGCGAGGGTGAGATTTCGCCATCAGGATTTGACCTCCTGGTTTTCCGGGTCCACGCGATCCTGGGTTTCAATTTCTGGCTGAACCGGAGGCTGAACGCGCGACAGCAGGGGCGTATGGGCCGGAAGCCATCCGACCCACGCGGGGAAGTGGCGCAGGAAGTGGAACGCCAGCACGCTAATCCCGAGCCGCCACCAGGTTCGTTTCGACAAAATGCGCTTATCCACTTCGCGGCAGTCGTTGGCGATTAAGCCATTGAGATTATCGCGCAACGTCTGGTTGAATTCGCGGTCGTGTATCACCAGGTTGGCTTCCAGATTGAGTGACAGGCTGAGCGGGTCGAGGTTGCTGGAGCCGACGGTGGCCCAGTGGTCGTCCGCCAGCGCCACTTTGCCGTGCAGCGGACGGCGGCGATATTCAAAAATCTGCACGCCGCCTTTGACCAGGTAGTGGTACAGCAGTCGTGCGCCGAATTTAACAATCGGGATATCCGGTTCGCCCTGGACAATAAGCTTGACGCGTACGCCGCGGCGGGCAGCGTTGCGCATCGCATGCAGCAGCCGATAGCCGGGGAAAAAGTAGGCGTTGGCGATAATCACTTCCCGGCGGGCGGTGGTCAGCATTTTCAGATAGTGGCGTTCGATATCATCGCGATGATCCTGATTATCCCGCCAGATAAACAGCGCCTGAGCCTCGCCGGGATTGCGGTTGACTTCGGGCTTATGCCGACGGCGGCGCCACCAGCGGCGGGTGGCTTCGCTGGTGGGCAGGTTTTCCAGTTCAAACTGCAGAATGTCGAGCACCACCGGCCCTTCAACCTGCACGGCGTAGTCCTGTTTGGCCTCGGGACCGTAATCGGTCATATGCTCGGCGGAGTAGTTAATGCCGCCGACAAAGGCGGTAACGTCGTCGATCACCACGATTTTACGATGCATGCGGCGGAATAAATTGGTGCGCATGCCGAGCAGCCGCGGGCGCGGATCGTAGTAGCGAAAAATCACCCCGGCCGACGTCAGTTCGCCCACAAAGCTTTCGCTCAAATCCGGAGAGCCGTAACCGTCCAGTAGGACTTCTACGCGCACGCCGCGCTGGGCCGCTTTGAGCAACACGGCATGCAGCTGCTTGCCGACGTCATCCTCGAACCAGATAAAGGATTCCAGAATCACCCGCTGCTGCGCGCGATCAATAGCGGCAAATAATGCCGGATAATAGTTATCGCCATTTTCTAATAGCCGAATGCGGTTTCCTTCCTGCCAGCTGCATTTCACAGATGTATCTCCACGCTAAGCGGTGCATGATCGGACAAATGACGCCACTGTTTTAACGCCAGCGCTTTTGGCTGGCTGGCATGGGCGTTTTTTACGTATATGCGGTCGAGGCGCAGCAGAGGGAAGCTGACCGGGAAAGTTCGCGCCGGGCGCCCTCTGGCGCGGGTAAAAATCTCCTCCAGCCCGGCCTGGGCTTTAAGCTGGCGGTTAGCCTGCTGCTGCCAGTCGTTAAAATCACCGGCCACTACCACCGGCTCGCCCGCGGGCAAACCGTTTACCCAGTCCGCCAGCATCGTCAGCTGGGCCTGGCGCTGATGAGAACGCAGACCCAGATGCGCGCAGATCACATGGATAGCGATCCCGCTTTCGGGCGGGACGATGCGGCAATAGAGCAGGCCGCGCTTTTCGCTGTTGCCGACCGAAACATCCAGATTTTGATAATGTTCTATAGGAAAGCGAGAAAGTACCGCGTTGCCGTGATGCCCTTCCGGATAAACCGCATTGCGACCGTAGGCGTAATCGCTCCACATGGTATCGGCAAGAAATTCATAGTGGGTCGTATCCGGCCAGTTTTCGATATGCAGCGGATGAATTTCGTGCGCACCCATCACCTCCTGCAGGCAAACAATGTCGGCGCTGACGCTACGCACCGCTTCGCGCAGCTCGGGTAAAATAAAGCGGCGATTGAAGGCAGTGAACCCTTTATGAGTGTTAATTGTCAGCACGTTTAGCGAAAATCGCGGCATTTGGTTGTCCTTATTTCTCTGGGCAATGTCACTTTCCTGTAGGAAATAGTGTAGTAGAGGTCACAAAAAGATGCGGTGATACGGAATTTTCCGTAAAGTGCGGTACTCTGAGTAGCAGAGAAAAATCCTTCAGGAGAGAAGCCATGAAGTGGCAACAACGTGTACGCGTCGCAACGGGTCTTAGTTGCTGGCAGATTATGTTGCATCTACTGGTCGTGGCAGTACTGGTGATGGGTTGGATGAGCGGCGCGCTGGTGCGCGTCGGATTAGGTTTGTGCGTGCTGTACGGCGTCACGTTACTGTCGATGCTGTTCTTGCAGCGTCACCACGATGAGCGCTGGCGCGACGTCGGTGATTTCCTTGAGGAGCTCACCACCACCTGGTACTTCGGCGCGGCGGTAATCGTGCTGTGGCTGCTGTCGCGCGTGCTGCACAACAACCTGCTGTTAGCCCTCGCCGGGCTGGCCATACTGGCAGGTCCGGCGGTGGTTTCACTGCTGGCGAAAGATAAAAAACTACGCGATCTTTCTTCGGAACATCGCATACGCCGCTGAGCCGGTGGTGGCCGCTATGACCAGTAGCGGCCACAAACTTCCCCACACAATTTCCCGACTCGCATCCTTCAGATAGATCTGCTTGGTGATATCGGTAAAGTGACGTATCGGGTTTACCCACGTCAAATCCTGCAGCCATTGCGGCATATTCTCCACAGGCGAAACGTAGCCCGAGAGCAGAATTGCCGGCATCATAAAGACGAACACGCCGATAAACGCCTGCTGCTGCGTGGAGCACAGTGACGAAATCAGCAGGCCGAATCCTACCAGCGACAGGCCGTAGACAATCATCGTAAAGTAAAACAGCAGCAGCGAGCCGGCAAAGGGGATTTGATAGGCCCAGATACCAATTCCCAGCACGATGGTGGCCTGCAGGGTCGCGACGATTAGCGCCGGCACCGCTTTACCGATAAAGATCTGCCAGGTTGCCAGCGGCGAGACCAGCAGCTGATCGAGCGTACCCTGTTCGCGCTCGCGGGCAACGGAGAGCGAGGTGACGATCATCACGCCGATGGTGGTGATCATGGCGATTAGCGACGGCACGACGAACCATTTGTAATCGAGATTCGGGTTATACCAGTTGCGTACCACCAGCTCGCTGTTGTTTGGTTTGGCTTTGCCTTCCATTAACGCCTGCTGATAGTTTTTGACGATCTGCTGGAGATAGTTCGCGGCGATCTGCGCGCTGTTGGAGTTGCGCCCATCAAGCAACAGCTGGAGAGGGGCGGTCTGCCAGGTATCGAGGTTGCGCGAAAAATCTGCCGGGAATCGCACGACCAGCAGCGCCTTTTGTTCGTCAATGGTCGGTCTTATCTCCTGAGGGCTTTTCAGCAGCAGGACGTGGGTGAAGGCTTTAGCGCGGGCAAAGCGCTGGGTCAGCTCCACGGCGTGCTTGCCGTTGTCTTCGTTATAGATGGCGATGGTGGCGTTAGTCACCTCCAGCGTGGCGGCAAAGGGGAACAGCAGCACCTGAATGAGTACCGGCATGATTAAAATCGCCCGCGTCTGCGGTTCACGCAGCAGCGACTGTAGCTCTTTGCGGATTAACGTCCATAAGCGATGAAACATCTCATATTCTCTCTTTGTGATCCCCGGATTGCGCTGCGCTTATCCGGGCTACCCGTTTGCCAGCCCTTGTACCGGGGGGCGCGCAGGCAAATTAATCCAGACGTCGTTTGGTTTTCAGCCACGTCAGGCCGATAAACATCACCGCCGAGGCGATCAGGAACAGCACGTTCACCAACAGCACCACCGGGATATTGCCCGCCAGAAACAGGCTTTGCAGAGTGCTGACAAAATAGCGCGCCGGGATCACGTAGGTCACGGCGCGAATTATCGCCGGCATGCTGTCTATCTGAAAAATAAATCCGGAGAGCATGATTGACGGCAGGAACGCGGCATTCAGCGCGACCTGCGCGGCGTTAAACTGGTTACGGGTGATGGTGGAAATCAGCAGCCCCATGCCCAGGGTACTCAGCAAAAACAGGCTGGTAATAAAAAACAGAATCACCAGCGAACCGCGGAACGGCACGCCGAGAATAAACACCGCCACCAGCATACACAGCAGCATCGCCAGCATGCCGAGGAAATAGTAGGGGATCAGCTTGCACAGCAGCAGCTCGGCGCGGGTAATTTCGGTCGACAGCAGCGCTTCCATCGTGCCGCGTTCCCACTCGCGGGCCACCACCAGCGACGTCAGGATCGCGCCGACCACCGTCATAATGATGGTAATCGCGCCGGGGATAATAAAATGCTGGCTGATGGCGGCCGGGTTAAACCAGTAGCGCATCTGCACGTCGATCAGCGGCTCGAAGGTTTCACCGCGATCTTCCGCCCGCTGCTGCTGCCAGATTTGCCAGATGCCTTCGACGTAGCCCTGGGCGAAGTTAGCGGTATTGGGTTCGCTGCCGTCGGTGATGAGCTGGATCGGCGCGTCGTCGCCGGGACGGGCCATCTTCTGGTCGAAGTCCACCGGTAGGGTGACCAGGGCGCGAATGCGTCCCGCCTGCATCATCTGCACCAGTTCCTGGCGGTTATCGCTGATGGTGGCGTCAATATAGGGGGAGCCGGTCATGGTATGGACAAAATCCAGCGCCTCTTCGCTCTGCTGCTCCAGCAGCACGCCCACCCGCAGCTTGCTGGAGTCGAGATTAATCCCGTAGCCAAAAATGAACAGCAGCAGCAGGGGGATCACCACCGCAATCAGCCAGCTGCTGGGGTCGCGGACGATCTGCCGCGTCTCTTTCACGCACAGGGCGCGTACGCGCCGCCACGATAGCAGTTTAGCGCTCACCGGCGTTCTCCTTATCCCAGTCATGGATGAGGGTGATAAATGCCTGCTCCATCGTCGGGTCTGGCTGTTTTTCATCCGCCGCCAGCGCCTTCAGATCGTCCGGCGTGCCGCTGGCGATCAATTTGCCGTGATAGACCAGACCGATACGATCGCAATACTCCGCCTCATCCATAAAGTGGGTGGTCACCATCACCGTGACGCCTTTATCGACCATGCTGTTGATATGCAGCCAGAACTCGCGGCGGGTGAGGGGATCGACGCCGGAAGTGGGTTCGTCAAGAAACAGGATATCCGGCTCATGCATCAGCGAGCAGGCCAGCGCCAGGCGTTGTTTATAGCCAAGCGGCAGATCGTCGGCGGCCTGCCTGGCGATGCTTTTCAGGCCGAACGCCTCGCTCATGCTGGCAATTTTGTCGTTCTGCGCCCGTCCGCGCAGGCCGTATACGCCGGAGAAGAAGCGCAGGTTCTGCTCAACGGAAAGGTTACCGTACAGCGAGAACTTCTGCGCCATATAGCCCAGATGCTGACGCGCTTTGCCGGAGCTGACCTTCAGGTCCATCCCCAGAACCAGCGCTTTACCGGAGGTGGGGACCAGCAGGCCGCACATCATCTTAAAAGTGGTAGACTTACCCGCGCCGTTAGGCCCGAGAAGGCCGAAAATCTCCCCACGTTTGACCTGAAAATCGACGTGATCGGTAGCGGCGAAATCGCCGAATTTCTTGGTCAGGGTCTGCGCTTCAATCACCGTGTCCTCATGGGAGCCTTCCACGGTATGGATAATTTTGCCCAGCGGCGATTCGGCGGTACCGGCACCGCCGAGCAGGTCGATAAAGGCGTCTTCAAAACGCGGCGCGGTTTCAGCGACCTCCAGCGGCGGCATATCGGCAGCGTTCTGTACTTCGCTGATGCTGGCCTCTTTTTTAATGATCAGGCGTACCGATTTACCCTGAATGACGCCATCGCTGACCTGCGGCAGCTTCAGGGTGCGCTGGAGCAGGCGGCGGTTATTCTCCCGGGAACTGGAAATCAAAAAACTGCGTCCCGCCATGGTCTGCGTCAGCACTTTTGGCGCTCCCTGGTAAAGCAGCTGGCCCTCGTTCATCAACAGAACGTCCCGGCACTGCTCGGCCTCGTCGAGGTAGGAGGTGCTCCAGAGGATCAGCATCCCGTCGCCCGCCAGCTCGTGTACCATCTGCCACAGCTCGCGGCGTGAGATGGGGTCGACGCCGACGCCGGGCTCATCCAGTAGCAGTACCTTCGGCTCGCCGACGAGGGTACAGGCCAGGCCGAGCTTCTGCTTCATGCCGCCGGAAAGCTTACCCGCCAGCCGGCCGGTAAAGGGGCCGAGAGAGGTAAACTCCAGCAGCCGGGCGAAGGTTTTCTCCCGCGCCTCGCCGGTCACGCTGCGCAGGTCGGCGTAGAGCGTGAGATTTTCCATCACCGTCAGATCTTCATACAGACCGAATTTTTGCGGCATATAGCCGAGCACCGCGTGCAGGGCGCTATCGTCAGCAATCGGGTCGAAGCCGATCACCTTTGCGCTGCCTGCGTCGGGCTTCAGCAGCCCGGCGAGCATGCGCATCAGGGTGGTTTTTCCGGCGCCATCCGGGCCCACCAGACCGGTCACATAGCCGGAGTGAATGGTGCAGTCCAGCGGCGCTACGGCCGGGCGGTCCATCCCGGCAAAGCTCCGGGTCAGGCCGCTCAGCGTAATCACGTCTTCGCTCATTGGCCGTTTCCATGACTGAAAGCGACGGTGACCGGCATCCCCTGACGCAGCGCGTCGTCGGCATCGGTGACCACAATTCGCAGGCGATAAACCAGATCGGTGCGCAGGTCCGGGGTTTCCACGGTTTTCGGCGTGAATTCAGCGGTAGGGGAGACGAAGCCGATTTTGCCGCGATAGGGTTTATCCGGGCGACTATCGGTGTAAAGCAGCACTTCGCGCCCCGGCTGGGCCTGGCCCAGGTTGGTTTCATCGATGTAGGCGCGTACCCATACCGGATGGGTTAACGACAGCGTCATTACGGTACCGCCCGCGCTAAGCATGCTGCCCGGCTCGACGGCGCGGGTCATCAGCGTTCCGTCGGACGGCGAGGTCAACGTGGTATCGTGCAGGTCCAGCTTCGCCTGCGCCAGCGCGGCCTGCGCCTGTTCGAGGCTGGCTCTGGCCTGGGCGATTTCCTGCGGACGGTTCCCCGCGCGATACTGGCGCAGCTTATCCTGCGCGGATTTCAGCGTCGCCTGGGCCTGATCGCGCGAGGAGCGGGCGTTTTCCAGATCGTTCGCGGAGATGGCGCTGCTTTTGCGTAGCCCCAGCTGGCGCTGATAGAAGTTCTGCGCATAGTCGTAAGCCGCCTGCGCCTGGTTGACCGCGGCGGCGGCCTGGGCAATCTCCTCCGAGCGATATCCCGCCATCATCAGGTCGTACTGCGCCTGGGCGGTGGAAACGTTGGCTTGCGCCTGCTGCAGGGCGTTTTCGTAGGGCGCGCGATCAAGCTCGCCCAGCGTCTGCCCGGCTTTTATCGCATCGCCCTCGTCGACGCTGAGCGATGCCAGCCGTCCGCCCACGCGAAAGCTCAGGTTAACGGTGCGAATATCCACGTTGCCATAAAGCGTGAGCTCTTTTTGCTGGCTGCTCTGGTACCACCACCAGCCTCCGCCAATGACAGCGGCCAGCAGGAGAAGCAGCACAACGACGATGAGCGGTTTTTTCATGACTCCAGACCCCTTTGCGATAATCCTTCCAGAACGAAATCTATATGGCAGGTAATAACTTCAAAAATTTGCTCGGTTTTTTGCCGATCGAATTCAGCCCAGCCCGCGCGGCGCAGCACCGTTTCCCGACCAAGACGAAAGGCGAGCACTTCGCCAAGTAGCGCGTGCGTGTGCAGCACCATCTGCGTGCTGTCAGCGTTAAGGCCGGTATAAGCGGCGATTAAACGGGTCAGGTAGCAGTGTAGCGGAGCAATGACCTGATCGTGGATAAGCCGGTAGGCCGCAGTCGGCGATAGCTGTTCGCGGGAGATAAATTTGCTCAAGTTAACCGTATCATCCTGGGTCAGTAGCAAAATCATATTCTGACAGGCGCGCAGAATCAGAGTGCGCATGGCGGCTTTGTCCGGAACAGGCTGAGCGAATAGCGCTTCCGCCGCCTGCGCGTGGGGACGGAAATTGTGCTCGATAAAATCGGCGATCCACTGGGCGCAGGCGAGATAGAGATCGTCCTTAGAACCAAAATAGTAGGCGATCGCAGCGATATTCTGCCCGGCCTGGGCGGCAATATCGCGGGTCGTGGCGTGCAGGCCGTATTCGCCGAACTGGGCGATAGCGGCGGCGATGAGCTGGCTTTTCGCCTGCTCTCCCTTGCTGGTAGTCGGTGTGGTGGTCATCACGCTGAAAGAATTAATCAATCGATTGATTAACTCTAGGCGCAGGTTGCCGCTTTGTCCAGCATCGACGATTAGATATGAAATCCCTCATGACTGAGCTCTTCGGCAACCCAGTTAAAAAAGATCTTCACTTTCTCTTTTTGCTCGTTAGGGTGCGGCAAAACGAAGTGATGGGCGTTAACCGGCATACTCGCGTCGCTGGAAAAAACCGGCTCGAGGTGCCGTTGCCGAACGCTCTGACCGGCCAGCAAATTACTTTCAAGAATAATGCCCATACCCATGCGTGCGGCCTCAATGCTCATATAGGAACGGTCAAAATTAAAAATAAAGCTCTTATTCCAGCCGCGAACCTTGTGCCAGGATAACCAGTTGCTCCAGCCGATCAGCGTGCTGTCGGAGTGGATAAGATCGCAGGCCAGTAAGTCTTCAATAGTCTGAACTTCGCGGCTGGCTAAATAAGTTGATGAGCTATAGGGGAGCATGCGTTCATTTTTTATGGTTTTGACCACCAGAGTCGGCCATTGTGAGAGCCCATGGCGAATATCGATATCAATATTATCGCGGGAGAACTGGATACTTTCATAAGAGCAGGTCAGGCTAATTTTAAGCTCGGGCCAGGCCTGGCGAAATTTGTTCAGGCGGGGCATCAGCCACAGGAGCCCAAAGCTGGGGGCGGAGTGAATGCGTAAATAATCCTGATGGATATCGTTAATCACCTGATTGGTGGCCTGGCCAATAATATTTAACGCTCCGGAAACCTCTTTAAGATATTTTTCACCAATTGCGGTTAACACCATGCCTTTACTGCTGCGGGAAAATATTTTCTTTCCGAGATACTGTTCCAGGCTGGCTATCTGATGGCTGACCGCTGAGGCTGTAATATTGAGATGCTCTGCGGCCAGATTGAGACTGCCGGTATCCGCCACTTCAATAAATGCCTGAATATTGCGTAAGGAGGGCATCGGTAAACTTTTATTTTGCAGCGGCTGATTCATCATTTCTCCAGCAAATAGAAAATGTCTGGTGGTATTATTTTTACTTCGCAAGAAGCTACGCTCGCCCTTATCTCCACAATGGCACATCAGCATAACATAGAGACAAAATAAGTAATGGCGTAATTCGTGATGAAGTTAACAGTTTTAGGGCGAGGGATGCCAGGCAACATAATTCGCAGGAATTTGCGTGCAGTCACGAAGCAAATTTTTCTCACTCATAATTGAGGTTTTTTGAATACCCTTTCTTTTTTGGGTTGTTATATTGCAACCACAGGCCTGATACCAAGGCGCGATGCGGTAAGGTTCGCGACAAAAACATAAAACAATAATGAGGATACCCTATGTCACGTATAGATACTGTTGTCTGTACTGACGCCAGGAAAACAAAATATCGTTTCGTGGTTTTGACGATGATTTTTCTGGTGTATGCCATAAATTACGCTGACAGAACGAATATCGGCGCGGTGCTGCCGTTTATCATTGATGAGTTTCATATCAATAACTTTGAAGCCGGGGCCATCGCCAGCATGTTTTTTTTGGGCTATGCGGTAAGTCAGATCCCGGCAGGATTCTTTATTGCCAAACGCGGTACCCGGGGGTTGGTTTCGCTATCCATTTTCGGCTTTTCCGCTTTTACCTGGCTGATGGGCACCGTGAGCTCCGTTTTTGGTCTGAAAATGGTGCGTCTGGGACTGGGTCTTAGCGAAGGGCCGTGCCCGGTAGGACTGGCTTCAACCATTAACAATTGGTTCCCGCCGAAAGAGAAAGCCACGGCGACGGGCGTTTACATTGCAGCTACCATGTTTGCGCCGATCATCGTTCCGCCGCTGGCGGTGTGGATTGCGGTAACCTGGGGGTGGCGGTGGGTCTTTTTCTCCTTTGCGATACCGGGGATTGTGGCGGCGATAGCGTGGTACCTGTTGGTTAAGTCAAAACCCTCGGAGAGCGGATTTGTTTCACCAGCCGAACTGGAAGAGATCAATGCCGGGCGTGAAACCGATGATAACCTTGTGCGCGAAAATATCTTAATTGCCAATCGTTTTACCTGGCTGGATAAAATTATTCGAGTGAAGAAAATGGCGCCTATCGATACGGCGAAAGGATTATTTACCTCAAAAAATATTCTCGGTGACTGTCTGGCCTATTTTATGATGGTTAGCGTACTGTACGGATTATTAACCTGGATCCCGCTGTATTTAGTCAAAGAGCGCGGTTTTGATGTGATGAGCATGGGCTTTGTGGCAAGTATGCCGTGCATCGGCGGTTTTATTGGCGCGATCGCCGGAGGGTGGATTTCAGATAAAGTATTAGGCCGTCGGCGTAAACCCACCATGATGTTTACCGCTATTTCAACGGTGGTCATGATGTTAATCATGCTGAATATTCCAGCGAGTACCCTGGCGGTCTGTATTGGTTTGTTCTTCGTCGGCTTTTGTTTAAATATCGGCTGGCCGGCTTTTACCGCTTACGGTATGGCCGTTTCGGACAGTAAAACCTATCCGATCGCCTCTTCTATTATTAATAGCGGTGGCAACCTTGGCGGATTTGTTGCCCCGATGGCTGCGGGATTTTTACTGGACCAGACCGGCAGCTTTAATTCTGTATTTACTTATTTTGGTATCTGCGCAGCAATTGGTTTGCTGGTTATTCTCTTTCTCGATGAGCCACAATAACGGAAATATATCCTGTTAATTAATATGACGTAATGTCATGGAGTAAAAATATGTTATTAAAAGATAAAGTCGCCATTATTACTGGCGCGGCCTCCGCACGCGGTTTGGGTTTTGCTACCGCGAAGTTATTTGCCGAAAACGGCGCTAAAGTGGTCATTATCGACCTCAATGGCGAAGCCAGCAAAGCCGCGGCGACGGCATTAGGCGAAGGCCATCTCGGGCTGGCGGCAAACGTCGCCGATGAAGTTCAGGTTCAGGCGGCAATGGAACAGATTCTGGCGAAATATGGTCGGGTAGACGTGCTGGTGAATAACGCCGGTATCACCCAGCCGCTGAAGCTGATGGACATTAAACGTGCCAACTATGACGCGGTATTGGATGTCAGCTTGCGCGGTACGCTGCTGATGTCGCAGGCGGTTATCCCGGCGATGCGGGCGCAAAAATCGGGCAGCATTGTCTGTATCTCGTCGGTTTCCGCCCAGCGCGGCGGCGGTATCTTCGGCGGCCCGCACTACAGTGCGGCAAAGGCCGGAGTGCTTGGCCTGGCGCGAGCGATGGCCCGCGAGCTGGGTCCGGACAACGTCCGCGTCAACTGCATTACCCCGGGGCTGATCCAGACCGATATCACCGCCGGTAAGCTGACCGACGAAATGACGGCCAACATCCTCGCCGGAATCCCGATGAACCGCCTCGGCGATGCGGTTGACATCGCGCGCGCCGCGCTATTCCTCGGCAGCGATCTCTCTTCCTACTCTACCGGTATCACTCTTGACGTAAACGGCGGCATGTTAATCCACTAAGCGAGGCAAGCAGATGAAGATCACCGAAGCACAAAAAGTCGCCGCGGCGGCGTGGCGGATTCGCCGCTATGCCCTGCGCATGGGGGAGGTTCAGGGTCAGGGCTATATCGGCCAGGCATTAGGCTATGCGGATGTGCTGGCCACCGCGTTCAGCCACGCGATGACCTACCGTCCGCAAGAGCCGCAGTGGGAAGGTCGCGACCGCTTCCTGCTCTCTCACGGCCATTACGCCATCGCCTACTATGCGGCGCTGCTGGAGGCGGGAATTATCCCGGAAGAGGAGCTGGAAACCTACGGTTCTGACGACAGCCGCCTGCCGATGTCGGGAATGGCGACCTACACCCCGGGGATGGAGATGTCCGGCGGCTCGCTGGGGCAGGGGCTCTCTATTGCCGTCGGGATGGCGCTGGGGCTGCGGCAAAAAGGGAGCGCATCCTGGGTCTACAACTCCATGTCGGATGGGGAGCTGGATGAAGGTTCCACCTGGGAAGCGGCGATGTCGGCGGCGCATTACGGCCTGACGAACCTGATCAACATCGTTGACGTGAATAAACAGCAGGCGGACGGCGATTCGCGCAAAATTCTCGGCTTTGAGCCGCTGCATGAAAAATGGGCCGCCTTCGGCTGGTACGTGCAGCGCGTCGACGGTAACGATCTGGCGGCGGTGATGGCCGCCTTTGATAACGCGAAAAATCATGCGGGCAACCAGCCGCGGGTCATCTTATGCGACACATTGATGGGTAAAGGGGTCCCGTTCCTCGAAACCCGGGATAAAAACCATTTTATTCGCGTCGATGCCGATGAGTGGCAAAAAGCGATTGCGGTGCTGGACGCCAACAAACCGGAAGGAGTGCTGTAATGAGCCAGAGTAAACCACGTTTAAAAACGTCCGCGATGATCGCTTCTATTGCTGACGAAGGTCAGGCGACGATTCCGGCACCGTTTGGCGTTGCGCTCTCGAAGCTGGCGGCGCAGCGACCAGAAATCGTTGGTATGACCGCGGACCTGTCAAAGTACACCGATCTGCACATTTTCGCGCAGGCTTTCCCGGATCGCTTTTTCCAGATGGGAATGGCGGAACAGCTGCTGATGGGGGCGGCGGGAGGAATGGCGAAAGAGGGATTCATTCCCTTCGCCACCACCTATGCCGCTTTTGCTACCCGCCGCGCCTATGATTTTATTCATCAGGTCATTGCCGAGGAGCATCTCAACGTGAAGATCTGCGCGGCGCTCCCGGGCCTGACCACCGGCTACGGGCCGAGCCATCAGGCAACGGAAGATCTGGCGATCATGCGCGGCATTCCCGGCATGGTCATCGTCGACCCATGCGATGCGCTGGAGATAGAGCAGGCGGTACCGGCGATTGCCGACCATAACGGTCCGGTATATATGCGCCTGCTGCGCGGTAAGGTGCCGCTGGTGCTGGATAAGTACGACTATCAGTTTGAGCTGGGCAAGGCGAAGCTGCTTGAGGATGGCAACGATGTGCTGATTATCTCTTCCGGGCTGATGACCATGCGCGCCCTCGAGGCGGTCGAAAAGCTGCGGGCCGATAATATCAGCGCAGCCGTACTGCACGTGCCAACGATCAAACCACTTGATGAAGAAACGATCATTGCACAGGCCTCGAAGCCCGGTCGCCTGGTGGTTACTGCCGAGAACCATACTTCGGTTGGCGGACTGGGGGAGGCGGTTGCCGCGTTGCTGATGCGCAAAGGCGTGCGCTGCGAGCTGGATACCGTTGGCTTGCCTGACGAATTCCTGCTGGCCGGCGCGCTGCCGACCCTGCACGATCGCTACGGTATTTCCACCGCGAGGATGGTCGAAAAAATTAAGTATCGCCTGCGTTAATTGCTTTCGCCGCCGCGTCCTGCGGCGGCGCTTCTCTGCTTTTGTTCGCGGTTTCCCTGTCGAGGCATTAAACGTGCTATTTCGGGGACGCCTGGCGCGAAGCGCCATCGCCGCTTCTCATCGACAGAACGGGGAGCTGTCGTTTGTGAGACAGAGGATTCTTTTCGGCAGATTTTATGCGGTTCGTCACAAAATCTGCTAGACTGCGCAACTTCATGGCATTGTGGTTTTTGCCATCTCTTTCGCAATAATCTCCCTGAAAACTACGCCTGTGACGGGCCGGGGCGGTTCGGAGTTGTTATGTCTTTTGATTCCCTTGGCCTGAATCCTGAAATCCTGCGCGCCGTCGCTGAGCAGGGCTACGTAGAGCCAACCCCTATTCAGCAGCAGGCTATCCCGGCAGTATTACAGGGCCGCGATCTGATGGCCAGCGCCCAGACGGGTACCGGCAAAACGGCGGGATTTACGCTGCCGCTGCTTCAGCACCTGATCCATAAAGAACCCCACGCCAAAGGTCGTCGCCCGGTGCGCGCCCTGATCCTGACCCCGACGCGCGAGCTGGCGGCACAGATTGGCGAGAACGTCCGGGATTACAGCAAATACCTTAACGTTCGTTCGCTGGTGGTTTTCGGCGGCGTAAGCATTAACCCACAGATGATGAAGCTGCGCAGCGGCGTCGATATTCTGGTGGCAACCCCTGGCCGTCTGCTGGACCTTGAGCATCAGAACGCCGTGAGCCTGGACAAAGTCGAAGTGTTGGTGCTGGATGAAGCCGACCGTATGCTGGATATGGGCTTTATTCACGATATTCGCCGGGTGCTGGCGAAGCTGCCGGCAAAGCGGCAGAACCTGCTGTTCTCCGCAACTTTCTCCGACGACATTAAATCACTGGCGGAAAAGCTGCTGCATAACCCGCTGGAAATCGAAGTCGCCCGCCGTAACACCGCTTCTGAGCAGGTGAGCCAGCTGGTGCATTTTGTCGATAAAAAGCGCAAGCGCGAGCTGCTGTCGCAGATGATCGGCGAAGGCAACTGGCAGCAGGTTCTGGTCTTTACCCGCACCAAACACGGCGCAAACCACCTGGCGGAACAGCTCAATAAAGACGGCATCCGCAGCGCCGCTATTCACGGCAACAAGAGCCAGGGCGCGCGTACCCGAGCGTTGGCTGATTTTAAATCCGGCGGCATCCGCGTGCTGGTCGCAACCGATATCGCCGCGCGCGGTCTGGATATTGAAGAGTTGCCGCACGTGGTGAACTACGAGCTGCCAAACGTGCCGGAAGATTACGTGCACCGTATTGGTCGTACCGGGCGCGCTGCGGCAACGGGCGAAGCGCTGTCGCTGGTCTGCGTAGATGAACATAAGCTGCTGCATGATATTGAACGCTTGCTGAAGAAAGAGATCCCGCGCATCGCCATTGCGGGTTACGAGCCGGATCCGTCGATCAAAGCCGAGCCGATTCAGAACGGTCGCCAGCAGCAGCGCGGCGGCGGTCGTGGCGGTCAGAGCCAGGGCCGGGGCGGCCAGGGACGTGGTGGTCAGGGACAAGGTCGTGCCCAGCAGGCTGCTCCGCGTCGCACCGATGGCGAAGCGCCGAAAGCGCGCACTCAGGACGGTAAGCCTCCTCGCCGTCGCCGCCCGCGCAAACCTGCTGCGGCTGAGTAAAGTTGTTCTGGCTGCGGTGGGGAAATCTACCGCAGCTTGTTCCTTTCAGAACATATCGCGATTAAAATTTAACACTCTCCCGCTAAGTCTGACTTCAATGTTGCCGCTCGCTATTTATCTTTTATGAGATCTTACTTTTGGCAATGAACTATTTTTACGATTTTTGCAATAACTAACAAAGTTATAACCTGCAACTATCAAAAGAATGACAGATACTAATAACATTAAAAAAGAAACCATATATACCCTCAATAATTTACAGACCCTGCGGGTTCATAAAGCAGTATACGGATTAGCGTTTAAGATATAATATATTATGAGTGTAGATATTCTTAATGTGTCTGAAATTAAAGGATTAATTTTAATTTTAATTTTAATTTTAATTTTACGGTCTTTTTGACGATATTTTTCGGAATTCGTTTAGATGATTTTAAACATCTTCATGTTTTTTTGAATGCCCATAAAGTTAAATTGATAGCGATTTTGGTGACTGTGCTGGTATTTTGAAAATTATATTCAGCCCGGATAAAATAACGTTATGACACATTATTCATTAAGTGGATGTCGAGCGTTGGTTGTGGCTGCATAAACCGACTTCAACCTGATTCTGCGAGACCGCTTCCTGTTTGCCGAAAAAGGGATACCTCCCTCCCGGCAAAAATGGCACAATAGTGGCTGTTTATACAGTATTCAGGTTTTCTCATGGCTTTGACCGCAGCGCTGAAAGCGCAAATCGCCGCCTGGTATAAGGCGCTTCAGGAACAAATTCCTGACTTTATTCCCCGGCCTCCGCAGCGGCAGATGATCGCCGATGTGGCGAAGACGCTCGCCGGAGAAGAGGGGCGGCACCTGGCGATTGAAGCGCCGACCGGGGTCGGCAAAACCTTGTCGTATCTGATCCCTGGCATTGCTATTGCCCGCGAAGAGCAAAAAACGCTGGTGGTCAGTACCGCCAACGTTGCGCTGCAGGACCAAATCTACAGTAAAGATCTGCCGCTGCTGCGCAAAATCATCCCCGATCTGCGCTTTACCGCCGCCTTTGGCCGCGGGCGCTACGTCTGCCCGCGTAACCTGGCCGCGCTTGCCAGCACGGAACCGACGCAGCAGGATTTGCTGGCCTTTCTTGATGACGAACTCACGCCTAACAACCAGGCGGAGCAGAAGCTGTGCGCAACGCTGAAAGCGGATCTCGATAGCTACAAATGGGACGGCCTGCGCGATCATACCGACAAAAACGTGGATGATTCTCTGTGGAGCCGCCTGAGCACGGATAAAGCCAGCTGCCTGAATCGAAACTGTCACTATTATCGCGAATGTCCGTTCTTTGTCGCCCGACGGGAAATCCAGGAAGCGGAAGTGGTGGTGGCGAACCATGCGCTGGTGATGGCGGCTATGGAGAGCGAAGCGGTGCTGCCGGAGCCGAAGCATCTACTGCTGGTGCTTGATGAAGGCCACCATCTGCCGGAGGTCGCCCGCGATGCGCTGGAAATGAGCGCTGAAATTACCGCCCCGTGGTATCGCCTGCAGCTGGATTTGTTCACCAAGCTGGTTGCGACCTGCATGGAGCAGTTTCGCCCTAAGACCACGCCGCCGCTGGCGAATCCCGAACGTCTGACTGGACACTGCGAAGAGCTGTTCGAGCTAATCTCCTCGCTGAATAATATTCTCAATCTCTACATGCCGGCCGGCCAGGAGGCGGAGCATCGCTTTCCGATGGGGGAACTGCCGCAGGAAGTCATGGAGATCTGCCAGCGGCTGGCGAAACTCACCGAAACGCTACGCGGCCTGGCGGAGCTGTTCCTTAACGATCTGGGCGAAAAAACCGGCACGCACGATGTGGTGCGTCTGCACCGGGTTCTGCTGCAGATGAACCGCGCGCTGGGGATGTTTGAAAGCCAAAGTAAACTGTGGCGGCTGGCGTCGCTGGCGCAGTCCTCCGGCGCGCCGGTGACTAAATGGGTCACCCGCGATCTGCGCGATGGTCAGATGCATATCTGGTTCCACTGCGTGGGGATCCGCGTCAGCGATCAGCTGGAAAGGCTGCTCTGGCGCAGCGTCCCGCATATCGTCGTCACCTCCGCGACGCTGCGTTCTTTGAACAGCTTCTCTCGCCTGCAGGAGATGAGCGGGCTGAAAGAGAAAGCCGGAGATCGCTTTGTGGCGCTGGATTCGCCCTTCAACCACGTCGAACAGGGTAAAATCGTCATTCCGCAGATGCATTATGAACCGCTTATCGATAACGAAGAGCAGCATATTGCCGAAATGGCCGCCTATTTCCGTGAACAGGTCGAGAGCAAAAAGCATCTCGGCATGCTGGTGCTGTTCGCCAGCGGACGAGCGATGCAGCGTTTTCTCGAGCACGTGACCGATCTGCGCCTGCTGCTGCTGGTTCAGGGCGATAAGCCCCGCTACCAACTGGTGGAGCTGCACCGCAAACGCGTTGAAGGCGGCGAGCGCAGCGTACTGGTTGGGCTGCAATCCTTTGCGGAAGGTCTGGACTTAAAAGGCGAGCTGTTAAGCCAGGTGCATATCCATAAGATAGCTTTCCCGCCGATAGACAGCCCGGTGGTGATCACCGAAGGTGAATGGCTCAAAAGCCTCAACCGCTATCCGTTCGAAGTCCAGAGCCTGCCCAGCGCGTCATTCAACCTGATTCAGCAGGTGGGGCGCCTGATCCGCAGCCATAGCTGCTGGGGAGAGGTGGTGATTTATGATAAACGTCTGTTAACCAAAAATTACGGTAAGCGCCTGTTGAACGCATTACCCGTATTTCCGATAGAGCAGCCTGCCGTCCCTGAGGTTATAGTAAAAACGAAAGCAAAACCGACGCGTCGCAAGCGGCGATAGTGGTGCAATGTCGACGATGTGAGAAGCTCAGAGGAGCCTGCAATGGACTACAGCAAGATTATTAAAGAAGTCGGGCGCGGAAAGAACCACGCCCGCGACCTGGATGTGGAGACAGCCCGCGCGCTCTACTCGCGGATGCTTAACGGCGAGGTGCCTGAGCTTGAGCTCGGCGGCATTCTTATCGCTCTGCGCATTAAAGGCGAAGGCGAAGCGGAGATGAAGGGCTTCTATGAAGCGATGCAGGCGCATACGATTAAGCTGACTCCGCCGGTCGCCAAACCGATGCCCATTGTGATCCCCAGCTATAACGGCGCGCGTAAACAGGCAAACCTGACCCCTCTGCTCGCCGTCCTGCTGCATAAGCTCGGCTTCCCGGTCATCGTCCACGGCGTGAGCCACGATCCGACCCGCGTGGTGACGGAAACGATTTTTGAACTGATGGGTATCCCGGCGACGCTTCACGCGGGTCAGGCCCAGGCGCGATTGGATAGCCATCAGCCGGTTTACGTTCCGGTCGGCGCATTTTGCCCACCGCTGGAAAAACAGCTGGCGATGCGCTGGCGCATGGGCGTGCGCAACAGCGCCCACACGCTGGCCAAGCTGGCGACACCCTTTGCGGAAGAGGCGGCGCTGCGCCTGTCGAGCGTTTCACACCCGGAATACGTCGGCCGGGTAGCGAAATTCTTTGCCGAAATCGGCGGGCGGGCGCTGCTGATGCACGGTACCGAAGGGGAGGTTTACGCCAACCCGCAGCGCTGTCCGCAGATTAGCCTGATTGATGCATCTGGTATGCGGGTGGTAAATGAACGACAGGATAGCGTAGCCGCGCAGGCACTCGCCCTGCCGGAGTCAAAAGATCCTGAAGTCACCGCCCGCTGGATTGAGCGCTGCATCGTCGGGAGCGCACCGCTACCGCAATCATTGCGAATTCAGTTGGCCTGCTGTCTTGTGGCCACCGGCGCCGTTCCGTCTCTTGAACAGGGCCTGGCAAAGGTGGCTGAGCGCTGGTAACCGTAGCGGCAGGCAAAAAAAAGCCCGTCCAGTGGCGTGGACGGGCAAGGCAAGGGTATTAAAGGATCTTACAGGGTTAAAACAGTGGCATTACAGGGTGTGGCTACAGGAAATAGCGGCAAGTAGCGGCGATTATTTGTAGATAACCGCGGTACCGCTAAGTTTGTTGTTGCTGTTAGCTGAGGTGATGCTATAACCGGTCGCGCCGGCAGCCTCTGCTTTTTCAGCCAGTTTAGCTTCCAGTCCATCCAGCGTCGTCGCGCCTTCAGCGGAAACTACACCAATTTTATTCATGCTTTCTGCCTGAGCCGAGGTCACCGGCTGGGCGGCGAATGCGCCAAAAGAGAGAGCGGAAAGGGCGATGGCAGCGGCAGCAAATTTCATGTTTTTCATAGTTAATCTCTCGCAGGTTGTTCTGTTCAGGGGACGATGTTGCGTCGATGTGATAAGTATCACGGTTTTTTACGGGAGATAAAATCGAAGGAAATTAACAGTGTCCATCGAATTTTTTGAATAAGTATTAATTTATTGAATATTAATAAATTATTTTGGCCGGGAAAAGCAAAAGCCGTGAGGATGAAGTTCAGAGGGCTTTAAGGGCACATATTGCCACGCCGCTTGCCAAAAAACGTGCGCGAAAAGATAACGCAATATGCGGTAATGAACGGTAAATATCGGTCAACGAAGCTGGCTATCTTTGGAACCTCTACGATTATATCCTGAAAATGTATTGTTATGTAAATCTTTCTCCTGCTGGCATTTGATGCAGTATTTCACGCCCGCGACCGCGCGCTGACGCGCTTCGGGGATCGGCTCTCCGCATTCTTCACAAAATTTGTTGCTCTCACCCGATGACAGCTCATTTCGCGCCCGTGCAATCGCGTCATTGATAGTGCTATCGATTTGTTCCTGCACCGCGTCGTCATTTGCCCAGCCTGAAGCCATAGTCCACCTCGCTATCTCGTCTTTCTTTAGTATAGGAAATATGGGGGCAAAAAATGACCAGACAAGGAGTCATGTTCACTGCACAGAAAATCCAGGGGTGAGGCAGTGGAGAGAGGGATACTGAAAGGGCGTTTGCGCGCAGGCCTCCGCAGGGGAGGTTAAAGGGATGGTAACAGGCGGATAAAAAGCTGTTTCCCGACCAGCCCGGCGGGGAGCTTGCCGGTCGGGAGAGTCGGAATAAACGTCTAGCGGGCGTCCGGACGCACAAGGTCAAAGCGCAGGCTTTCATCAATGGCGTAATAGGCGCTGGGACCGCCCGCGCGCAGAATCGGCTGAGCCCTGGCGGTCTGGTAAATCCCGTCCTCCAGCAGCGACTCATCAATATGCACTGCCACAACTTCGCCCAGCACCAGCCAGGTATCAACCGCCAGCCCTTCGGCGGTGGTTAACTGGATGCATTGCGACAGGCGACACTCAAAATTGACCGGACTTTCGGCTACCCGGGGGGCGCTGACGAGACGGCTGGCGGCGGAAGTGAGCCCGGCGCGGACAAATTCATCTTCGTGACGCGGGATGCTGGCAGAGGTTTCGTTCATCGCGACCGCCAGGGGGCGGGTGGCGAGGTTCCAGACGAACTCTTTGGTCTCGACGATATTCTGCACGCTATCTTTCCAGCCGCTGCTGGCGAAGCCAATAATCGGCGGCCGATAGTTAAAGCAGTTGAAAAAACTGTACGGCGCAAGATTATGCTGGCCGCTATTATCCACGGAAGCTATCCAGCCGATAGGCCGTGGTCCGATAATTGCGTTAAGCGGGTCGTGCGGCAGCCCGTGTCCTTGCGAAGGTTGGTAGAAGTACATACGACACTCGTGACAAATAAAGAAGATATCCAGACTCACTTATTTACCGCGCCGCCGTCAACGGGTATCTTACGCGGCTGTTCAAAGGAGAATGCCATGAAAGCCCAGAAACCGGGGTTACACCCGCGTAACCGTCACCATCAACGCTACGATCTGCCCGCGCTATGCCAGACCCATCCTGAGCTGCAGGCCTTCATCACCCTTAATCCGGTGGGTGAGCAGACCATCGACTTTGCCAACCCGCTGGCGGTGAAGGCGCTGAATAAAGCGCTGCTGGCGCATTTTTACGCGGTGAAACACTGGGATATTCCCGACGGCTTTCTCTGTCCGCCGGTGCCGGGCAGGGCGGACTACATCCATCACCTCGCCGATCTGCTGGCGCTGGATAGCGGGACGATCCCGGCCAACGCCAGCATTCTCGATATTGGCGTTGGCGCAAACTGCATCTATCCGCTCATTGGCGTGCACGAGTACGGCTGGCGTTTTACGGGTAGCGAAGTGAACGCCGAGGCGTTCGCCAGCGCCCAGGCTATCATCAACGGCAATCCTGGGCTCACTCGCCAGATCCGTCTGCGTCGTCAAAAAGACGCCAACGCGATTCTGACCGGCATTATTCATAAAAATGAGACCTACGACGCGACCCTGTGCAACCCGCCGTTCCATGATTCCGCCGCCAGCGCGCAGGCGGGCGGTGAGCGTAAACGTCGCAACCTGGGACTGGGCGAGGAGAGCGTGCTGAACTTTGGCGGCCAGCAGCAGGAGCTGTGGTGCGAAGGCGGCGAGGTGGCCTTTATTACGCAGATGATTGAAGAGAGCAAGCCGTTTGCTCGTCAGGTTAAATGGTTTACTTCGCTGGTTTCTCGCGGCGACAACCTGCCGCCGCTATATCGCGCTCTGACCGACGTCGGCGCGGTGAAAGTGGTGAAGAAAGAGATGGCCCAGGGGAATAAGCAAAGCCGCTTTATCGCCTGGACCTTTATGGATGAGGCCAAACGTCGCCGCACGCTATAACGTGGGCTCGGCGGGGGCAGGCGGTCCTGCGGGTGCTGGCATCGGCAGAACCTGATAAGTTTGTACCGGCGCCCGCACGCCTGCGAGGTCAAAATGCCTTTTCACCTGCGTATCGAGGGCGAATCTGACCGTCCACTGCTTGAGCGGCAGGGTGGTAAAGGTGACGCGCAGGGTGAAGGCGGTATTGCTTAAGCCTACCACGCCGGTGAAGGATGGCTCGCCAATGATAAGCCCGCGAATCTCTTCCTGCGCCATCACTTCCGCGACCGCATCCTTCAGCGCCTGGTTAGCCTTATCCAGATCTTCATGCCGGTCAACGTCATAGTTGGCCACCACCGAGCCGATTCCGCGTACGAAGTTGGCGAAGGTGGTTATCGAAGACCACGGAATAATATGGTAAGCGCCGGTATCCTGACGGACGCCGACGGAGCGAATCGACATGCGCTCCACCGTCCCGGTGAGCGGTCCGATCGTCACCAGGTCGCCGGTATTCATACCGTTCTCGAACTGAATAAAAATGCCGGTAATAATATCTTTGACCAGGGTCTGCGCGCCAAATGAAATTGCCAGGCCCAGCGCGCCGGCGCCGGCCAGCAGCGGGGCGATATTCACCCCCACTTCCGAAAGCAGGATCATAATGGTAATAGTGCTGATCACCACCGCCAGCGCGTTGCGAAACAGCGTCAGCAGCGTTCGGGCGCGGGCGCTGGGCAGCGGGCGACCGTGAATGTCCGATGCCAGCCGGTTTTCAATCAGGCTGGCGAGCAGCGTCCAGCCAATCGCCGAGAAGAACAGGATCAGCGCGATACGAATCAGCACATCAACCGCTTTTTGCCCGCTGCCGTTATGCATCCACTGCCAGAAATCGAACAGCCCCCATGCGCTGAGCAGCAGCATAATCGCCACGCAGACCGTCAGGATGCGCGCGGCCTTCAGCGATGCGGAGATCCAGCCGTTAAGCCGTTTTTGCAATTCAGGATAGTTACGCTGGGTTTCCGGCGACAAGGTGATGGTTTTCGCAATCCAGCGCGACAGAATACCGGAGACCAGCGCGGCGGCGCCGACGATGGCCAGGCTGCGTAGGGTCGCGCCCATCATAAATTTCAGGCTGTTACCGGGGTCGAACAGCGAGAAGAAAAACAGCACGATGAAATAGGCGCAGGCCAGCCAGTGCCACACCAGAGCAAAGGCGCGGATAAACAGGCTAAAAAAGGCCAGCGATCGGTCGGCAAGATGGATAAGCCCTTGGGTAATTAACTGCTTATTGTGGAATATCAGATACAGGGCCCAGAGCGTAATGCATAGCATAATGACCACATTGGCCAGCGCCCCGAACTGCACGTTGACCTGGTTGGAGATAATTGGCACCGCAACGATCAGCCCGTAGCCAATCAGGCTGCTGAGCGCGCTGAGGCGCAGATTCCAGTATTTTGCCGCTTCATCGCTAAGGTTAAACGGGCGTAGCTCCGGGATGCGTGGGCAGAAAATCAGCCGCAGAATGGCTTTGAAAAACTCGATCAGCGCAAAGGCATTGAGAAACAGACTTTGCTGGAAGGCGATAGTGGGATTATTACCGTTCAGGCGATCGCTTAATAGCTGGCCAACAAACAGCGTCAGGGCCAGCAGAAGCAGGTCGAAAATAAATGCGCCGGCAATCGTGGCCGGCAGCTGTAGCCAGTTGCTGCGGTCGCGGTTTTTATGTCGTCCCCAGTGCCCCATTTTGCGATACAGCGGCAGGGCAGCCAGGCGTACCAGCCACCAGAATGCAAAGACCAGACCACCAAGCAGCAGGAAATGCCAGGCGGCGCTGATGAACGATTGCGAATTAAATGGTTTGTGCGGAGAGCCGGTGATGTTGCGCCATAGCTGAGAGAAGCGCGACGAAAGCTGTTCGCCATATTCACGACTGATCTGAGTGACGTTTTCCAGCACCGTCGTTTCGTCTTTAATTTCCGGCGGCGTCAGCGTCGGGGTACTGTCCGGCGGCGGCGTGGCGGCGGCTTTACGCAGCTGATCGATAAGCTCCTGGCGGGCATCGGCGTTTTCAAGCACGTCGGCCAGCGCGCCGTAGGCCGCTTTTTTCTGCGCCAGATCGGGTTCGCTACTGCTGGAGTGGTCCGTTGTGGTTGCCGGAACGCCGGGCAGCGTCGCGGCCCATAGCGGAGCGGTGAAGAGTAAAGCGAGCAGGAACAAAATCCGCGGCACAGGCACCTCCATTGCATCTCAAACCGTTAAGTATAGAAGACGAGATCCGGAGCGCGAGGTTGGGATGATTCTGGAAAGCGGCTCTCCCGCGAAGGGAGAGCCGGGCAGGGTCAGGCGACGTGCTGTAAAAACTCCTGCAGACGCGGGCTTGGCGGGTTGTTGACCAGCACCTGCGGATCGCCATCTTCGGCAATGCGCCCTTTATCGATAAAGATCAGGCGGGAAGCCACTTTTTCGGCGAAGCCGATTTCATGGGTGACGATGACCATGGTCATGCCTTCTTCAGCCAGATCCTGCATCACTTTCAGTACTTCATGACGCAGTTCGGGATCGAGCGCGGAAGTTGGCTCATCAAAAAGCATCATTTTAGGTTTAACCGCCAGCGCCCGGGCAATAGCTACGCGCTGCTGCTGGCCGCCTGAAAGCTCGGAAGGGTAGTGATGCGCGCGTTCCGCGAGGCCCACTTTCGCCAGCAGATCCTTCGCCAGTTTTTCCGCCGCCGCTTTATTGGCGCCGCGTACGCGCAGCGGGCCAAACATCACATTTTCCAGCGCGGTCAGGTGCGGGAACAGATAAAACTGCTGGAACACCATCCCGGCTTCCTGGCGAATCAGCCGCTCATCAACCTTTGGGTCGTTGACCTTCAGACCATCGACGATCAGCTCGCCGCTGGTAATCTCTTCGAGTTTGTTAATACAGCGCAGCAGGGTCGATTTACCGGAGCCGGACGGCCCGATAATCACCACGACTTCGCCCTGGTTGATCTTCAGATCGATATCATGCAGCACTTTGGTTGGGCCAAAGTGCTTGGAAACGTTTTTAAATTCAATCACAGGATTTTCATCCTTCTTTCAAGACGACGCAGAACAAAGCTCAGCACCAGGGTGATGATCAGATAGATAACCGCAACGGCGCTCCAGATCTCCAGCGCGCGGAAGTTACCGGCAATAATTTCCTGGCCCTGGCGGGTCAGCTCGGCTACGCCGATGACAATAAACAGCGAGGTGTCTTTAATGCTGATAATCCACTGGTTGCCCAGCGGCGGCAGCATACGGCGCAGCGCCAGCGGCAGGATTACGTAGCGAATAGTTTCGCGACGAGAAAGACCCAGGGCGAGGCCGGCTTCCCGGAAGCCTTTGTGAATCGACAGCACCGCGCCGCGGGTAATTTCCGCAATATAGGCGCCAGAGTTGATCATAATGGTGACTACCGCCGCGGAGAACGGGTCGATACGTAAATCGCTAAAGGCCATCGGCAGAGCGAAGTAGATGAACATGACCTGCACCACAATCGGGGTGCCGCGGATGATTTCAATAAAGACCAGCGCAATGTGGTTGGCAATCCAGCCGCCGAAACAGCGGGCGAAACCGGCTACCAGACCGATTATCAGACCGCCGACCAGGCCGAGGACCGAAATCCACAGCGTCATTTTGGCGCCTTCCAGCAAAATGGGGATGGCGGGCCAGATGGCACTCCAGTCAAACTGCATAATATGTTCCTGTTACCGTGTCGAAAACAGAGGAAATTCCTCTGAGAAAACTATTCAGGCCTGCTGACGGGTAGCCCGGAAAGCTCCAGGTCTACCAGACCACAGCAGGCCTGGAAGAGAGCATCGCTAATTATTATTTAGGTTCAGTACCGAACCATTTTTTATAAATTTCGTTATAAGTGCCGTTTTCACGCAGAGTTTTCAGCGCGCCGTTCACTTTTTCACGCAGCTCGTCGCTACCTTTCGGGAAAGCGATACCGTAGTTTTGCGCTTCCAGCGAGTCGCCTACCGCTTTGAACTTACCGTTACCTGCGGTTTTGATGAAGTAAAGGATGTTTGGCGTATCGTGCAGAACTGCATCGGCGCGCCCGGTACCGAGTTCCATATAGGCATTATCGATGTTCGGGAACTGGCGCAGATCTTTGGTTTTGATATTGGCTTTCGCGTAATCTACCGAGCCGGTACCGCCCTTCACGGCAACCACTTTACCGTTCAGGTCTTTGACATCCTTAATTTCGTTATTATTTGCGTTCACCATCACCAGAAGACCGCTTTTGTAGTAGCCGTCAGAGAAGTCGATGGCTTTTTTACGCTCGTCAGTGATAGTGATCCCCGCCAGCGCGAGGTCGATGTTTTTCGTTTGCAGCGCCGGAATAATACCGCTGAAGTCCATTGGCTTCAGGGTGTAGTCAAGCTTCAGCTCTTTTGCGATGGCAGCCCACAGGTCAACGTCGAAACCGACGTACTTATCGCCCTGTTTAAATTCGAACGGAACAAACGCCGTGTCGGTAGCGACAACCAGTTTTTTATCAGCGGCGTGAGAAGAAACCGCAAAAGCCAGGGTCAGTGCAGCCAGTGAAACTTTAAATACAGACTTCATAGCATTTCCTTTTATATCCACGGGACGATCCCCTGCGAGAACGAGTTGCCTTATGAAAAAATCATGCCAGTTTTACAACCTGTTGTTTTATAACAACCAGGATAATTCCTGCTGCACGATTTTGATAAGGGATAACGTTAAACGCACCGATATGGGGCGCTATTTTGGTGCATCATAAGCGCATCGCATAACAAGTGCATTTTTAACGCAAACCCTGATGTTAAAACAATCTTGATGTAACGATTGTGTGAGGTGATTATTACAATTGATTTACTTTGGCGCGTATTTTGACCAATCTCATGCACTAATGTGGTGCGCAGCGGGGGGGGGGTGGGGAAAAGAAATAAAAAAGCCGCCAGCGTGGCTGACGGCAGTTGGCTTACTCGATATTCGCTTCGATGAACCACAGGAACTGATCCAGGTCGCGGGAAGCGGCGGTAAAGATATCAGCGGTATCTTCATCTTTTGCTTCGTCGATGGCTTTACGCACATCGTTGGCGACGATGGCATAGCGGTCGGCCAGCTCTTTCAGGTGGTCCTGGACGCTATGGATATCCAGCGGATAGCTTTTCAGCGGGCTCTTGCTGTTAATGACCTGAGTGGTACCCAGCGCCACGCCGCCAAGCTGGACGGCACGTTCAGCCATGGTATCAAGGTGGTTGACGAGCGCGGTGCGGAAGCCGTCCAGCATCTCATGAACGGCAATGAAGTTTGCACCGCGCATATTCCAGTGAGCCTGTTTAGTAATCAGAGACAGGTCAATGAACTGGATCACCTGGCGATTCAGCAGCTCAACGGTCGCTTTCTTCGCGCTATCTGCGACGTCGTTACGGGTATAGAGCAGATTCGTTGCTTTAGTTTTAACCAGTTTTGCGGTACTCATAATGTCATATCCTCTTGATATTTGTACTCGTCATACTTCAAATTCGAATTATTCGGAGCGTCTCATCCCAATAACTTGCGGAATTAAGTATAGCAACGGATTTGAGCTTTGCAGCGGCGGTAGTCTCTATCGGTCTGATAGCGCAGGGCTGTTGGATTGGCAAAAATCTTTATGAATCAAAGGCCCTGACTGGTTTTCTTGCTCAGGGCCTGTTCTTTAACTGATGTCGACTTTCTGAATTTTTGTCTCCCGGCGCATTGTCAGCGTCGAGCCCATTGATGCCAGAATGATCGCCCCGAGCGCCAGGGTCTGGGTTGCAGTTAGCGTTTCACCAAGAAACACCATGCCGGAAAGCGCGGCCAAAGCGGGCTCCATGCTCATCAGGGTGCCAAAGGTCTTGCTGGGCATGCGGGTGAGGGCCACCATCTCCAGAGAATAGGGCAGAGCAGTGGATAAAATGGCGATCCCAAGGCCTGGTAACAATAGTCCCCACTGAAATAGCGTATCGCTGGCCTGAATCATCCCCATCGGCACGAAGACCACCGCAGCAATCAGCGATCCCATGGCGACCGTGGCAGGACCATGCTCTTCCCCGGCGCGCTGGCCGGTGAGAATGTAGACCGCCCAGCAGGCGCCGGCGCCAAGCGCCAGCAGCGCGCCGATGGGATCGATCTGGGCAACGCTTTGCCCCAGCGGCAGCAGAAACCAGAGTCCAAGCACCGCCAGCGCTACCCAGACGAAATCCAGCGGGCGGCGGGAGCCAAAGAGCGCCACCGCCAGGGGGCCGGTAAATTCCAGCGCGACGGCAACGCCTAGCGGAATGCGCTGAATTGATAAATAGAACAGGTAGTTCATCGCGCCCAGCGACAGGCCATAGAAGAGTAGCGGCAGACGCTGCTCCGGCGCAAAGCGAAGACGCCAGGGTTTGAAAATAACCACCAGGATGAAGGTACCGAGAGCCAGGCGCAGGGCGGTAACGCCGGGCGCGCCGACGAGCGGAAACAGTGATTTGGCCAGCGATGCGCCACTCTGAATGGAAATCATGGCGATTAAAATAACCAGTATCGGCAACCATGCCGGTACTTTACGGGACGAGCCGGGCATCCTTTCTCCTGTCAATTTTGTCAAATGCGGTAAAGGTTCCAGTGTAAATGAATTACCCCGCGCCGGTTGAGCTATTGTTGAAAAAAAGGGGAGTGAAAGCAGTACAATAGCGCGGGGGCGAAGATAAATTCACCAGAAGATTAGGAATAATCTGGATACACGTCGGGTGCTTTATAGGCCTTAATAGGTCTATATTTGTAAAAAAGGTTTGTTTTCCAGTTTGTTATAGAAACGTAGAAACCTTTAGTTACATGAAAAAGTACGTTAGACAATGTAAAGTGAAAAGAGTTTCCCAAAAGTTTTTGTTATATTTAAGACTTAGGACTTATTAGAAACACATTTGAGGTGGTTATGAATAAAATTGCACGTTTTTCAGCACTGGCCGTTGTTCTGGCTGCATCCGTAGGCACCACTGCTTTCGCTGCGACTTCTACCGTTACCGGTGGTTACGCTCAGAGCGACATGCAGGGCGAAGCTAACAAAGCAGGCGGTTTCAACCTGAAGTACCGCTACGAGCAAGACAACAACCCGCTGGGTGTTATCGGTTCTTTCACCTACACCGAGAAAGATCGTTCTGAGTCTGGCGTTTACAAAAAAGGCCAGTACTACGGCATCACCGCAGGTCCGGCTTACCGTCTGAATGACTGGGCAAGCATCTACGGCGTAGTAGGTGTTGGTTACGGTAAATTCCAGAACAACAGCTACCCGAACAAAACTGACATGAGCGACTACGGTTTCTCTTACGGTGCTGGCCTGCAGTTCAACCCGATCGAAAACGTTGCTCTGGACTTCTCCTACGAGCAGTCTCGCATTCGTAACGTTGACGTTGGCACCTGGATCGCTGGCGTAGGTTACCGCTTCTAATCACTTCGGTGATATAAAAAATCCGCCTCCATGGGGCGGATTTTTTTTGCCTGCGACTTACGCGCCATCGTTAATTGACGGTGAACGCGTCGGTCCCCAGATGGGTGTAGTCGACCTTCTTCAGCTGGAAGTTGGTGATGTAGATAGGGCCAGCCTTCTGCTCTGAGATAAAGCGATAGCGCGGGGTGATCTCCTGAGCGCTGATACCGGTCCACTGCGAAAAGAAGCTGAGAAAGTCGTTGGCGGAACGTCGCGCTTTAATGATCTTATGCGCTTTATCATCGCTGGAGATCACCATAAACGGCACCTGGAAATTCTGCTGGTACTTATCGTCGTGTGCCAGATACTGCACCTCTTTCCCGCGCTCCTTAAAGGCCAGACCATGATCGGAAAAATAGGTCATCGAGAAGGTTTCCCCCGAATTCTGTAGCTGAGTATAAAGATTGCTCAACAGCGTATCGGTTTGCGTCATGGTGTAGAGATAGCAGGAGGTCTCTTTCGACTGCACGAAAACGGCGTATTTGCCTTTGGTGCGATCGCAGGCCTGCGGGTGTGAGCCCATCAAATGCAGGACGATTAGCTGTGGCTGGGTACGGCGGGTGGCAAGCACCTGCGCGGTCAGCTTTAATAGCTGCTCATCCTGAGTGTTTTTGTTGGCCTCAAAATCGCCGTTTTTAAGGAACTGAACTTCGTCTGCGCGTTTGGCGATACTGGCAATCGCCGTATCATATTCACCAATTTGCCCCTGATTTGAGAACCACCAGGTCTGAAAACCGGCACGGTTGGCGAGGGTGACAAAGTTATCCTGAAACTGCGGTTTGTCATCGACCACCCGGTTCAGGGTTAATCCGAGGGATTTCTGCGTTGAACCGCTGGCGGCGATATAGTCGTTGAATAAATAGCCTTTGACCGAGCTGGCGAACGGCGTATTGTCCCAGTGGCCGCCAAAGGCACCGAGCGCATCACGGCGCGCGCTCTCTCCGATAACTACCACGTACAGATGATACTTTGGCTTTACCGCCAGCACATGCCAGCTGTCTTTCATATTTGCCAGCTGCGCCATCCGCGCCTGCTCATCCAGTACTTCACTATTATTCACGACCACATCTTTAACGAAGCGGACGGCAGGGTAGCCGGTATCGATGACCTTAAAGACGCCGCCCCAGGCAAGGTTTTGCACCGGTTGCAGAAAGAAAATAGCGATGCAGAACAGCAGTCCCAGCGTATCTGTTTTCCCCCAGCGCGCCGGCGCTTCCGGTTTGCGGCGCACGGCAATCACCCCGAGCGCAAAGATAAACACGGCCAGCAGATAGCTGTACCACGCGAAAATGGTGAGGATTTCGGTGGACTCTTCGATGTTCGTGGCGTGCAGCGCCAGCAGCGTGTTGAAATTCGGCGCGCCGTAGGCCTGGCCAAACGGATAGTACATAGCCGCCAGCAGTGAATAGACGCCAACGACTACTTTTTGCGCGCGCGGAAAGCTCCGCCACAGCAGATGTAGCACGCAGGCAAAAGCAACGGTATAGAGCAGACTAAACTCATAGCCCAACGCCAGGTTAATAAACAGCGATTGTAAAAAGTAGAATCCTGTCCATGGGTTCAGTACCGGCCTGCGGGCGACCAGCGTTTCTTTCAGCGTGACATTCATAGTAAACAATCAAAAAGAGCCATGTGTATCCCCTGGCATCAAGGGGTAAAACCTGCTGGACAGTGCGTGAAGAGGGTCTCTGCGAGCCGCAGTAGTGGCAGGGCTGACAAAAGATAGGGCTTGCAAATGGTAAGGTCAACAGTCCAGAACGGATTGTTTTGGGAGAAAGCTTACAAAACTTGAAAAAAGTCGCTGAAGCGCTGAGTAATCAGCCAGTGTGGCAGGAATTTGTGACAGAAAAATGAAGCGGCGTACCGCGACGCCGCATTAGTTGTTGGGTTTATCCTGCTGCGGTTTGCCGTTGATCAGATCGCACAGCATCCCGACAAGCATTAACCGCACTTTAAAAGGAGAATGGGTAAACACGTTTAAGCACCTCTTGAATTCATTCATATCGACCTCCTGTAACTTCGTCCTTCGCTCCTTGAAGGATGTGTGTATTACATACAGATATAGCACAGGCTATATTTTATAGCTATGGCTAAAACGTTAATTTTTTGTTCTCTGTGCGCGATCCATTACAATGGGGATCCTTTTATATGATGCTTGATGCGTCACAGGAATGAGGAAGCACAATGAACCGTCGCGCAGGTAAGCCAATAACAAAAAAAGTGACGCAGCTAGTGAATGTCGAAGAACACGTTGAGGGATTTCGTCAGGTACGCGAGGCGCATCGTCGGGAGTTGATTGATGACTACGTGGAGCTGATTTCCGATCTGATAATGGAAGTGGGCGAAGCCCGCCAGGTGGATATGGCCGCGCGGCTTGGGGTGTCGCAGCCAACAGTTGCCAAAATGTTAAAAAGACTGGCCAGCGTTGGGCTGATCGAACAGATCCCCTGGCGGGGGATCTTTTTAACGCCTGAAGGCGAGAAGCTGGCGCATGAAAGCCGCGAACGTCACCAGATCGTGGAAAACTTTTTACTGGTGATTGGCGTTAGCCCGGAGATTGCGCGTCGCGACGCCGAAGGTATGGAGCACCACGTCAGCGAAGAGACGCTGGCGATGTTTAAACAGTTTACCCTCAAGCAGGGGTCATCGGGAGAATGAACCTCGTCTTTGTTCAGTCGCTGATCCGCGACCGCTTTCTACACCTGCTGCTGGTTGTCGGCGTTGTTTTAAGCTTCTTTGTACCGTTTGCCCCTGCAGGCTGGCTACACGCCATTGACTGGCATACGATTATCACCCTTAGCGGGCTGATGCTACTGACCAAAGGCATTGAACTGAGCGGCTATTTTGACGTAATAGGGCGCAAAATGGCGCGCCGCTTCGTCACTGAGCGCCAGCTGGCCATATTTATGGTGCTGGCGGCCGCGCTGCTATCCACCTTCTTAACCAACGATGTGGCGCTGTTTATCGTTGTGCCGCTCACGCTGACCCTGAAAAAATGGTGCGCTATTCCGACCAGCCGGTTAATCATTTTCGAAGCGCTGGCGGTGAACGCCGGGTCGTTGTTAACCCCTATCGGTAATCCGCAAAATATCCTGCTATGGGGGCGCTCCGGCCTCTCATTCCCGGCCTTTATCGGCCAGATGCTGCCGCTGGCAGCAGCGATGATGATGACACTGCTGGCGCTGTGCTGGTTCTGTTTCCCCCCCAGGCATCTCAATTATCAGAGCAGCGACAGGGCGCCCTCCTGGCGGCCAAAGCTGGTCTGGAGCTGCCTGGCGTTCTATGTCGTCTTTTTGACCGCCCTGGAGCTAAAACAGGAGCTGTGGGGACTGGCGCTGATCGCGCTGGGTTTCCTGCTGCTCGCGCGGGCGGTGATCGTTAACGTCGACTGGACGCTGCTGCTGGTGTTTATGGCGATGTTTATCGATGTTCACCTCTTGACCCAGCTCCCCGTTCTACAGCATGCGCTCAACGGCGTTGGCCAGCTCTCGGCGGAAGGGTTGTGGCTGACCACGATTGGTCTGTCGCAGTTCATCAGCAACGTTCCGGCAACTATTTTACTGCTCAACTACGTTCCACCATCGGCGCTGCTGGCCTGGGCGGTTAACGTCGGCGGATTTGGCCTGCTGCCGGGCTCCCTGGCCAACCTGATTGCGCTGCGCATGGCTGGCGATCGTCGCATCTGGTGGCGCTTCCATCTCTATTCGCTCCCCATGCTGCTGTGGGCGGCGCTGGTGGGATACGGCCTGCTGCAGCTCTGATATTCAGAGAATTGGGCAAGAAACGGACAGAAACGCCACATTCGCGTTCTCCTTTTCCGGGGTATAACTCTCTTCACGGCAGTGAATCACCCTGATTGAAGGAGAGTCCTATGCGTTATCAAAAATTGGGTCATACCGGCCTTTTTGTCTCTGAGCTGTGCCTGGGCACCATGACCTTCGGTGGTGAAGGCGGCCTGTGGGGAAAAGTGGGGCAGCTGCGCCAGGCGGAGGCAGAGCAGCTGGTGGGCAACGCGCTGGATGCGGGCATTAACTTCATCGACACCGCTGATGTCTATTCAGAAGGACGCTCGGAAGAGATTACCGGCCAGGCGCTAAAGAATCTGAAAGTGCCGCGTGAAAACGTGGTGGTGGCGACTAAAGTATTTGGCGAAACCGGCACTGCAGGCGTGAACTCGCGCGGCAGTTCGCGCTATCACATTATCAGCAGCGTCAAAGAGAGCCTGCGTCGTCTGCAGCTCGATCATATCGATCTCTATCAGCTTCATGGTTTCGATCCTGCGACTCCGATCGAAGAGACGCTGTATGCGCTGGATAATCTGGTGCAGCACGGCCACGTCCGCTATATCGGGGTGTCGAACTGGGCGGCATGGCAAATAGTGAAAGCGCTGGGCATTTCCGAACGCCTTGGGCTGGCGCGCTTTGCCTCTTTGCAGGCTTACTACACGCTTGCCGGGCGCGATCTGGAGCGCGAGCTGGTGCCGATGATGCAGAGCGAAGGGCTGGGCCTGATGGTCTGGAGCCCGCTGGCGGGAGGTCTGCTCAGCGGTAAGTACGATCGCGATGGGCAGTCGGCGAGCGGCGGCCGTCGTCAGGAGTTTGATTTCCCGCCGGTGAACAGAGAGCGGGCTTTTGACTGTATTGATGTGATGCGCGAGATTGCCGAGGCGAAGGGCGTTTCGGTGGCGCAAATCGCGCTGGCCTGGCTGCTACACCAGCCGGCGGTGAGCAGCGTGATTATTGGCGCGAAGCGGGTCGAACAGCTTACCGATAATCTGGCGGCGACCCGCATTGCCCTGAACGAGGATGAACTGTCGCGGCTTGATGCGGTCAGCGCGCTGCCGCGGGAATATCCGGACTGGATGCTGGAGCGTCAGGGCGAATATCGTCGCAATCAGCTCGCACAGCAGTAATTTCTTTTCCTCTAAGCCGGATCGCCCGCGTCGCGATCCGGCTTTTTTTATCCGCGGCGCTCACAAAAAACGATCCTCGACTTTGCCTGCTAATGAAAATTCGTTTATATGACTAGTCATGAAAATTATATGACTAGTCATAGGGGCGAGAGATGAACAGAACACTGCCGGCAGATTTTTTATGGGGTAACTCGGTTTCCAGTATGCAAACCGAAGGGGCGTGGAATGAGGGCGGAAAAGGGATGTCGGTTTACGATATTCGTCAGCCGGCGGAATTTGCTTCCGACTGGAAGGTGGCGACCGACTCCTACCATCGCTATCGGGAAGATTTCGACCTGATGCAGGATTTGGGCATGAACTGTTACCGCTTCCAGATTGCCTGGAGCCGCGTTTGCCCGGAAGGCGACGGTGAGTTCAATGAAGAAGGTATTGCTTTCTATCACCAGTTTATCGACGAGTTAATTGCCCGTGGCATTGAGCCGATGATTTGCCTGTATCACTTCGATATGCCGCTGTCGCTGGCTGAACGCTTTAATGGCTTTACCGACCGTCGGGTGATGGAAGCCTTTATTCGTTACGGGCAGAAAATGATTGACTGCTTTGGCGACAAGGTGAAGTGGTGGCTGACCTTTAATGAGCAGAATCTTTACCATATGCCGGACGCGTTTCTGATTTCAGGCTATATGCGCGGCGAGAAGACCCTGCGCGAGCTGTATCAGATCCAGCATCACGTGATGATGGCCCACGTTCATCTGACGCAGTATCTGCACCAGACTAAGCCGCAGTGTCTGATGGGCGGGATGCTGGCCCATGCGCTGGTCTATCCCGCCACCTGCAAACCGCGCGATATTCTTTGCGCCCAGCAGCTGGACGAATTTTTAAACCAGAACCTGCTGCGCGCCTTTGCCGGGGAGGGCTACAGCCCTGAGGTCATGCACGTGGTCGCCCGCGAAGGCCTGGAGGATATCTACCGAGCAGAGGATCTGACGCTGATGGCGCAGGTTAAAATCGACTATCTGGCCTTTAGCTACTATGCCAGCAAAGCGCTGGATAGCGACCCGATCCCTCCGGGCACGCCGGTCAACTATTACATGCAGTTTGGCGATAAAAAGAATGACTATCTGGAGGCCACCGAGTGGGGCTGGCAGATTGATCCGCTGGGCTTTCGCACCATTATTACCCGCTACTACAACGACTGGCGTCTGCCGGTGTTCCCGATAGAAAACGGCATTGGGGTGATTGAGTCCTGGGACGGCGTAAACCAGGTGGCTGACGACTACCGCATTGCCTATCATCGCGACCATATCAACGCCATGAAAGAGGCGATATTTGACGATGGCGCGCAGGTGATTGGCTACCTGGGCTGGGGGTTGATCGATATCCTCAGTTCGCAGGGCGATATGCGTAAACGCTACGGAGTTGTCTACGTGAACCGGGAAAACCACGACCTCAAGGACCTTAAGCGCGTACCGAAGAAAAGCTATGCCTGGCTGAAACGGGTCATCCATAGTCATGGCGCAGAGATGTAGCGGCGCCTCGCGCGGGCAGATGGTATATTCTGCCCGCCAGCCACAATCAGTCACGTAAAAGGATCGGGGAATGACGGCCAAATATCTGAGTATCGCGCGGGAAATCAAAAAACGTATTATCAGCCGCCAGTATCCCGCCAGCGCGCCGTTACCCGATCAGTTCGCCCTGGCGGCAGAGTTCAGCACCAGCAGGATGACCATTCAACAGGCGATGCGCCAGCTGATTGTCGAAGGCCTTATCTACACCCGTAAGGGGCAGGGGACCTTCGTGCGCAAAAATTTCCTCCAGCTTTCGCAGTGGGAGCTACCCGGCAGCGACTATTTTGGCGCCACCAAAACCTGGGAACATTTAGGGGAAGTCACCAGCCGGGTGATTCGCTTCGAGCTGCGTTTCCCCACGGAAAAAGAGCAAAGCTCGTTGCTGATTGACGCCGATGCCCCGGTCTATGATTTCGTCCGTCTGCGGTTGCTCAATGAGGAGCCCGTGTCGCTGGATCTCACCGTGATGCCCGTTGCGCTGGTGCCCGGCCTGAATAAAACGATTCTGCAAAGCTCGGTGTTTCGCTACGTACAGGAGACGCTGGGGCTTAAAATGATGGGCTCGTATCGGGTGGTGCGGGCGATGAAACCGCAGGCGCTGGACAGAGAACATCTCAACTGCGAAGCGACCGACCCGGTGCTGGAGGTGGAACAGGTGATCTATCTGGAGGATGGTACGCCGCTGGAGTATGCCCATTGCCACTATCGCTACGATCACGGCGGAATCATTCTGGTCAATAACGGTTAAAAAAATGGCGGGCACCGGGCCCGCCACTCTCTGCATTATGCGCGTTTAGTTCAGACGCACCGGCATACCGGAACGGTTCTGAATCGCCTGATCGAGCACGCTCTGGTCTACGTCAGTCTGGCTGGTAATCGCCTGCACTGATTTGGTCAGATTAATCGGCACGATTTCACCGCCCTGGAACTGCTCTTCGGTCGTGGACAGCGGGTTGTGAACTTCAATGAAGCGGCTGCCGTCTGGCTCAGTCGTCGCTTTTACCGGCTCATCGATAAACTCAACGCGGGTGCCGACCGGCACGTTTTCGAACAGGAATTTGATGTCGTCGTTACGCAGACGCACGCAGCCGTGGCTGACGCGCAGGCCGATACCAAAGTTGGCGTTGGTGCCGTGAATGGCGTACAGGCGGCCGATATACAGGGCGTACAGGCCCATCGGGTTATCAGGACCGGCCGGAACAACCGCTGGCAGCGGTTCGCCAGCCGCGCGGTATTCCGCATGCATTTTGGCGGTAGGGGTCCAGGTCGGACCGGCTTTTTTACGCTCAACTTTGGTGACCCAGTTGACCGGCGTGTCTTTACCTAACTGGCCGATACCGATCGGCAACACGATAACGGTGTTGGTGCCTTTCGGGTAGTAGTAGAGGCGCATTTCCGCACTGTTGATGACGATACCTTCATGCACGGTGTCCGGCAGGATCAGCTGCTGCGGGATGTTCAGCACGGTGCCGCCTTTCGGCAGGAAGGTGTCCACGCCCGGGTTGGCTTCCAGCATGTTGGATAAACCCATCTGGTATTCGGCGGCGAAGTATTCCAGCGGCTGCTTGTTGCCTTCCGGAATGGTGATCACCTGGTTCTGACCAATCAGACGGCTGCCGTCGGTGGGCAGAGGATAAGTTACAGCAGAAGCTGTGTTGCAAAAGCCCACGATGGCGAAGGCTGCCGCGAAGAGTGTTGATAATTTCATAATCTTTATGTCGTGGGCGATGTTAATGCCGCACAGGCCTTTGTCAGTTTAAACAGGGAGTCGATGGGAGCGCATTATATGTGCTTTCCGCCAAACAGGTAAATGAGATGTGTACGAAATCACATTTTTTTCCTGTGACCGAGAGTGTAGCCCGTCAACGCTGGCCCTGCCGCCTGAAAACGGGAGGGGATTACCCCTCCAGAAGCCGCGACTGGAGCGCTTCACGCGCCTGCGGCGTAAGCTGATACTCTTTCTCCAGCCAGGCATCGACGCTGGCGTAGCGGTCGTCGATTTGAGAAAGCGCGGCAGCAAGATAAGACTCATGAACCGTCATGATTTCCGCCAGGTTCTGCCGGCCGCGAGCGGTCAGTTCATCGCCGAGGGAATCGAGCATGAAATTCTCGACCTCAGTCAGCATGCCCTGGGTCAGCAGGTACTCTTCCATCACCGTATGGCGATCGCAGCCGAGGGCGAACAGCGTCAATGCGCAGCCAACGCCGGTGCGGTCTTTGCCCACCGCGCAGTGCTGCAGCAGCGCGCCGTCGAAGGGTTCCATCAGCCAACCGGCCAGCTGGCGATAAGCGGCGTTGTTGAACGGCAGCTGGCGATAGAGCTCCAGCATAAACTGCTCGCCGTTAAGGGCGTTGAGCGTGGCGGCGCTGAGCTCGGTGACTTTAGCGTTGACGTCGCGAACGTGAGGATTCGCCGGGGCGTTGAGATAGTGGGCCGTTTCGTTCAGCTTATCGGGGCTACGATGCACTTCTCCCGGATCGCGATAATCTATCACCCGGCTGAGCGGGATAGCGTCCAGGTGGGTTAAGTCAGCGGTCGTCATCATATGCAGCGAGCCGGAGCGGAAAAGCTTCCCCGACCGCACGCGGCGGCCGTCGGCGGTACGCTGGCCGCCCAGGTCACGAAAGTTGATACCGCCCTGCAGCGATAAGAAGGCCGGATGGCGGGAGATTGTGGTCATAGGTTCCTTCCAGATTAGGGTAAAAAATTACGCACTGAGTAGTATAACCGCGCAAGGTGACAACGACCCTAACACAGGCGGCAGTGATGATTTTATAACGGCCCGTGAAAAGTGAAGCATTTGCTGGCATAATGTCTGGTTCATCACACTTCTCATTCTCTATTTTCAGGATAACCCCGTGCTAGTATCCAGCAACGTCACCATGCAGTTCGGCAGTAAGCCGCTGTTCGAAAACATTTCCGTCAAATTTGGCGGCGGCAACCGTTACGGCCTGATTGGCGCCAACGGTAGCGGCAAATCGACCTTTATGAAGATCCTCGGCGGCGATCTTGAGCCGACGCTGGGCAACGTCTCCCTCGATCCGAACGAGCGTATCGGTAAGCTGCGCCAGGATCAGTTTGCGTTTGAAGAGTTCAGCGTGCTGGATACGGTGATTATGGGCCACGGCGAGCTGTGGGAAGTGAAGCAGGAGCGCGATCGCATCTACTCCCTGGCGGAGATGAGCGAAGAGGACGGCTACAAAGTGGCTGACCTTGAAGTGCTATATGGCGAGATGGACGGCTATTCCGCTGAGGCGCGCGCCGGCGAGCTGCTGCTCGGCGTGGGGATCCCGGTTGAACAGCATTACGGTCCGATGAGCGAAGTCGCTCCCGGCTGGAAGCTGCGCGTGCTGCTGGCGCAGGCGCTGTTCTCTAATCCGGACATTTTGCTGCTCGACGAACCGACGAACAACCTGGACATCGACACCATCCGCTGGCTGGAGCAGACGCTCAACGACCGCGATAGCACCATGATCATCATTTCGCACGACCGTCACTTCCTGAATATGGTCTGTACCCACATGGCGGATCTGGATTACGGCGAACTGCGCGTTTATCCTGGCAACTACGATGAATACATGACCGCGGCGACCCAGGCGCGCGAACGTCTGCTGGCTGACAACGCCAAGAAAAAAGCGCAGATCGCCGACCTGCAATCTTTCGTCAGCCGTTTTAGCGCTAACGCCTCTAAATCTCGCCAGGCGACCTCGCGCGCCCGTCAGATTGACAAAATCAAGCTGGACGAAGTGAAAGCCTCCAGCCGCCAGAACCCGTTCATTCGCTTTGAGCAGGATAAGAAGCTGTTCCGTAACGCCCTGGAAGTGGAAGCGCTGGCTAAAGGTTTTGATAACGGCCCGCTGTTTAAAAACTTCAACCTGCTGCTGGAAGTGGGAGAAAAGGTTGCCATTCTGGGCGCCAACGGCGTGGGTAAATCCACGATGCTGAAAACCCTGGTCGGCGATCTGGCGCCGGACAACGGTACCGTTAAATGGTCTGAGAATGCGCAGATTGGCTACTACGCGCAGGATCATGAATATGAATTTGAAAACGATCTGACGGTATTTGAGTGGATGAGCCAGTGGAAACAGGAAAGCGACGATGAGCAGGCGGTGCGCAGCATCCTTGGTCGACTGCTGTTCAGCCAGGACGATATCAAAAAGCCGGCGAAAGTACTCTCCGGGGGCGAAAAAGGCCGTATGCTTTTCGGTAAGCTGATGATGCAAAAACCGAATATTCTGGTGATGGATGAACCCACCAACCACCTGGATATGGAATCGATCGAATCGCTGAACATGGCGCTGGAGATGTATCAGGGCACGCTGATTTTCGTTTCCCACGACCGTGAGTTTGTAAGCTCGCTGGCGACCCGAGTGATTGAAATTACGCCGGAGCGCGTTGTGGACTTCACCGGTAACTACGAAGATTATCTGCGCAGCAAAGGTATCGAATAGTTTTCCTGTTGTTTGTCCCGGATTGCGGCGCTGCTGCGCTTTATCCGGATACCTCCCACAGACGGCGATGAACCTGTAGCCCGGGCAAGGCGCGTTGAGCGCCGCCCCCGGGAGCAGCGTGCAGAATACCCCTTGTAGAGAACAGAGCGGCTGAATTCCCGGAGGCGATGCTGCGCATCTGTACGGGCTACCACACTGCAGACGGCGATGAACCTGTAGCCCGGGCAAGGCGCGTTAAGCGCCGCCCCCGGGAGCAGCGTGCAGAATACCCCTTGTAGAGAACAGAGCGGCTGAATTCCCGGAGGCGATGCTGCGCATCTGTCCGGGCTACCACACTGCAGACGGCGATGAACCTGTAGCCCGGGCAAGGCGCGTTAAGCGCCGCCCCCGGGAGCAGCGCGCAGAATACCCCTTGCAGAGAACAGAGCAGCTGAATTCCCGGAGTCGATGCTGCGCATCTGTCCGGGCTACCGCACTGCAATCGGCGATGAACCTGTAGCCCGGGCAAGGCGCTTTGAGCGCCGCCCCCGGGAGCAGCGCGCAGAATGCCCCTTGCAGAGAACAGAGTGGTTGAATGCCCCGGAGGCGCTGCTGCGCCTTATCCGCACTACACCCGCCACTCGCTCTTTTCTTCACCATTCACCAGCAGCCTGCGGGTTTCCCCTGCAGGTAACGACACCTTCAACGCTTTCCACGCCGGTCGATAATCGCCGCGCGCGTTGACCTTCAGATTGATGCTGGCGCTATCGCAAACCATTTCCCACTCTACCCACAGCGCATGGCCATTCTGGTAACCCCAGCTTTCGCCATCATCCTCAAACAGCAGGCCGCGGCGGGTCCCCACGCCTTTCAGCGGGAACAGTTTCAGCTCACGACGATCGTCTTTTTGCGCATCGACGTGACGGATGCGTTCGCTGAGCGGCAGGCCTGCTCCGGCACGAACCAGCAGCGGCAGCTTTTCCAGCGGCGCATCAAGGACGATCCACTGCCCGCCGGCGAACCACTGGTGGCTATCAAAGTCGTACCAGCCGTCCTGATTAGCCGGCAGCCAGACGCGGCGCTGACGCTCACCGGGCTCGACGACGCTGGCGACCAGCAGATCGCGACCCAACAGGAAGTCGTCGCATTCGGCAAACGTCTGCGGATCGTGCTCGTGATCGAGGAAGGTCGGGCGCAGCATCGGTTCATCGTCGGCGTGAGCCTGCCAGAGCAGGGTATAGAGGTACGGCAGCAGACGATAGCGCAGCTCAATGGCCGCACGGATGGCCGGCGTGATTTCCGGATACATCCACGCTTCATTAACCGTCTGGTCGTCATTCCATGAGTGAATGGTAAAGCGCGGATGCATAACGCCGTTTTGCACCCAGCGAACGAACAGTTCCGGGTCCGGTTTATCGCCAGAGAAGCCGCCAACATCGTGGCCGACGTTGAACAGTCCGGAGAGGCTCATTCCCAGCCCCATCCGGGTGTTGTAGCGCAGCGTATCCCAGTTAGTACGGTTATCACCGCTCCAGGTCTGAACATAGCGCTGCATCCCGGCGCAGCCGGAACGAGAGATAAGATACGGACGTTTGTGCGGCGCAAAGCGCTGCTGAGCCTCCAGCGACGCGCGCATCATCAGCAGCGGCATGACCGGGCGAATATGTTTAATGGCAATCTCCTGGCCAAACCCATAACAGCGGGCTTCGCCGTCCCACACTTCATACTCGTTATTATCGTTCCACGTGGCGTCGATACCCATCTCCAGCAGCTGGGTTGTCACGCCTTCCTGCCACCAGGCGACGGTCTGCGGGTTGGTAAAGTCGAGGTGCGACCCTTCGTCGTCCCAGAAGCTGGAGCGCTCGGGGGCATCGGCCTGTGAATCACGAATAAATAGCCCGCGTTCCGCCACTTCGTTATAGCGCGGATGGTCCTGCAGCAGGCAGGGCTTAATATTGGCGGCGAGCTTCAGCCCGGCATCGTGGAAGGCCTGGCTCATCACCTGCGGCTGCGGCACTTTATCGTAGTTCCAGTTAAAGACATAGCGTTTGCCATTAATCGAGGTATAGCCGGATGAGAGCTGAAACGAATCGCACGGAATGGCGTGTTCATCGCACAGACGGATAAAGTTCATCAGCTGGTTTTGCGCATCCGGCGCGTCGGTGTAATGCATCGTCGAACCGCTATAGCCGAGGCTCCATTTTGGCCCAAACAGCGTTTTACCGGTCAGGCGAACGAAGGCTTTAGTGATATCCAGTACGCGCTTGCCGGTGAACAGATAGTAATCGATGTCGCCAGCTTCCGCCTGCCAGCGGCGATAGGCGGTATGGTAATTATCGATTTCGTTACCGAGATCCAGCCAGCAGCTGCTCAGGTTATCGTAAAACAGGCCGTAGCTGACATCGCTACGCTGCGCGATGGTAAATGGAATATGTTTATACAGCGGGTCGGTGCTCACCGCGTTATACCCCATCGCGTCGAGGTTACGCATCTCATAGCGTTTGCCGGTACGCTGCAGATCGCCCGCCTTCTCACCCAGACCGTAGAAGCGCTCATCTTTACGTCGGCTCAGGTAGTGGGCAACGCCGTCGCCGTGCGCATTCGCCAGATAGGCGCTGGTCGGGCGGTCGTTCGCCAGCGGCTGCCACTCGTCGGCTTCATCGCGATAGCTCCATTCCAGCCACAGCGGCTGGTGGACGATAACGCGCAGCTGTTCGGTGGCGATACAGAGGGTGCCTTCCTGTTCCGTGAGCTGCCAGGCGGGGAGGCTAAAGCCGCTTAGCTCTTCGCGAGGACGGCCTTCCCACGGCACATCCTGTCCGGGAGCGATACTCCAGGTGCGATCCACCGCCAGCTGACCGTGCCGTTTCAGCAGCACGCGGAACATATTCTCTTCCAGAACGTACAGACACAGGGTGTGTTGGCCGTCGACGGTCAGCTCAACGTGGTGCTCCAGCCGTTGGCGTAAAGTCCAGTTTTTCAAAGTCTTCATTTTTTACATCCACTCTCAGGCGCGTTTTGCGCGACGTTCAGCAATAAATGCCACCAGGAATACCGCGCCAATCAGGTCAAAGAACCCCATGGCGATAAACAGCGGGTTGAAGCCGATTTTGTCGGCGGTGACCCCAATTAACAGTGAGAACAGAAAGCTGGCGATCCACGCGGCGGATCCGCGCATGCCGTTCACGGTCGCCATCTGTCCTTTATCGAACGACTCCACCACCAGCGCGCTGAGCATGCAGGAGATAATCTGGTGACCGAAGCCGCCTATTGAAATCAGTACGATGGTGATATAGGGATCGCGGGTGATCGCCACGGTGGCGAGCGAAATCATCAGGAAGGCGCCGGTCACGGAGCTGGCGACCACCGAGTTCACCCGTGAACAGCCGAACCAGCGGGTATACAGTTTGGTCAGATAGCCGCTGGCGACGCTGCCGAGGTCGGCCGCCAGAAACGGTAGCCAGGCGAACATAGCGATTTGCTTTAAATCCATTCCGTGCTCTTTTGCCAGATAGAGCGGTACCCAGAAGCTCAGCACCGCCCAGGCGGGTTCCGCCATAAAGGCCGGAATGGCGATACCGTAGAAGCGCTTGTTTTTTGATACGGTTTTCAGCGCGGTAAAGAAGGGCAGTTTGACCGGCGGTGCTTCATTATCCTGCTGGATCAGCGCCAGCTCAGCTTTCCCGAGGTTAGGGTGCTTCTCCGGATTATGATAAAACGCCCACCACAGCACGACCCACAAGAGCGCCAGCGCGCCGGTGAACATGAAGGCGCCCTGCCAGCCGAACGAGGCGTGCGCAAAGTAGATAATCGGCGGCGCCAGCATGGCGCCGACCGAGAAACCGACGCCAGCCCAGCCAGCCGCTATCGGCCGCTCGGATTTTGGAAACCACTCACCCAGCGTTTTGGCGTTGGCTGGCGTCGCCGCAGCCTCAGCGCCGCCCATAAAAAAGCGCAGGATCGCCAGGTGCAGCCAGCTTCCCGCACCGGCATGGGCAATGCAGGCGACGGCCCACAGAGTGGCGCAAATCATAAAGCCGAGCTTGAGGCCGATTACGTCGATGAGCCAGCCGCAGAGCGGCTGGAAAATGGTATAGGCCAGCTGAAATGCGCCGACTATCCATGAATACTGTTCGGTGGTAATCCCCAACGAGGTTTTTAATTCCGGGGCGATAATCCCCAGCGAGTTGCGCGTAATGTAGTTCACGGTCACGCCCAGCAAAAACAGCACCAGTATCCACCAGCGCAGATTTTTTACTATGCGGCCTGATTTACTCACCGCCATATCATTATTGAGACCTTGGCTCATAGAACTCTCCACGAGACATGTAGTAGGGAAAATTGACCAGCCTGATTCCTGAGTGGTCGCTAAAATTTTCTGTTTCGTTGTTCGATAATGCTGCTGTTCCGCCACGATTGGTTGACTTATTTGATTTGTGGTGGACCAATTCAGGCTAAGGGAGAAAAGAGGTGGACCCTAGCGGCAATTCTGCAAATTTTTTCATGAGCCGATCGCGATCGCAGTAAGAAGCGGGCAATTCCCTTAAAAATATTCATATTCTGAATATGAAAATTTTTTCATCAGCAAATTAGAGCGCGATCACAAAATGGATAAAAAGCTAAAAGTGAGCGAAATAGCGGGCCGCACGGGGCTCTCTGTCAGTACGGTATCGCGAGTGCTGGCAGGGAAAGCGAATACCAGCGCCAGGGCCCGCCAGAGGGTTCTGGAGTGCGCTCGCGAGCTTGGCGTCATGGACGGTATCGCCGCCGGGAGAATGCTGCTCAATAATCTGGTGGTCTTTGCCCCTCAGCGGGCGTTCGATGAGCGTACAGATATTTACTACTATCGCGTTATTCAGAGCATCAATTCGGCGTTGGTGCCCCATGAGGTGCATCTGCGCTATTGCGCGCTGGAGGAGAATGACAGCGATGCCAATTTGTTTTTGCAGCGTATGCATGAAACATCGACCCAGGCCGCCATCTTACTGGGAATCGACGATCCGCATATTCACGATCTGGCGGCGGACCTGGCTAAACCCTGCGTGATGATTAACTGCCACGACGCCGGAATGCGCCTCCCTTCCGTCGCGCCGGATCATCGACTGATCGGTCAATTCGCCGCCCGCTATCTGTTTGAGATGGGGCACCAGGCGATCATGAACGTGATGTGTCTGCGCCGCTATACCATGGAACTGCGTTTACTGGGGATTAAGCAGGCGTGGCGTGCGCGGAATCTGCGCTTTGTCGATAGCATGGATTTAATCGACGTCGCCAATTTCAGCGCCCGGGATACTGAGACAAAAGTGGGCGAGTGGCTGGATCAGCGCTGTGATGGCCCGCTGCCAACGGCGTTTCTGGTAGGCGGTGATTTTATGGCGGCAGGGACGATCGCTGCTCTGCAGAAGCGCGGATTACGCGTGCCGCAGGATATTTCTATCATGAGTATCGACGGCTTTAACCTGGCGGCGATTCAGGATGTGCCGTTAACCGCTGTCCACGTCCCGCGCGATGAATTAGGCGTTGAAGCAGTACATTTGTTGCAGCAGAGGCTGATTCGTCCCGATGCGCCGCACGGCTCACTATTATTGCATGGTACGCTGGCGGTACGTGATTCGGTGCGGCGGATACGTGCCGGTAACCGCCGCACCGCCGTTGAGCCTAAGGGGTTATACGACGATTAATCCGCCATCCCCAGCGCCCGCTTGCCGTGGACATTTAAATCCTCCAGCGTGAAGCGGCCTTCCCAGTCGGTTTCATAATCTTCACGCGGGAAATCTCCCGGCGAAGCGCCGCGCGCCAGCGCGGCTTTAACCTTCTGCGCGTAGGCGAGGTTTTTCTCACACATCGGCGCGGCGGGAATATACATGACGTTGCCCCAGCCTTGCTGATTTTCCACCGGCGCGACTGAGTGGATGACGTCGCAGTGCCACCATACCGAATCGCCCGCATTGAGCGCCGGAATAGAACTTAAGGCTTTGATCAGCAGCGGGTGCCATTTTTCCGAAATCGGCAATACCTTGCCCGGCGCGACGCCGCACAGTTCATCCTCCGGCACATCGTCGAGCAGCGGACGCAGCAGTACGTAAGCCATAGCTTCCGGGATCGGCACGACGTGCAGCAGGCCCTGATCGGGGATCATATCGGAGAGCGCGGTCCAGCCCTGGAAGGTACGGAATACCGAGCATTTGGTGGTATTGTCGACCGTGTACTCTTCGACGTCAGTACGGTGCGCCGCGTCCCACGGGTCGTAAGCATCAACATTGCCGTTAAACACGTCGGCAAACACTTTCTGATAGGCCGGTAGCAGCCAACGTTCCAGGGCGCCGGAATCGGTATGCGCGCCCAGACCTTTCGAGGTGGTTCCCGGCGGGCGGCGGCGAATACGGTCCGGGTAAATAACGCTGATATCCGGGTTAAACCACTGCTTGCCGTCGTGGTTAAACGTCCACAAGCGGTTAAGAAATGACTGCGCGGCGGCCATTTCATCGCTCTGGCGCGCCTGCATCTGCGCCTGGGACCAGTAAATCGGATAGATTTCCGGGCGCGACGCTTCCAGTGAACCGAAAAAAGTATCGCCGGGGCCTTTGTAGACCTCATCGAAATGGTTGCGGTCCAGATACGCGAGCATCGAGTTATCCCATCCCAGCGCCTGTTCGCGGGGAAAATGGCCCTTGATCACCACGCAGCCGCGACGCTTGATGAGCTCGCGCTGGGCTTGCGTAACCCGATCCCGGGCAATATCGGCGAACGGGATTGTCGGCCAGACGTCCTGTCCGCTGGTTTTAAGGGCATCAATCTCTTCCACACGCGCAGCGATTCGCGCCGTCAGACGATCGAACACCGCCTGCACGTCGCCAATTTGCGCCCGCAGCTCTTGCTTGATCTGGCGGATGGCCGCTTTTGGGTCGGCAGGTAAAGTTTCACAGGTACAGGTAATAGCCATAATGACCTCTCATCTTTCATTCGAAAGTATTAAATCTTACATACGATAATTTAAGTTAAAATTAAGTTAATGCAAGTTTAAAATTATGCGGAGATGCACAAAATGGAAAATCGGGGCGGTAAGCCCCGGAGAGGCGTTACTTGTCGAACGGGGTGGCGTGGTCGAGGACGGCCTGAATCACCTTCAGCGCGCCGTCGTGGTTGTTGTCATCGGTAGCATAACGCGATACCGCTTTAATGCTTTCGGCGGCATTGGCCATTGCGAAAGAGTATCTCACCAGCTTCAGCATTTCCGTGTCGTTCGCGCTGTCGCCGATGGCTACGCACGCCTGCGGCGAAATGTTCCAGCGCTTAAGCAAGCGGCTGATACCGTTGGCTTTATGCAGGCCGGGGATGATCAAATCGACGAAGCCAAAACCGCTGGTGACCGGCTTCATAATGCCGTCCAGCGAGACGTGCAGTTTGTCGATAAGCTGCGGAATTTCGCTATCCGGCAGGTTAAGGGAAAACTTAAACAGCTTATCGTCGATGTCATGGTAGCTGCCAATACGCTGCAGACGATGGTAGTGCTTTGACATCAGCGCGACAAAGGCGTCGGGCGCGCGATCGCTGACGTAAGCGCTCTCGAGGCCGCAGGCGACAAAGTTGAGCTGCGGGTCTTTGAGCAGTTCGCCAATCACCACCTGGGATTCATGGCGGGTAAGTTCACCGTGGAACAGCTGTTGACCGTGTTCGAAAACCAGCGCGCCGTTCTCGGCAACAAAGGAGATTTGGTCGCGGATTTCCGGGAAAAAAGAGATCAGCTGATAGTACTGGTTGCCGCTGGCGACCACAAACTCAATACCCTGCTGCTGGAGTTGCGCGAACTGCGCAAGAAAACGCGAGCGATCGTACTGCTTGGCGTCATTGAGAAAAGTTCCGTCCATATCGGTGACGATAACTTTAACGGTCATAACACATGCTCCTGGCTTAACTTCGACCAGTAACATTCTAATTACAATGTGATGGGGAGCACAAATTTATTTCGAATGAAAGTTTGTGTTCACCCTTGTGCAACATAAAACCCCGGATTGCGGCGTAAACGCCTTACCCGGACTACCGGCCCGCAAACGGCTTCGAACCTGTAGCCCGGCTAAGCGCAGCGCAAGCCGGGGGATGTGGCTTACAGCGTATGCTCGGTACGGGCGATAATATCGTCCTGAGCATCCGGCGACAGGGCGGTAAAGAACGCTGAGTATCCGGCCACGCGGACCACTAAATCACGATACTGGTCAGGATGTTTCTTCGCTTCCAGCAGCGTTTCGCGCGACACGATGTTGTACTGAATATGCCAGCCTTTGTGCACCTCGAAGAAGGTGCGCAGCAGCACCATCAGTTTCTGCTTATCCGACTCATTCTCCAGCGTAGCCGGGTTCAGCTTCTGGTTAAGCAGTACGCCGCCAAGAATTGAGCCGGTTGGCAGTTTACCTACCGAGCTGATCACCGCGGTCGGCCCCAGGTGGTCGGTACCGGAAGCCGGACTTGCCCCTTCCGCCAGCGGCGAGTGCGCTTTACGGCCATCCGGCGTCGCCATCGTTTGAGCGCCAAACGGCACGTTGGCGGAGATGGACGAGGTGCCGGCGTAGTAGTTACCGCCGATCGGGCCGCGGCCATAGCGCGGGTTATGATACAGCTTCAGCTCATCAATATAGGTCTGGTAGGCGCGAGCCAGCAGAATATCGACGCTATCTTCATCGTTACCGTATTTCGGCGCGCCGTTGATTAAGCGCTGGCGCAGCTGCTCGTGGGTCAGGCCTTCGAAGTCTTCAGCCAGCGCTTTGGCCAGCTCTTGTTGACCAATGACGCCCTGGTCGAACACCAGTTTCTTCACCGCCGCCAGGCTGTTGCCGAGGTTAGCGATACCGACCTGCAGACCGGATACCCAGTCATATTTCGCGCCGCCCTGCTTGATGCTCTTCGCACGCTCAATGCAGTCATCGACCAGCGCCGAGCAGAGGATATCGTGCACGTTCTCTTCCAGCATGGTATCGACCACGTACTCAATCTCGATAGATTTGCGCGTGTAGTAGCGGATCTGCGTATCCCAGTCGGCCAGGACCTGTTCAAAGTTGTCGAAGTTGCCTTTTGACAGCGCATGTTCCTGCGGCAGGAAAACCTGGCCGCTGGTGGCGTCGCGGCCGCCTTCCAGGGTTGCCAGCATGACGCGGGCGAAGTTGATAAAGCTCATCCCGGTGCAGCGATAGCCCCATTTACCGCCGACGGCGGTTTCAATGCAGCCGATAGCGGCATAGTCGTAGGCATCCTGCGGCTCGATCCCCAGCTTGATAAATTCCGGGATGACGATTTCATCGTTGTTGAACGCCGGCATGCCGAAGCCGCAGCGGATCACCTGCACGCAGGCGTCGAGGAAGTCGTTGCTCATGCCCGCGTGATAGCGCACGCTGAGGTTAGGCTGAGTCGAACGCAGCCGACCGCAGGATTCCAGGATGGCGTAGGAGAGCGGGTTCACCGCATCCTGCGCTTTACCGTCCACCAGATTCTGGCCGCCGATGGTGACGTTCTGATACAACGGGCTCCCGGCGGAAGCCTTAGAGTGCGAGCCGGAGCGAATTTTGTTCACCTCCAGCAGTTTAAGCCAGCAGCAGTGCAGTAGCTCAATGGCGTGTTCGCGATCCAGAGAGTGTGCCAGCTCAACGTCGCGGCGGTAGTAAGGGTAGAGATACTGGTCCATACGGCCGAAAGAGACCGAGTGACCGTTGGACTCGATCTGCAGAATCAGCTGGATGAAATAGCACAGCTGCAGCGCCTGCCAGAAAGTTTTCGGCGGCTCATGGGCGATGATGTCGCAGTTTTCGGCAATCGCCAGCAGCTCGTCGCGGCGGGATTCACGGCTCTCCGTCGCGGCCATGCTGCGCGCCAGCCCGGCATAGCGCTTACAGTGTTCGCTCACCGCTTCCAGCACGATATCAATGGCTTTCAGGAACTGCTCGCCGTGCAGATCTTCCAGTACGGTCAGGTTAATGCGCGAACGGCGCTCGGCGACTTTCGCGCGCATGCCGTCGAGGCCTTTTTCCAGCAGCAGCGGATAGTTGACTGCAAGGTGAGCATCGCCGGAGGTCATATTGCCTTCCGCTTTGATAATGCCGGTGGCCAGCAGCGCTTTTTGCTCATCGGTGAACATGCCGTAGCAGCGGTCCTGTACCGTTTGACCGCGCCACCACGGACACACTTCGTGCAGCACGCGTTTGTTTTCTTCGCTAACGGCAAAACCGGCGCCGGGGCGATCGGCGAGGTCGTCGATCTCTTTTTCGATCCAGCTAACGGTGTATTCCGGGAAGATTGGCGCCGCGCGAACTTCGCTGGCCTGGTTGCCGACGATCAGTTCATCGTGCTTGATCCAGATTGTGCGTTCCGCCAGGTGGTGGGCCAGCGCCAGCGCGCGGCGTACCGGGATCGGCTTATCCAGATGCTGCTGATAGGCTTGGGTATAGTGCAGGGCGCGTTCGGTACAGACCGGCGGCTTGACGATATGCACCAGCGCCATTTTATGCGCCTGTATGCGCGGGCTCAGAGTATCCAGTTTCAACGTTGTCATAAGGTTATCCTCGTAAAGTCGCCGTTAAACCTTTGCTCTGAGCATAGTGCTGCGCGAAGGCGAGCAGCTCGGGTGCAGCAAGCGGTTTATCCGGAGCGGTATAGGGCTGACTGAGTAATTGGTATTTATTCATGCCTAACGTGTGGTAAGGCAGAAAGTGGATCTCGCCAACCTTTAAACGGTCAGCGGCAAAATCGGTAATGGCGGCGATATCGCTTTCGTTGGCGTTAAAGCCCTGGATCAGCGGTACGCGAATGATGATTTTCTTTCCGGCCTGCGCAACGCGCTGCAGGTTATCCAGTACCCGACGGGCGCTGCCGTCCGTCCACTGCTGGAAAATCGCTTCGTTGACGTGCTTGAGATCGGCGAGAAACAGATCGATAAACGGCAAAGCGGGTTCGACGTATTTCCACGGCACGTGCAGGCAGGTTTCGACCGCGGTGTGGATCCCCGCGCGGTGGCTGGCCTCAAACAGCTGTCGGGCCAGCTCGGGATTCATAAACGGCTCGCCGCCGGAAAGCGTGACGCCGCCGCCGCTGCGGTCGTAAAACGGTTTGTCGCGCAGCACCGTGGCCATAATCTCTTCGACGCTTTTCTCTTCGCCGCACACCGTTAACGCCGTCGTCGGGCAGCAGTCGCGCAATTTGCCGATATGCGCATCGGTGAGCTTTTCGCGATGGATAATCAGACCGTCCAGCTTACGGGTAATCACTTCCGGCGCAGCCTGCTGGCAGAGGTCGCAGCCGTCCAGGCAAAGGCGGGCGTCGTACAGCAAATCCGCCGTGCGGGCGCGGCTTTCCGGGTTCTGGCACCAGCGGCAGCCCAGCGAACAGCCTTTGAGGAATACGACAGTGCGGATCCCCGGGCCGTCATGGGTTGAGTAACGCTGAATGTTGAAGATCATGATTCACCCTCTTGTTTGCATATGAAGATTAAATTACTTTCGAATGAAAGTTGTATTGATATAAATCAACAAGCAGAAGGAGGGAGGAAAATGGAGGCTAAAAAGCCGCTGCGGGTCACAAATCATCCGGCGACGGCAGTCGCCGGAAAAGGGCTAAGGCGTGCCACACACCTCACACTGAGGGTTACGCATCAATTTCATTTCGCGGAACTGGCAGCGCATGGCGTCGTACATGACGATTTTTCCCGTCGCCGGGCTGCCGTAGCGGGTCAGCAGCTTTATCGCTTCCATCGCCTGTAGTGAACCAATGGTGCCGACCAGCGGCGCCATCACCCCGGCTTCTACGCAGGTGAGGGCGTTTTCGCCAAACAGACGGCTCAGGCAGCGGTAGCAGGGTTCATCTTCCTGCCAGGTAAAAACGCTGATTTGCCCTTCCATGCGAATTGCCGCGCCGGAGACCAGCGGTGTTTTATGACGAAAACATCCGGCGTTGAGCTGGTTACGGATCGCGACGTTGTCGGTACAGTCGAGCACCAGATCGTGGGCGGCGATTTGCGCCGCCAGCGCCTCGTCTTCCAGCCGCGCGTTGAGCGCCGTGAGCTGAACGTGGGGATTAATCCGCGCCAGCGCGGCGCGGGCGGAGTCGACCTTCGGCTGGCCGATGGTGGCGTCACTGTGCAGAGTCTGGCGCTGAAGGTTGGAGAGCGAAACGGTGTCGAAATCGAGCAGGGTAAGCAGGCCGACGCCTGCCGCCGCCAGATACTGCGCGGCGGCGCAGCCCAGCCCGCCGAGGCCGACAACCAGCACGCGGGAGGCTTTCAGCTGCTCCTGACCGTCAAAATCGAAATCGCGCAGAATAATCTGCCGGTTATAGCGCAGCATCTCCGCATCGCTCAGCTCCACGCTCATTACAGCCCTCCGAACAGATGATTAAAGGGCTCAACGTCCACCCATTCGCCCGCTTCCACGTTGCCGCGCTCGCGCTCCAGCACGATAAAACAGTTGCCGAGGCTGAATGAGCTGAAGATATGCGATCCCTGGTGACCGGTGCTGTTAACCGTCAGTTCGCCGTCCGGACCGCGCTGCAGCACGCCGCGTTGAAAATCGAGTCGTCCGGGCGATTTTTTCAGATGGGTTGCGGCGCGCACGCGCAGACGCATCGGCTGAGCCTGCCCACCGTTGCCGGAGAGCTTCGCCAGCAGCGGCTGGACCAGCTGGTAAAAGGTTAGCGTTGCGGAAACCGGGTTACCCGGCAGACCGCAAAACCAGCTGTGGTTGAGCTTGCCGAAAGCGAAAGGTTTACCCGGTTTAATCGCCAGCTTCCAGAAGCCGATTTCACCCAGTTCTTCGAGAATCGCTTTGGTGTAGTCTGCTTCGCCGACGGAGACGCCGCCGGAGCTAATCACCACGTCTGCCTGTCGATCGGCCTCGATAAAGACTTCCCGCAGCTTAGCTGGATCGTCGGGAATAATGCCGAGGTTAATGACCTCGCAGCCCAGCTCCTGCAGCATCAGGTGTACCGCCAGGCGATTAGTATCGTAAATTTGCCCGTCGGCGAGGGGCTGGCCCGGCAGCTGGAGTTCATCGCCAGTAGAGAAAACCGCCACGCGCACTTTGCGTATCACCTCGACGTCGGCAATCCCCAGCGAGGCCAGAACCGGCAGCTCGGCAACGGTCAGGCGGGTGCCAGCAGGGAAAACGACCGCACCGTGGGCGATATCTTCGCCGAGACGACGGATATTCTGTCCGCTTTTCACCGGCGCGAGGAAGCGGATGCCCCCATCGGTTTGTTCCGTCTGCTCCTGCATCACCACCGCGTCGCAGCCTTCCGGCACCGGTGCGCCGGTCATAATGCGGATACAGGTGCCCGCCGGCCAGTCACCGTTAAAAGGTTGACCGGCGAAGGCCTTGCCGGTGACCGGCAGCGCTGCGCCGTCGGTGAGATCCGCCAGGCGTACCGCATAGCCGTCCATTGCCGAGTTATCAAAACCAGGCACGTTGAGCGGTGAAACGAGATCATGGGCGGTCACGCGCGAAAAGGCCTGCAACAGCGGTACGGTTTCCGTCGCATTCAGCGGCGTAATACGATTGAGCATCTGGGTCAGGGCTGTGTCGAGCGGCATCAGTCCGGCGGTAAAATCCATGGGTTTCTCCTGCGGGCAAACATCGAAAACGCCTATTATACCTTAAATAATTCGCGTTGCAGGCAGGCGGCGACGTAGGGACAAATTCGTCGGGAACGAATTTGAACAGCTGAAGGCTGCCTCTGGTGAGGGACAAGGATGTCCCTCATTACATCCCCGGGAGCTTACTTCAGTAAGTGACTGGGGTGAGCGACAAATCTGTACGGAACAGATTTGAACGCCGTGTAACGGCGGCCCGTCAGGGCGAGGCTCATGGATGAGCCGAGTAACGAAGCCAACGCACATGCAACTTGAAGTATGACGGGTATATGGCAGAAACGAGAGACGGGCTATAACCCACCTGGGTACAAGCTTTACATCACCCTCCGCTCTTTCTATATTCAAAAATTGTATAGGACAGTCAGCACGATAATGATATTTATACACTTTATCGTTAAGGAATGGCGCGATGGGTAAGGCGGTTATAGCAATTCACGGCGGAGCCGGGGCGATTAGCCGCGCGCAGATGACGCCGGAGCGCGAGCGGGAGTACGTGGCAGCGCTGTCGGCGATTGTCGATAGTGGACAAAAAATGCTGGCGGCCGGGGCCAGCGCGCTGGATACGGTAACCGAAGCAGTTCGGCTGCTGGAAGAGTGCCCGCTATTTAATGCTGGTATTGGCTCCGTGTTTACCCGCGATAGTCGCCATGAACTCGATGCCTGCGTCATGGATGGTTACAGCCTACAGGCGGGAGCCGTGGCCGGCGTTCAGCATTTACGCAATCCGGTGCTGGCGGCGCGGCTGGTGCTGGAGCAAAGTCCGCACGTGCTGCTGATTGGCGAAGGGGCGGAAGCGTTTGCCGCTTCCCGCGGTATGGCGCGCGTCGATAACAGCCTGTTTTCTACCCCTGAGCGTTTACTGCAGCTGCGTCAGGCGCAGGAAGGCGACGATATCGTGCTCGATCACCACGCCGCGCCGCTGGATGAGCGGCACAAAATGGGGACCGTCGGCGCGGTAGCCATGGATCTGACGGGCAACCTCGCGGCGGCGACCTCAACCGGCGGGATGACCAATAAGCTACCGGGACGCGTCGGCGACAGCCCGCTGCCGGGAGCGGGCTGCTACGCCAATAACGCCAGCGTCGCCGTGTCCTGTACCGGTACCGGGGAAGTGTTTATGCGGACCCTGGCGGCCTACGATATTTCGGCGCTGATGGAGTATAGCCAGCTCAGCCTGCAGGAGGCCTGCGAAAGGGTAGTGATGGAGAAGCTTCCGGCGCTGGGCGGTAGCGGCGGCCTGATCGCCATCGACAGAGAAGGCAACGTGGCGCTGCCGTTTAACAGCGAAGGCATGTACCGTGCCTGGTGTTATGCGGGCGATACGCCCACGATTGGTATTTATCGCGAATAAGAGGAAAGGGCGTTGCCGCATAGTCAAGAAATCGATGCCGATGATGTTCTGCAGGTGCGCGGCCTGAACGTCGTGTTTAATCAGCAACAGCAGGCTTTTTCCGCCGTCCGCGACCTGTCGTTTACCCTGCGGCGCGGCGAAACGCTGGCGATTGTCGGCGAGTCGGGCTCGGGAAAATCGGTGACCTCGCTGGCCCTGATGCGCCTGCTCGATCGGGCGGTCAGCGAAGTGCGCAGTGATGCGCTACTTCTGCGCCGTCGCAGTCGGCAGGTGATTGAGCTGAGCGAACAGTCTGACGCTGAAATGCGCGGCGTGCGCGGCGCGGATATGGCGATGATCTTCCAGGAGCCGATGACCTCGCTCAATCCGGTCTTCACCATCGGCGAGCAGATTGCCGAATCTATCCGCTTACATCAGGGCCTGAAGCATGATGAGGCCCTGCGCGAAGCGAAAAAAATGCTCGATCAGGTGCGCATTCCGGAAGCGGAAGCCATGCTCTCACGCTATCCGCACCAGCTTTCCGGCGGGATGCGTCAGCGGGTGATGATCGCCATGGCGCTCTCCTGTCGTCCGGCGGTGCTGATTGCCGATGAACCGACGACCGCGCTGGACGTCACTATCCAGGCGCAGATCTTACAGCTGATTGCCGTCCTGCAAAAAGAGATGGCGATGGGCGTTATCTTTATTACCCACGATATGGGGGTGGTCGCCGATATCGCCGACCGCGTGCTGGTGATGTATCGCGGCGAAGCGGTGGAAACCGGCAGCGTGGAAGAGATTTTTCGCGCGCCAAAGCACCCGTATACCCAGGCGCTGCTGGCCGCGGTGCCGCGGCTGGGCGCGATGCGCGGCACTTCGCTGCCGCGTCGCTTCCCGCTGTTAAACCAGAGCCCGTCGTCGGAGGGGCAGAACACCGTTGTGGCCGGAGAACCGATCCTTAAAGTTCGCGATCTGGTGGCGCGCTTCCCGCTGCGTAGCGGAATTCTCAACCGCGTAACCCGTGAGGTGCATGCGGTCGAAAAGGTTAGCTTTGATTTATGGCCCGGCGAAACCCTGAGCCTGGTGGGCGAGTCCGGGTGCGGTAAATCGACGACCGGCCGGGCGCTGCTGCGGCTGGTAGAGACCCAGGGCGGTAGCATTATCTTCAACGGCCAGCGAATTGATATGCTAACGGGCAGTAAGCTTCAGGCGCTGCGCCGCGATATTCAGTTTATTTTTCAGGACCCGTACGCTTCCCTCGACCCACGGCAAACGGTGGGCTATTCGATTATGGAGCCGCTGCGGGTGCATCGACTGCTGGAGGGCGATGCCGCCCGTGAACGGGTCAGCTGGCTACTGGAACGCGTCGGGCTGGAGCCGGAACATGCGTGGCGCTACCCGCACGAGTTTTCCGGCGGCCAGCGGCAGCGCATCTGTATTGCCCGCGCGCTGGCGCTCAATCCGAAAGTGGTGATTGCCGATGAATCGGTATCGGCGCTGGACGTGTCGATTCGCGCGCAAATTATCAATCTGATGCTCGATCTACAGCGTGAGATGGGCATCGCATTTCTGTTTATCTCCCATGACATGGCGGTGGTTGAGCGCATCAGCCACCGCGTGGCGGTGATGTATCGCGGGCGTATTGTCGAGATTGGCCCGCGCCGCGCCGTGTTTGAAAACCCGCAGCACCCCTATACCCGTAAACTGATGGCCGCCGTTCCGGTGGCTGACCCTGCGCATCACCGTCCGCAGCGCGTGCTGCTCTCCGACGAGCTGCCGGGTAACATCTTCAAGCGGGGCGAAGAGGGGATCAGTACACCGTTACAGCAGGTGGGGCCGGGGCACTTTGTCGCCAGAGAGTCCGCCGCCGACGTGCTGGCGCGCTAACAACGACACCAATAATGCAGCATTTCAGGAGAACAACATGACTCAACGCGTATCAGGCAAATGGCTGTTGGCGCTGGGCGTCGCCTCGGCGCTGACAGCCGCTCCGGCTCTGGCCGCAAAAGATGTGGTGGTGGCGGTCGGTTCTAATTTTACGACCCTCGACCCGTATGATGCTAACGACACGCTGTCGCAGGCCGTCGCCAAGTCCTTCTATCAAGGGCTGTTCGGCCTCGATAAAGAGATGAAGCTACAGAACGTGCTGGCGGAAAGCTATACCGTTTCCCCGGACGGCCTGGTGTATACCATTAAGCTACATCCGGGGGTGAAGTTCCAGGACGGTACCGAGTTTAATGCCGAAGCGGTTAAGGCGAACCTCGATCGCGCCAGCAACCCGGAAAACCATCTCAAGCGTTATAACCTGTATAAAAATATCGCCAGCACCGAAGCGGTAGACCCGACCACGGTGAAAATTACCCTCAAACAGCCTTTCTCGGCGTTCATTAATATTCTGGCCCATCCGGCGACGGCGATGATTTCTCCGGCGGCGCTGAAGAAATATGGTAAAGAGATTGGCTTCCATCCGGTTGGCACCGGGCCTTATCAGCTCGATACCTGGAACCAGACCGATTTTGTGAAAGTGAAAAAATTCGCCGGTTACTGGCAGCCAGGGCTGCCGAAGCTGGACTCCATCACCTGGCGCCCGGTCGTGGATAATAATACCCGCGCGGCGATGCTGCAGACCGGCGAAGCGCAGTTTGCGTTCCCGATCCCCTACGAGCAAGCGCCGCTGCTGGAGAAAAACAGCAAGCTAGAGCTGGTAGCCAGCCCGTCAATTATGCAGCGCTATATCAGCATGAACGTGACGCAGAAGCCGTTCGATAATCCCAAAGTGCGCGAAGCGATTAACTACGCTATCAACCGTCAGGCGCTGGTAAAAGTCGCTTTTGCCGGCTACGCCACACCGGCGACCGGCGTGGTGCCGCCGTCTATCGCCTATGCTGAAAGCTACAGCGCCTGGCCGTACGATCCGGCTAAAGCTCGTGAGCTGCTGAAAGAGGCGGGTTATCCGAATGGCTTTACCACAACGCTATGGTCATCGCACAACCACAGCACGGCGCAGAAAGTACTGCAGTTTACCCAGCAGCAGCTGGCGCAGGTGGGCATTAAGGCGCAGCTGACGGCGATGGATGCGGGCCAGCGCGCGGCGGAAGTTGAAGGTAAGGGACAGAAAGAGAGCGGCGTACGCATGTTCTACACCGGCTGGACGGCGTCGACCGGGGAAGCTGACTGGGCGCTGTCGCCGCTGTTTGCGTCGCAAAACTGGCCGCCGACCCTGTTTAATACGGCTTTCTACAGCAATCCGCAGGTCGATAAAGATCTCAATGACGCGCTGAAAACCACCGATGCGCAGGAAAAAACGCGGCTGTATAAAGACGCGCAGGATACTATCTGGAAAGAGTCGCCGTGGGTGCCGCTGGTCGTAGAAAAGCTGGTCTCGGCGCACAGTAAAAATCTGACCGGTTTCTACATCCAGCCGGATACCGGATTTAGCTTTGAACAGGCGGATCTTAAGTAGAGAGTTGTGGGTCCCCGGGCGCAGGCTGCGGGGAATTTGCGCAAGGAGAAGCATGCTCAATTATGTGATTAAACGCCTGCTGGGGCTGATCCCCACGCTGCTGATTGTAGCGGTGCTGGTGTTTCTGTTCGTGCATATGCTGCCCGGGGATCCGGCTCGGCTGATTGCCGGACCGGAAGCCGATGCCCAGGTGGTGGGAATGGTGCGCCAGCAGCTTGGGCTCGATCGCGCGCTGCACGTGCAGTTCTGGCACTATATCAGCAACATTTTGCAGGGCGACTTCGGCACCTCGATGGCTTCCCGCCGCCCGGTGAGCAGCGAAATCGCCAGCCGTTTTATGCCCACTTTCTGGCTGACGATTGCCAGTATGGGCTGGGCGGTCATCTTCGGGATGGCGGCAGGGATCGTGGCGGCCGTGTGGCGCAATCGCTGGCCGGATCGTATAGGCATGGCGCTGGCGGTCACCGGCATCTCGTTCCCGGCCTTTGCGCTCGGTATGCTTTTGATGCAGATCTTTTCCGTTGAACTGGGCTGGCTGCCAACGGTGGGCGCCGACAGCTGGCGGCACTATATTCTGCCTTCGCTCACCCTGGGCGCGGCGGTGGCGGCGGTGATGGCGCGTTTTACCCGCGCCTCGTTCGTCGATGTTCTGCATGAAGACTATATGCGCACCGCGCGGGCGAAAGGCGTCAGCGAAACGCTGGTGGTGCTCAAGCACGGCCTGCGCAACGCGATGATCCCGGTCGTCACTATGATGGGACTACAGTTCGGCTTTTTGCTCGGCGGTTCAATCGTGGTGGAAAAGGTCTTTAACTGGCCTGGTCTCGGACGTCTGCTGGTGGACTCGGTGGAGATGCGCGATTACCCGGTGATTCAGGCGGAAGTGCTCCTGTTTTCGCTGGAGTTTATTCTTATTAATTTAGTGGTGGACGTACTGTATGCCGCCATTAATCCGGCTATCAGGTATAAGTAAGGTGCGATTGCTCAACTGGAGAAGACAAGCGGTTATCAACGCGATGCCGGGGGTTAAACCCGGGCAGATACGTACCCCGTGGCACGAGTTCTGGCGGCGGTTTCGCGGCCAGCCGGTGGCGATGGGCGCGGGGATATTTGTGCTGCTGCTGATTGCGGTGGCGATCGTGGCGCCGTGGATCGCGCCGTTCGATGCGGAAAACTATTTTGACTACGATCGGCTCAATGATGGCCCGTCGATGATGCACTGGTTCGGCGTTGATTCGCTGGGGCGCGATATTTTTAGCCGGGTGCTGGTCGGCGCGCAGATTTCGCTGGCCGCCGGGGTACTGGCGGTATTGATCGGCGCGGCTATCGGCACCGTACTTGGGCTACTGGCCGGGTATTACGAAGGCTGGTGGGATCGCATCATTATGCGCATCTGCGATGTGCTGTTTGCTTTCCCTGGCATTCTTCTGGCGATTGCCGTCGTGGCGGTGATGGGCAGCGGAATGTCGAACGTCATCATCGCGGTGGCGATCTTTTCGATCCCGGCATTTGCGCGTCTGGTGCGCGGCAATACGCTGGTGCTTAAGCAGCAGACTTTTATAGAGTCGGCGCGCAGCATTGGCGCCAGCGACGCTAACATTCTGTTTAACCACATTTTGCCCGGAACGGTATCATCGATTGTTGTCTACTTTACGATGCGTATCGGGGTGTCGATTATCTCTGCCGCCAGCCTGTCATTTCTGGGGCTTGGCGCGCAGCCGCCGACGCCGGAGTGGGGGGCGATGCTGAACGAGGCGCGGGCGGATATGGTGATGGCGCCGCACGTGGCGCTGTTCCCGGCAATCGCGATTTTTCTGACGGTGCTGGCGTTTAACCTGCTGGGTGACGGCCTGCGCGATGCGCTGGATCCGAAGATAAAAGGTTAGGCGTTCGAGGATTGTGCAGCCCGGACAGGTGTCCGGGAAAGCACACCGCACGTTAATCCTGTGCGGTTTTGTCGCCCGGATAGGGCGCATGAGCGCCGCTATCCGGGACAGGTTCAGCGGGCGGAATTAAACCCGGCTGCCCCACAGATCGTATTCGTCGGCGTGTTCGACTTTCACCCGCACAACGTCGCCCGGTTTGACTTTACTTTCGCCGTTGAGGTACACCGCGCCGTCGATTTCTGGCGCATCGGCCATGCTGCGGCCAATGGCTCCTTCTTCATCGACTTCGTCGATCAGCACCATAATTTCGCGGCCAACTTTCTCCTGCAGACGCTCGGCGGAGATCTGCTGCTGAAGCTGCATAAAGCGGTTCCAGCGCTCTTCTTTAACGTCTTCCGGTACCTGATCCGCCAGTTCGTTGGCGGTCGCGCCTTCCACCGGGCTGTACTTGAAGCAGCCGACTCGGTCGAGGCGGGCTTCCTTCAGGAAGTCCAGCAGCATCTGGAAATCTTCTTCCGTCTCGCCCGGGAAGCCGACGATAAAGGTCGAGCGCAGGGTGAGTTCCGGGCAGACTTCGCGCCACTGCTTGATACGCGCCAGCTGACGGTCGGCGGAGCCGGGACGCTTCATCATCTTGAGAATGCGCGGGCTGGCGTGCTGCAGCGGGATATCGAGGTAGGGCAGAATTTTGCCTTCCGCCATCAGCGGGATCACATCATCAACGTGCGGATAGGGATAGACGTAGTGCAGGCGCACCCAGATGCCAAGCTTAGCCAGTTCTTCGCACAGGCTAACCATGCTGGTTTTAACCGGCATACCGTTGTGGAAGCCGCTGCGATGTTTAACATCGACGCCGTAGGCGGAGGTGTCCTGAGAAATCACCAGCAGCTCTTTTACCCCCGCGTCGGCCAGGCGTTTGGCTTCTGCCAGCACTTCACCAATCGGACGGCTGACGAGATCGCCGCGCATGGACGGGATGATGCAGAAGGTGCAGCGATGGTTGCAGCCTTCAGAAATTTTTAAGTAAGCGTAATGACGCGGCGTCAGCTTCACGCCCTGTTCCGGCACCAGGCTCAGGAACGGATTATGTTTAGGCTTCGGCGCGTAGTGGTGGACGTGCTCAAGCACCTGTTCATAGCTGTGCGGGCCGGTAATTTCCAGCACCTTCGGATGCACTTCGCGGATCTGATCTTCTTTTGCGCCCAGGCAGCCGGTGACGATCACTTTGCCGTTTTCTTTCAACGCTTCGCCAATCGCTTCCAGCGACTCCTGCACGGCGCTATCGATAAAGCCGCAGGTGTTAACGATAACCATATCAGCGTTATCGTAGGAGGGAACCACATCATACCCTTCGGTACGCAGTTCAGTCAGGATACGTTCTGAGTCCACCAGATTTTTCGGGCAGCCCAGAGAGACAAAGCCGATCTTCGGCTGAGGGGTGACATTGCTCATAGCTTAAAAAGTGTTCAATTATTGGGATGGTCAGGGCAGGGATTCTACAGAGATCGGCGGAAAGTTTATACTCCTTTTCTTGTTAGCCCGCAGACAGCAGCATCTCTTTTTACGGCGTTGATTATCCGTATTGTTGAGGAAAATAACGCCGTTATTCATCTTTTACCGCCGGAGCCAGCGCAGGGTGGTTTAAATCAGGTTTAAGCCAGAAACAGTAAAATAGTCACTGCTTTGGATTTTCATTTTTTATCAGGTTTCCGATGTTTAAAAAGTTGGGTGGTTCAGCGTGCGCGCTGGTAATGATTGGCACAGCGCCAGTTTATGCCGACGAGCTGGCGTTATATTCAGTGAATACCGGTTCATTTGTCTATCATATGACCGGCAATCACGGCCAATATAACGAAAAATTCAATAATCAATTTTTTTCCGTTGAGCGCAAGCTGTCGGCAGATTCGAAGTACAGCCTGTTAGTCGGGACCATGAAAAATAGTTTTGACGATCGCTGCCTCTCTCTGGGGGCAAGGAGAGACTGGTATGCGGGGACAAATGGCTGGACGTTTAAGGGCGTCTATGCCTACACCGGGGAGTTCTTCTTTAAAGCTTTTAGCGATTGCGGCGATTCAGGTACCTATCGAACGGCGAAGAAACTGACCGGCGTCGGTTTCTCTCCCTATATTTATCATGGCCTGCAGTACAATTTTACCCCTTATTTCGGCGTAGAAACCGGGATTATTATCCCGGCGATATTTGTGGTGAGCGTGCAGTGGAGTTTTCGTTGATTCGCCCGAAAGCCGCTTCCGGGCGAATTGATGATTAATGGCTTTGCGCAACGCCAGCGCCTGGCGCAGACCCCGGCGCGGTCGGTTCTCTATTATCGCGAAGCGTAAATACCGAAATTAACGTAAATACCCCGGCAACACCGCCCAGGATATAATACGTCTGCGCGAAGCCGATAGTGTCATACAAATACCCCGCCAGCGGCGAGTAAACGGCGGTGGCGATGGAGGCGACAAACAGCACCAGCAGGTAAACCGTCGATGACAGCTTGTTGTCGAAGTTGGCGGCAATGAATTTAAATACCGACACCAGGATCAGCGGTTTTTCCAGCGCATGCATCATTTTGACTGCGCCGATCCACACCGGACCCAGCGGGATCGCGGAGCCTACGATACGGACCGACATGATCAGTCCGGCGATGATCAGCGCCCACTTCGCGCCGGTGCGGTTTACAAACCACGGCATCAGGCATAAAAACAGCGTCTCCCCGCACACCTGAATGGAGGCCAGAATGCCGTACCAGCGATTCCCCTCCTCGGGCGTCGGGAACTGCAGGGAAAAGTACTGGGCAAACTGCTGATCGTAGGTATCGTAGATTTGCGTGACGAAAAGGGTGAAGACCAGCAGCATCCAGAACTGCCCGTTCTTCGCCAGCTCAAGGGCATGGGAAACTTTCAGCGCGCTGGTTTTCTGCATCTCCGCTTCGCTCAGTTCGATTTTGGTCAGCATAAAACAGATCGCGGCAATCACAATGGCGATGCTGGCCAGCCAGAAAGCAAGGTTCGGATTGCTGTCGATATACTTACCGACGATCCACGCCGCGGCGGCCCAGCCTAACGATCCCCACATCCTTACGCGGCCATATTCGAACTGGTAGCGCCGCGAAATTTTATCGATATACGAATCGATCACCCCGCAGCCGGAGTTAAAAATAATCCCCAGGTATACCCCGCCGAGTAGCGCGCCCAGCCAGAAGCTGTGCACCAGCAGCGGTGCATATAAATAAATAAAGAACGGACCCACCGGTAGCAGCATGGCGACGAGAAACCAGATGAGTCGTTTTTTCAGGCCGAATTTATCGGAAATAAAGCCAAAGAAGGGCTGCATCAGCAGGGCAATAAAGGCGTTAACCGAGTAGAGCAGGCCGGTTTTCGTGGCGCTAATCCCGAGATGCTGGGTCGTCCAGATAACAAAGAATGCCATGGTCGAGGACCAGGCGAAGAGGTAGAGGAAGTCGAAAAGACTCAACAAGATATAGTTTCTTCTGCCGGGATTAATCATTTCTGTTCCTTCAAGCGATAGCGTCAAAGGTTACAAGCAAGATAGAGCAACCTGCTGCGACCTGTTTTGTTATACGTATTACATATTTGTGAGGTGATATGACACCCGGCGACATTTTCAGGCAATGTGAATGGCGCTAATTTGTGATCATTGCAGCAAAAAAATAATTTTTCATCACATGAAAAAGAATTGATCTTGATTGAGAGCGTATAACATTTTTGCTTGAAGGGCGCAGGTTGAGCAGGCGAGGATTATAATCTTAGTTGTAACATTGTAAATAATGTTAATGACCTGAGAATTATTGATCTCACACAGCGTTTTGTACAAAAAATAACCATATTATAATTATGGTGAAGGACGATAGAGGAGGAACTGAGATGAACGTTGACAGACTGTATCGTAACCTGATGAATAAGCTGATTAATGCCTCCATTGATCTTGATGCTTATTTACAGTTGCGTAAAGCAAAAGGCTATATGTCAGTCAGCGAAAACGACCATCTACGTGATAACTTGTTTGAACTGTGCCATGAAATGCGTGAATACGCGCCGCGCCTGCAGCATGCCGTTGCGCCGGAGGAAAAGGAAGCCCTGCGCCTTGCGGGCGAAGCCGTCGCTTCCGCGGCGGTATGCCTGCTAAGCGGACATCATGATTGCCCGTCCTACATTGCGGTCAACGTAGATAAACTGGAAAGCTGCCTGGCGGTATTGCGGCTAAACATTCAGAAATTGAATGATTTTGCCCCCATTACCCACGCCTGAGACAGGGGGAGCCTGCTCCCCCTGATTAATGTTATGTAAAAATCCCTTCCCGCTTCCCCACGCTGGCTACCCTTATCAGCATTGCTGACAAAAGGAGTATGCCATGCACCAGACCGTCACCCTGATAGCGCTTACCACGCTGTTGTTACCCACTGCCGTCCTTGCCGCCCGGGAGCGCGTGGAGGTGTTGCAGAACCAGCTCGAACACCCGTGGGCGCTGGCCTTCCTGCCGGACGATCGCGGTATTTTGATTACCCTGCGCGGCGGCGAACTCAAGCTCTGGCAGCGCGACAAAGGCCTCTCGTCGGCGATCCCGGGCGTACCGCAGGTCTGGGCTAACGGGCAGGGCGGTTTGCTGGACGTGGCGCTGGCACCGGACTTTGCCCAGTCGCGCCGGGTCTGGCTGAGCTATGCCGAGGGCGGGGATGAGGATAAAGCCGGGACCGCGGTGGGCTATGGCCGATTGAGCGAGGATCTCCAGCGTCTGGAAAACTTCCAGGTGGTGTTCCGCCAGCAGCCGAAGCTCTCGACCGGCAATCATTTTGGCGGACGGCTGGCGTTCGACGGTCGTGGTCATCTGTTTATCGGTCTCGGAGAGAATAACCAGCGTTCAACCGCTCAGGATCTCGATAAGCTGCAGGGAAAAGTGGTGCGGCTAACGGCTGATGGCAAGGTCCCGGCCGATAATCCTTTTGTCGGCCAGTCTGGCGTCAGGCCTGAAATCTGGTCTTACGGAATTCGTAACCCTCAGGGATTGGCGATGAACCCGTGGAGCGATACGCTGTGGTTATATGAGCACGGGCCGCGCGGCGGGGATGAGATCAATATCGTGCAAAAAGGTAAAAACTACGGCTGGCCGCTGGCGACGCACGGCATTAACTACAGCGGCCTGCCGATCCCGGAAGCCAAAGGCAAAAAGGCGGAAAACACCGAAGCGCCGCTATTTGTCTGGGAGAAGTCGCCGGCGGTGAGCGGTATGGCGTTTTACAACGCGCAGGTTTTTCCGCAGTGGCAACACAGGCTGTTTATCGGCGCGCTGAAGGATGAATCGCTCATTGTGCTCAAGGTTGATGGCAATAAAGTCACGGAGCAGGAGCGCATTCTGACCGATCGCGGTAGACGCATTCGCGACGTACGCGTTGGACCCGATGGTTATTTGTATGTGTTAACCGACGAATCCAACGGTGAGCTGCTGAAGGTGAGTCCGGCGGGTTAAAATCAGGTGACCGGGATCATCACCACGTTGCGCCAGGCCTGACGTTCGCCGATCTGCTGGTACCAGCGCTGCAGATGCGGGCGCGGCTGCCAGGTTTTTACCGTTTCCAGCAGGTTGTAGACGAACGGCGCGACGGCGATATCGCCGAGGCCGAAGGCATCGCCAGACAGCCACTGATGGCGCGACAGCTCGTCGTCCAGAATAGCGAACAGCGTCTCGCAGGCGGCAATACCGGCTTCAATGGCGGCAGGATCGCGTTTTTCTACCGGCGTTCTGACCAGGCCCATTAAAACGGGTCGATGGGCAGGCGAGAGCGAACCGTTGGCCCAGTCCATCCATTTTTCTCCCTGGGCGCGCTCGGCTGGCGACTCCACCCACAGGCGATTCTGACCATACTGCGCGGCCAGATAGCGGATAATTGTGTTTGATTCCCAGAGTACGATATCGGTCGTTGCATCTTTCAACAGCGGTACCAGACCGTTGGGGTTCATGGCCAGATAGGCCGGATCGTGATTCAGACCGAACTCCAGGCCTGCCAGAATTTGCTGATACGGGAGGTCGAGTTCTTCCAGCACCCAGCGCACTTTCTTCACATTGGTTGAGTTATTTCTGCCCCACAGCGTAATCATATCCGCTCCTGCTTTTTATTTCGCCGCCATTGCGGCGTAGTGAGCATTCATGTTGGAATAAAGTTAATATTTAGGCAACCGCGATCAAAAAAATTGCGCTGTTTGCAGCGCCGCGCGAGGTTATTGCGTAAACTTTAAAAACTTTACCAACTCGCTGTTTCTTTAAGGTCATTTGTACGCTTTACTCACCGGCTGCTGCGGCGCGGAACGAGTGTGGCGGCATATTTTTGTTTGGAAAGGATACTTGGGTGGCTCTTATGACGCATGATGCTTTTTCCCTTCGCGGCCTCGCGGCAGGCTGCGCGCTTTTATTTCTCGTCGCGCCTGCGGTGCAGGCTGCGGAACAACTCCCCGATGCGCCATCCATTGACGCGCGCGCCTGGATCCTGATGGACTATGCCAGCGGCAAAGTACTCAGCGAAGGCAATGCCGATGAAAAACTCGATCCGGCAAGCCTGACCAAGATCATGACCAGCTACGTTGTCGGCCAGGCGCTAAAGGCGGGTAAGATTAAGTCTACGGATATGGTGACCATCGGGCGCGATGCGTGGGCCACCGGTAACCCGGCGCTGCGCGGCTCCTCGGTGATGTTCCTCAAGCCTGGAATGCAGGTGTCGGTGGAAGATCTTAACAAGGGCGTTATCATTCAGTCCGGCAACGACGCCAGCATCGCGATTGCCGACTACGTGGCGGGCAGCCAGGACGCCTTTGTCAGCCTGATGAACGGCTATGCGCAGAAGATGGGCCTCACCAATACCACCTTTAAGACCGTGCACGGGCTTGATGCGCCGGGTCAGTTCAGTACCGCCCGCGATATGGCGCTGCTGACCAAAGCGATGATCCATGATGTGCCGGAAGAGTATGCGATCCACAAAGAAAAAGAGTTCACTTTCAACAAAATCCGTCAGCCGAACCGTAACCGCCTGCTGTGGAGCACGAACCTTAACGCTGACGGCGTGAAAACCGGAACCACTGCCGGTGCGGGCTACAATCTGGTCTCTTCCGCGACGCAAAACGACATGCGCCTGATTGCCGTCGTGCTCGGCACCAAAACTGACCGTATCCGATTTAACGAATCTGAAAAATTGCTGACCTGGGGCTTCCGCTTTTATGAAACCGTGACGCCGATTAAACCTGATGCCACCTTCATTACCCAGCGCGTCTGGTTTGGCGATAGCAGTGAAGCGAAGCTTGGCGCGGGCGATGCCGGTTCCATCACGCTGCCGAAAGGCCAGTTGAAAAACCTGAAGGCCAGCTACACTTTGAATGATACGCAGCTGACCGCACCGCTGACTAAAGGGCAGGTTGTCGGCACCATCGACTTTAAACTGAATGATAAAACCATTGAACAGCGGCCGCTGATTGTTATGGAAGCGGTCAATGAAGGCGGGTTCTTTAGCCGGATGATCGATTTCGTGCTGATGAAACTGCACGGCTGGTTCGGCGGCTGGTTCTCGTAAAATGCAGGCCGCGCCCTGCGGGGCGCGGTTTTAGTAAAGGAGTGAAATTTGTTTTTCTTTCGCCAGCGTAAGCAGCTCGTCATCCGGACACACGTCGCTGGCAATCACGTCAAACTGCGATAAATCGCCCATCCGCGCCGGCCGAACTTTGCCAAATTTACTGTGATCGACGACCAGCACGTGGTAGCGCGCGCTTTTCATCGCCCAGTGTTTAACCGGCAGCTCCTCGAGGTTAAAGCAGGTCGCTCCCTGCTCGCAATCGACGCCCGCGGCGGAATAAAACGCGATATCCGGGCAAAGATGGCTTAGCGTATCCTGCAGGCTCAGCGGTTTAAAAATGGCGTTGCTGGCGTGGAACTCGCCGCCGCATAAAATCGCGCGGCACTGTGGCTTTTCCTGCAAGGAAAGGAAGGTGTTGAGCGAATAGCAGACCCCGGTAAACGGCAGGGCGTTGTCGATGGCATCGATAATCCACGGCGTGGTGGTCCCGCAATCGAAAAAGGCCATCTGATGAGCCTCAAGCAGCTTTGCCGCATGGCGGGCGGCGCGGCGTTTTTCATCAACAAGGCGCGTTTTCTGGTCGCTTAGCAGATAGTGCGTCGCGCTGCGCGGCTCCAGAACGATATAGCCGCCCAGCAAAACGACCGGGCCGCTGTGGCCGTTGAGGTCGCGACGAATAGTCATCTCCGACACCCCAAGCAGGGTGGCCGCTTCTTTTAGATGCAGTTTATCACTGCGCTTGAGTGCCTGAATAAGCTGGCTGATGCGTTCGTCACGACGAGTTTCCATATTCCCTCTAGGCTAAAGCGCCCTGCATCGACAGGGCGTCAGCGGCGATTTTACCTGCCGAAAGAGGGTTAGTCACGCGCAGGCGTTGGGCTCTGCCGCATTTTACCGGCGGCTGAGAAACAGGTTATTCGCGCACCCAGCCTTTGCGAATCGGTAGCGAAAAGAACAGGCGGTACAGCCGCTGCAGATGCTGATAAAGGGTCTTTCCGCCGCTTTGCCACAAAAGCTGGGCGCTTAGACAGGCGCTCATCGCGGTGAGAAGTCCGCCCAGCATATCCATCGGCCAGTGAACGCCGAGATAGACCCTGGACCAGGCAATTGCGCAGGCAACGGCGAAAAGCAGGACTCCCGACCACAGGCGGTGCCAGAACATAAAGGCCAGCGCAAAGGTAAAGCAGATGGTGCCGTGATTGCTCGGGAAGGAGTTGTTGGGCGAGTGGTGCAGGAAGTTATAACCCATACCGGCGGCGAACGGCCGTTCGTGCGGAAAAAGCGCGCCGAATATCCATGACAGCGTAAGACTAATGGCTAATGCCATCATCACCTTAAATACTAGCTGACGCTGGTTTGGACCCCAAAGCCATAAGGCTAATACTAATAATGGCACAATAATAATCAGGTCTTTGGCGATAAACGTCGCGATCTCTATCGCCCACCACGGGGACGAGGGAGTGGCATTGAGTAATGCAAACAGCGAGTAGTTAATATTTTCCAGCATACGTCCGGGCTCTTTAATCCGTTATCAACAAGCCGCCCACCCTAAGAAACGGTGGCGCTAAGGTAAAGCAGTATTTTCTTAATTATCAGTTTGTTATGAGTGAAATCTTGCATGTATCTTCGTTAACAGACTGAATAAAGGAGTATATAGTGTGTAATCTAATTGAAACATAAACGAAATACATACAGCGGGATTTTTTATTCGCTGGTGGCGAAGAGGTTGCAGAATGGCGATATTTTTCGTCATCGCTCACAATTCGCTATCTCCCCGGCACGACTTTCATTAAACTTTGCGCGGTTTTATTTAAATAAGAGATTTCATGCACAATTCTTCACTTTCAGGCAAACGCCTCGGACGTCAGGCGCTGCTCTTTCCACTGTGCCTGGTGTTATACGAATTCGCCACCTATATCGGCAATGATATGATCCAGCCGGGCATGCTCTCGGTCGTGGAAGAGTTTGGCGTTGGCAATGAATGGGTTCCGACCTCCATGACCGCCTATCTCGCCGGCGGTATGTTTTTACAGTGGCTGCTGGGCCCGCTTTCGGACCGCATCGGCCGCCGTCCGGTCATGCTGACCGGGGTGGTGTGGTTTATCGTGACCTGCCTGGCGACGCTGCTGGCGCAAACTATTGAGCAGTTCACGCTGCTGCGCTTTTTGCAGGGTATCAGCCTGTGCTTTATTGGCGCGGTTGGCTATGCGGCGATACAGGAGTCTTTTGAAGAGGCGGTATGCATCAAGATTACCGCCTTAATGGCCAACGTCGCGCTGATTGCGCCGCTGCTTGGGCCGCTGGTGGGCGCGGCCTGGGTACATATCCTGCCGTGGGAGATGATGTTTGTCCTGTTTGCCGTACTGGCCGCTATCGCCTTCTTCGGCCTACAGCGGGCGATGCCGGAAACCGCCACCCGCATGGGCGAGAAACTCTCGGTCAAAGAGCTGGGGCGTGATTATCGTGAAGTGCTGAAAAACCTGCGCTTTGTCGCCGGCGCGCTGGCCACCGGTTTTGTCAGCCTGCCGCTGCTGGCGTGGATAGCCCAGTCGCCGGTGATTATCATTAGCGGCGAGCAGGCGACCAGCTACGAATATGGCTTGCTGCAGGTGCCAATCTTTGGCGCGTTGATCGCCGGTAACCTGGTGCTGGCGCGCCAGACTTCCCGCAAAACGGTGCGTTCGTTGATTATCCTCGGCGGCTGGCCAATTATGCTTGGCCTGCTGATCTCCGCCGTCGCTACGGTCGCCTCGACGCACGCTTATTTGTGGATGACCGCCGGGCTGAGCGTTTACGCCTTCGGCATTGGGCTTGCTAACGCCGGGCTGGTGCGCCTGACGCTGTTTGCCAGCGAAATGAGCAAGGGGACGGTATCGGCGGCGATGGGGATGCTGCAAATGCTGATCTTTACCGTGGGTATTGAAGTGAGCAAGCACGCCTATGAGTCTGGCGGCAGCGGACTCTTCAGTTTGCTGAATTTGCTTAGCGGGGTGCTCTGGCTGGCGATGACGGTCTACTTCCTGAAGGACAAACGCGTAGGCAGCTCCCTCGAACCGCAGTAACTCTCCAATGACCTGCTGCGACGTTACGCGCCGCAGCAGGCGCTGTCTCAGACGAACGGCGCTTCGCGATTAAGCACTTTATCAATGATATGGAGTACGCCCTCTTCGTTATTGTGCGGCGCACGATAGCCAGCAACGGCCTTCACCGGCGCGGCGGCGTTGGCCATCGCGTAACCGAATCCGGCATGCTGCAGCATTTCAATATCGTTGCCGCTATCGCCAAAGGCGACCACTTCATGATTCTCGATCCCCCAGCGCTCCTGCAGGATGCGCAGGCCGTTAGCCTTGTGTACCCCAGGAATAATCAGGTCAATGCTGCCGTAGCCGGTAGCGACTGCGGTTACCATATCGCCAAGCGCGGCGTGCAGCTTAGGCTGTATCTCAGGGATCAGCTGGTCCGGGACGTTGAGGCCAAATTTCAGAATCGCATCATCAGCAATATGATTAAAGTCGTCGACCAGTTCGAGGCGATGATAGTACTTCGCCGCGACCGCTTTCAGCTCATCATTATACTGGTTGAGGGTATAAGCGCTGCGCTTACCGCAGGCGATGATTTCAATGTTGGTCAGCGTCTGGAGATGATCGATGACGGTATTGAAATGTTCCTGCGGCATCCGGCAGTTAAATACATCTTCTCCGGCGCTGACCACCCAGCCGCCGTTTTCGGCGACAAAGGCGATCTCGTGCGCTACCTCCGGGAAGAAGGAGATAAGCTGGTAATACTGGTTGCCGCTGGCGACGACGAAGCGGATGCCCTGCTCGCGCATCCGCTGATACTGGGCGAGGAAGCGCTGACGGTTATAGGTTTTGGCATCGCTCAGAAAGGTGCCATCCATGTCTACCGCAATCAATTTGATGCTCATTAACTGTTCTCCATCACGGGTTCAGAGTGTGGCTTCGCAACCGCCCGGGCGACGATGGCCGCGACCAGTACCAATGCCAGCACTACCATCATGGCGCTACGCAGGCCGAAGTGCTCGCCGAGGAAGCCCAGCAGCGGCGGCCCGACGAGGAAGGCGAGGTAGCCGGTAATCGCCACCACGCTGACGCGCTTCGGCGCATCCGGGCCAGTGTCGCTGGCGGCGGAAATGGTCAGCGGGAAGCCGAGCGATGCGCCGAGGCCCCATAATAGTACGGAGAGGCCGGCGACCCACGGGTTATCGACAAAAATAATCAGGCCAATGCCCAGCGCGCCCATGACCGCGCTGGCGCGAACCACCGTCACCCGGCTGTAGCGGTCAATAAACCAACCGCCGGTAAAACGGCCGAGGGTCATACCGAGGGTGAAGCCCGCGTAAATCAGCGACCCGGAAGTCGGGCTGAAGCCGTGGCCGTCCACCATCAGCAGCGGCAGCCAGTCGTTGGCGGAACCCTCGGCAAAGGCCATGGCCAGGACGATGACGCCAATCAGCAGCAATTGAGCATCTCGCCATATCGGCAGGCCTTTGCCTTCATGGCGCGCCGCTTCCGCTGCATTCTTGCCGGTACCTTCCGGAATTGCGCGAATGGCGATAGCGATGGGGGCGACAGCCACCAGCGCCGCCAGCAGAATGTGCGGCGCGGCGGGCAGGCCGAAGCCGGTGACCGCCATGCCTATTCCGGCGCCGACGAGCGTGCCGAAGCTGTAGAAACCATGCATCATCGGCAGCACGGTTTTATTCATTTCGCGTTCAACGGCGGCGCCTTCAACGTTAATCGCCACTTCCGCTGAACCAAAGCTGGCGCCGAAGATGGCTAAGCCAACAGCAAACAGCACCGCCGAGGTAAACCATAGCGCGGCGCTGAGGACCAGCATGCCGACCACCGCGCAGGACATGGTGGTACGAATCACTTTTCGGGTGCCGAATCGATTGACCAGCCACGCTGAGCAGAGGATACCGCTCATCGAACCTATTGATAGTCCAAATAATACAATCCCCATTTCCGCCGTCGAGAGCGCGAGCAGATCGCGAATCGCCGGCGTGCGGGTCGCCCATGAGGCCATGAGTAATCCAGGGATAAAAAAGAACATGAAGAGCGCCCACAGCCTTAGCTGAAGGGCTCTGCGGGAGGTTTGCGCTGTCATCCGTAAATGCCCGAGAGTGGAGAGATGCAGACAACAGTAGCAAGGTTGTGTACATTTGTACATCCAGGCTGCTTGCTGAAGAATGTTTTTTTATTGACCTCTATGATTCGATTCAGCCTGAGGAATGCGCCCAGCATCCGCTAAGGGATTAAGCGCCTATTTAAATGAGAGAGGAACACTGATGGCCCGTCGACCAAACGACCCGCAGCGTCGGGAGCGGATTTTGCAGGCGACGCTGGACACGATCGCGATACACGGCATCCACGCGGTCACGCATCGGAAAATCGCCACCTGTGCGGGCGTACCTTTGGGCTCGCTGACCTACTATTTCAGCGGTATCGAGGCGCTGGTCGAAGAAGCGTTCAGCCTGTTTACCGGCCAGATGTCGGCGCAGTATCAGCTGTTTTTTGCCGATGTGCATAGCCGCGAAGAGGCCTGTGACGCGATTGCCGAGCTGATATTTAGCGCCCAGGTGACCACCGCACGCAATATGGAGCTGATGTATCAGCTGTATGCTTTTTGCAGCAGCCAGCCGAATTTAAAAGCAGTCATGCAAAACTGGATGCTGCGCAGCCAGCAGACTCTGGAACAGTGGTTTGAACCAGCAACGGCCCGCGGGCTTGACGCCTTTATCGAGGGTATGACGCTGCACTTCGTGACCGACAGAGCGCCGCTATCCAGAGAAGCAATTCGACTGATGGTGGGAAGGCTGGCGGGAGAGTGAGCGGGGCGCAGAAAACAAAAAACCCATCAACCTTGAACCTAAGTGGCGGGGTTGATGGGCTCCACAAAATGGGGACATCAAAGAAAAGCAGTGGCACTACTTATGACTGATGCCAGCAAAAAAAGTTCTGCGTATGCGCGTTTTTTTTCTTAAAAAATTCACTGTAGTCCCGGCCAGATGATGACAATCAGCGTACCTGCCAGGGTTAACAATACGTTAGCGATGGCGTAGGTCCCCGCGTATCCCAGCGCCGGAATATTGCTGCGGGCAGTATCGCTGATGATTTCCATCGCCGGCGCGCAGGTACGGGCGCCCATCATGGCGCCGAAGAGCATCGCGCGGTTCATGCGCAGGATGTACGCGCCGAACAGGAAGCAGATAACCACCGGTACCAGGCTGACGATCAGGCCCGCCGCCAGCATCTGACCGCCGACGGCGCCGAGGCCGTTGTTAATCCCGGCGCCCGCGCTGAGCCCCACGCCGGCCATAAATACCATCAGGCCGAACTCTTTCACCATATTCAGCGCGCCCTGCGGGATGTAGCCGAACGTCGGATGGTTGGCGCGCAGGAAGCCGAGCATAATGCCGGCAAACAGCAGACCGGCGGCGTTACCGATGCCGAAGCTGAACGAACTGAACTGGAAGGTGATCATGCCGATCATCAGGCCAACGATAAAGAAGGCGCAGAAGGCGAGCAGGTCGGTCACCTGGCTGTGAATGGAGATGAAGCCGATACGATCGGCGACGGTTTTAACGCGACGCGCGTCGCCGCTGACCTGCAGCACATCGCCCTTGTTGAGCACCACGTTATCGTCGATAGGCATTTCGATCTGGCTGCGAATGACGCGGTTTAAGAAGCAGCCGTGGTCGGTCAGCTTCAGCTGCGCCAGGCGACGGCCGACGGCATTGTGGTTTTTGACCACGATCTCTTCGGTGACGATGCGCATATCAAGCAGATCGCGGTCGAAGACCTCTTTGCCGTTACGGAAGCTTGGGTCGAGGCGGGCATGGGCATCCGGGTAGCCCACCAGGGCGATATCATCACCCATCTGCAGCACCGCATCGCCGTCCGGGTTCGCGAGAATGCCGTTGCGGCGGATGCGCTCAATGTAGCAGCCGGTCTGGCGGTAAATACCCAGCTCGCGCAGATTTTTACCATCAGCCCACGCCACCAGCTCCGGACCGACGCGGTAGGCGCGGATCACCGGCAAATAGACCTTACGCCGGGAGTCGGTATCGAGACCGCGCTCGCGGGCGATTTGCTGGGCGCTGGTCTGCAAATCCTGATGCTGCAGCTTCGGCATATAGCGGGCGCCGACGATCAGGCTGACCAGGCCAATCAGATAGGTCAGCGCATAGCCGAGGCTCAGATGATCGAGCGAAAGGGCGAGCTGATCGCTGGGCATGCCGAAGTGGCGAAGCGTATCCCCGGCGCCGACCAGCACGGGAGTAGACGTCATCGCGCCGGCGAGCATCCCGGCCGTCAGGCCGATATCCCAGCCGAAGAGCTTACCCAGTCCCATGGCGATCAGCATTGCGCTGCCGACCATCACCAGCGCGAGCATCAGGTAATTTTTCCCATCGCGAAAAAAAATAGAAAAAAAGTTGGGTCCCGCTTCTACGCCGACGCAAAAAATAAACAGCATAAAGCCGAGATTGAGGGCGTCAGTGTTAATACTGAAATGCTGCTGCCCTAATAATAGGGAAACCACTAAAACGCCAATGGAATTACCAAGTTGTACCGACCCGAGACGCAGTTTCCCGAGGCAGAGTCCCAGTGCAAGTACAACGAACAATAACAGGATGTAATTCCCGTTTAACAAATCTGCGACGTTTATATTCACGAAAGCCAACTTCTCATTTACTAGTAAGTTGTTGAAGGAAATGGTTATTTGGTCTAAGGTTGGTCCAGTGTTCGCGTTGTCCCGAACGCTATTCTGGCATCCCGTTATAACCAGCAAAATATAGTCGATAGTTTAATCTTTCCTGGGGGCTGCGGCTAGCAACAATCGTTATTACCTTGACGGGATCTTTTATTGGCATGGATTGCCAGAATCTTTATCTGACTGGGCGAAGTGGAAGTTGGTTAGAGGCAAAATCAGGAGGATGTCGTGAAATCTGAGCGTGCTTGGGCCGGTATTATCTGTGGGTTCTTTCTATTTATCGTGGTTTGCTTATCGCTGCTGTTACATATGAAAGGCGCCTTTCGGGCTACCGGTAACCCTGAGCTCGGGCTGCTGTTCTTTTTGCTACCCGGTGCGGCGGCAAGCTGCCTCTCCCCGGGTCAGCGGGTGCTGCGTCCGCTTATCGGCGCTATGCTGGCTGCGCCTATTTGTCTGGTCGTCATGCGGTTATTCTTCGTCACTCAACGATCTTTCTGGCAGGAACTGGCGTGGCTATTTAGCGCGGTGTTCTGGTGCGCGCTGGGCGCGCTGTGCTTTTTATTTATTTGCGCCTGGCTTGATACCAGACGCAAGCCCTCGTCAGAGGAGTGAGTCGTCTCAGGCAAACAGACCGAGATTCTCTTTCGCCCAGGCTTCAAAGTCGGTGCAGCCGCCAATGTGCTTCTGATCGACAAAAATCTGCGGTACGGTTTCAACCGGTTTACCCACGGTTTTCTCCAGATCGGCTTTGCTGATGCCTTCAGCGTGGATATCAATGTAGCGATAGTTAAAATCATCGCGCTCGTTGCTCAGTTTTTCCGCCAGTTCTTTGGCGCGAACGCAATATGGGCAACCTGGACGACCAAAAATTACCGTAAACATACTCTCTCTCCTTAAACCTCAGCCGGATGGCGAATGGGGCGTATCATGCCGCGTTATGGCGACGAGGAAAAGAAGGTTCTGCCTTTTGCTTTGATGGCTTAAGGCTATGTTTGTTAAATATTCTGCTGATGAAACCGCTATACTCCCTCTGATACGCGACTTTTTTACCCGGTTGCGTGATTGCTTTGGACCGGAGGAGCGTTATGCGATCGCCCGCAGCATTACCCAAAAGCGTTCTGGTAGTTGAGTTTATCGGCATGGTGCTGTTGACCCTGGCCTGGCTCTCGCTTAATCAGTACGTCAGCCTGCCTGCGCCGTTCTCCAGCCCGACAGCGGCGCTGCTGATGATCTTCGCGGGGATCCTGCTGATGCTTCCGGCCGCCGTGGCGTTAATCTGGCGTGTGGCGAAAGTTGTTGCCCCGCAGTTGACGCAAACGAAAAATTCCCCTTCATCATTGCCTGACAGAGAAAAACGAGATGACGCCGACCATTGAGCTGCTGCGTAGCCACCGTTCTATTCGCCATTTTACCGACGCGCCGATCAGCGAAGAACAGCGCGCCGCAATTATCGCCAGCGCGCAGGGAGCCTCCAGCTCCAGTTTTTTACAATGTACCTCAATTATTCGCGTTACCGACCCGGAAATACGTCAACAGCTGGTGCCGCTGAGCGGCGGACAGCAGCACGTGGCGCAGGCTGCGGAATTCTGGGTATTCTGCCCTGATTTTAACCGCAATCTGCAAATCTGCCCGGACGCTCAGCTGGGTCTCGCCGAACAGCTCCTGCTGGGCTGCGTCGACACCGCGATTATGGCGCAGAATGCGCTGGTGGCGGCGGAATCTCTTGGCCTGGGCGGCGTCTATATCGGCGGGCTGCGTAACAATATTGATGCGGTGACCCAGCTGCTGAAGCTCCCACAGCACGTAATGCCGCTGTTTGGCCTGTGCCTTGGCTGGCCTGACGATAATCCGGAAGTGAAACCGCGCATGCCGTCGGCGATGCTGGTTCATGAAAATCACTATCAGCCGCTGAATGAGACGGTCCTTGCTGAATATGACGAGCAGTTGGCGCACTATTATCTCTCTCGCGGCAGCAACACGCGTCGCGATACCTGGAGCGACCATATCCGCCGGACTATCGTCAAAGAAAGCCGGCCATTTATTCTGGAATATCTGCATAAGCAGGGATGGGCTACGCGCTGATTGCGTGTAAACTGCACCCGGTCTGACGCAAGGAAATTCCGCAGGTCAGCGCTAATTTAAAACGTTGTTTGCTACTCAGAGGCCCGCCAGAGCGGGTCTTTTCGCAGAGGTGCAGGGTGAAAATTGCCATATTATCCCGGGATGGAACGCTTTATTCATGTCGACGCCTGCGCGAAGCCGCGCAAAAACGCGGTCATCAGGTGGAAATCCTCGATCCGCTTTCCTGCTATATGAACGTCAGCCCGGTGGCCTCGTCAATTCACTATAAAGGCCGCCAGCTCCCGCATTTTGACGCCGTGATCCCGCGTATCGGCACGGCGATCACCTACTACGGCACCGCGGCGCTGCGTCAGTTTGAGCTGCTCGGCAGCTATCCGCTGAATGAATCGGTAGCCATCACGCGCGCCCGCGACAAGCTGCGTTCGCTCCAGCTGCTGGCGCGCCAGGGCATCGACCTGCCGCTCACCGGTATTGCCCACTCGCCGGACGACACCAGCGATCTGATCGCCATGGTTGGCGGCGCGCCGCTGGTGGTCAAGCTGGTGGAGGGGACGCAGGGGATCGGCGTTGTGCTGGCCGAAACGCGCCAGGCGGCAGAGAGCGTTATTGACGCTTTTCGCGGCCTGAATGCGCATATTCTGGTTCAGGAGTATATCGCCGAGGCGAAAGGCCGGGACGTGCGCTGCCTCGTGGTGGGTAATGAAGTGGTCGCGGCGATTGAGCGGCGGGCGAAGGAGGGCGATTTTCGCTCCAACCTGCATCGCGGCGGCGTAGCCTCGGTGGCGCTTATCAGCGAGCAGGAGCGTGAAATGGCCATTAAGGCGGCGCAAACGCTCGGGCTGGACGTGGCGGGCGTGGATATACTGCGCGCCACGCGCGGACCGCTGGTGATGGAAGTGAACGCTTCTCCGGGGCTGGAGGGGGTTGAAACCACCACCGGCGTCGATATTGCCGGCAAGATGATCGCCTGGATTGAACGACAAGCGACGCCCGGATTTTGTCTGAAAATGGGGGGATAGCTGCCTTTCGCGACACCGTCATGGAATACGGCGCTTTTTTTGCGTAAGCTATGGCGTCGCATTTTCACAGTAAGAGGTCACAGGTCATATGGATTCACTGGTCGTTCCGGGTCTTGATACGTTACGTCAATGGCTCGACGAATTGGGCATCAGCTTTTTTGAGTGTGATTCCTGCCAGGCACTGCACCTGCCGCATATGCAAAATTTCGAAGGCATTTTTGATGCCAAACTTGACCTGGTTGATAACGTGGTGCTTTTCTCCGCGCTGGCTGAGGTGAAACCCTCCGCGCTCCTGCCGCTTTCCGCCGATCTTTCTGCGATTAACGCCAGCTCGTTGACGGTGAAAGCTTTCCTCGATATTCAGGATGATAATCTGCCGAAACTGGTGGTTTGCCAGGCGTTGACCGTCGGCGTCGGCGTGACGATCGATCAGTTTGCATGGTTTTTCCGTCAGAGCGAAGAACAGATATCGATGGTCATCCTTGAAGCCAGTGCTAACCAGGTGCTGTATAAGTCTGAGGAAGAAGAGCCGATAGCTGAGAATATTCAGTACCATTTTCTTCACTGAGGCTGGCGAAAAATAGCGCAGTCACTGCCATGGTGGCTGCGTATTACCCGCGATTATTCTGTTGTTAACCTTCCTGTAAAGAATTTTTCACCGCCATTCCGCCGTTTTCGGCTTATCACATAGACCCTTATTGCATAAAAAATTGATAAAAGCCGTTTTTTCTCCTGGGCTATAGCCTCTTATTCTGGCTACAGTTATTCTGACGCTGCTTCCAGTTGCGGGCAACCATTCCGGGAGAGGTCCTCTCTCCTTTTCTTAGGCATTGAAAAAAAATGCATGATTATTGCATGCGAACAAGTGCGTATATTCAGCCCGCTTGTTAACGGGCATTGAGAAGGAATAAGAGATATGACCGCCTTTGGTAAAAAATGGTTAACAGGTCTGGTTACGGGTGCGCTGATGGCCGTCTCTGCCGGTTCGCTCGCAGCCGAACAAAAAACCCTGCATGTATATAACTGGTCTGATTATATTGCCCCGGATACGGTGGCGAATTTTGAAAAAGAGACCGGTATTAAAGTGGTGTATGACGTTTTTGACTCCAATGAAGTGCTGGAGGGTAAGCTTATGGCGGGCAGCACCGGATTTGACCTGGTGGTGCCGTCGGCCAGCTTCCTCGAGCGCCAGCTGGCGGCAGGGGTGTTCCAGCCGCTGGATAAGAGCAAGCTCCCCAACTGGAAAAATCTCGATCCGGAAGTGCTGACGCTGGTCGCGAAGCACGACCCGGACAATAAATACGCGATTCCCTACCTGTGGGCGACAACCGGCATAGGCTATAACATCGATAAAGTGAAAGCCGTGCTGGGCAAAGATGCGCCGCTGGACAGCTGGGATCTGGTGATGAAGCCGGAAAATCTGGAGAAACTGAAAAGCTGCGGCGTCTCCTTCCTTGATGCCCCGGAAGAGATTTTCGCCACCGTGCTGAACTACCTCGGTAAAGATCCTAATAGCGCCAAAGCCGATGACTACACTGGCCCGGCAACCGACCTGCTGCTGAAGCTGCGTCCGAATATTCGCTACTTCCACTCTTCGCAGTACATCAACGACCTGGCGAACGGCGATATCTGCGTCGCGATCGGCTGGGCGGGCGACGTATGGCAGGCGGCTAACCGGGCGAAAGAAGCGAAGAACGGGGTCAACGTTTCCTACTTTATCCCGAAAGAGGGCGCGCTGGCGTTCTTTGACGTCTTCGCTATGCCGGCAGATGCGAAAAACAAAGAAGAGGCTTATCAATTCCTGAACTATCTGATGCGTCCGGACGTTATCGCGCATATTAGCGATCATGTCTATTACGCTAACGGCAACAAAGCATCTACGCCGCTGGTCAGCGAAGCGATCCGCAGCAATCCGGCCATCTACCCGCCGGCTGACGTCTTCGCCAAGCTGTTCACCCTGAAAGTCCAGGATCCGAAAATCGATCGCGTGCGTACTCGCGCATGGACGAAGGTGAAAAGCGGTAAGTAATTCTCCGTGAGTTGTAGGCCGGATAAGCGTCGCGCTGCCGGCAACAGGCGCACCGTTATGGTGCGCCTGCACCATGATTTGATTTCTGCCGGAGAACACCCCGTGAATGATGTAATTCCTCGCCCGCAGGCGAAAACCCCCAAAGCGCTGACCCCGCTGCTCGAAATCCGTAATTTAACGAAGTCCTTCGATGGCCAGCACGCCGTCGATGATGTCAATCTCACCATTTATAAAGGCGAAATTTTTGCCCTGCTGGGCGCATCCGGCTGCGGCAAGTCAACCCTGCTGCGCATGCTGGCGGGATTCGAACAGCCTACCGCCGGGCAGATTGTCCTGGATGGCGTCGATCTGGCGCGGGTGCCGCCGTATCAGCGGCCGATTAACATGATGTTTCAGTCCTATGCGCTCTTTCCCCATATGACGGTGGAGCAGAACATCGCCTTTGGCCTCAAGCAGGACAAATTGCCTAAGGCTGAAATCACCAGTCGGGTGCAGGAGATGCTGGCGCTGGTGCATATGCAGGAGTTCGCAAAGCGTAAACCGCATCAGCTCTCCGGCGGTCAGCGTCAACGCGTGGCGCTGGCCCGCAGCCTGGCGAAAAGACCGAAACTGCTGCTGCTTGACGAGCCGATGGGCGCGCTGGATAAGAAGCTGCGCGACAGGATGCAGCTGGAAGTGGTCGATATTCTTGAGCGCGTCGGCGTCACCTGCGTGATGGTGACCCACGATCAGGAAGAGGCGATGACCATGGCGGGGCGTATCGCCATTATGAACCGCGGCAAGTTCGTACAGATCGGCGAGCCGGAGGAAATTTACGAGCACCCAACTACCCGCTACAGCGCGGAGTTTATCGGCTCGGTTAACGTCTTTGAAGGGCTGGTAAAAGAGCGCCAGGAAGATGGCCTGGTGCTGGATTCCCCGGGCCTGACGCATCCGCTGAAGGTCGATCCCGATGCCTCCGTCGTCGATAACGTCCCGGTGTGGGTGGCTCTGCGCCCGGAAAAAATTATGCTCTGCGAGGACCCACCGGCGGATGGCTATAACTTCGCGGTAGGTGAGGTTATCTATATTGCCTATCTCGGTGACCTGTCTATCTACCATGTGCGCCTGAAAAGCGGGCAGATGCTCAGCGCTCAGCTGCAGAACGAGCACCGTTACCGCAAAGGTGCGCCAACCTGGGGCGATGAAGTCCGTTTATGCTGGGACGCCGATAGCTGCGTCGTGCTGACGGTGTGAGGAGAGGGCAATGAGTACATTAGAACCCCCGTCAGGCGTAAACAAACCGGGCGGTTTCGCGCTGTGGCTGGCGCGGCTGCAGATGGCCCACGGGCGCAAGCTGGTGATTGCGCTGCCTTACATATGGCTGATCCTGCTGTGCCTGCTGCCATTTCTGATCGTCTTTAAAATCAGCCTGGCGGAGATGGCGCGGGCGATCCCGCCCTACACCGAGCTGCTGGAGTGGGCCGACGGCCAGCTAACGTTAACGCTGAATCTCGGTAATTTCCTGCAGCTTACCGACGATCCTCTCTATTTTGAGGCGTATCTGCAGTCGCTCCAGGTGGCAGGGATCTCGACGTTCTGCTGTCTGCTGCTGGGTTATCCGCTGGCGTGGGCGGTGGCGCACAGTAAGCCATCGACCCGGAATATCCTGCTGCTGCTGGTCATTCTGCCGTCATGGACGTCGTTTCTGATCCGCGTCTATGCCTGGATGGGGCTGCTGAAAAGCAACGGCGTGCTGAACAACTTCCTGCTGTGGCTGGGGGTTATCGACCAGCCTCTGGAGATCCTGCACACCAACCTGGCGGTCTATATCGGTATTGTTTACGCCTATCTGCCGTTTATGGTGCTACCGATTTATACCGCCCTCACGCGCATCGATTACTCGCTGGTTGAGGCGTCGCTGGATCTGGGTGCCCGGCCGCTGAAGACCTTCTTCCAGGTGATCGTCCCGCTCACCAAAGGCGGCATTATTGCCGGGTCGATGCTGGTGTTTATTCCGGCGGTAGGGGAGTTCGTTATCCCGGAACTGCTGGGCGGCCCGGACAGTATTATGATTGGCCGCGTGCTGTGGCAGGAGTTCTTTAACAACCGCGACTGGCCGGTGGCCTCGGCGGTAGCGATCGTGATGCTGCTGTTGCTGATCGTACCGATCATGTGGTTCCACAAGCATCAGCAAAAACAGGTGGGGGAACACGGATGAATAATTTACCGGTAGTCCGTTCGCCGTGGCGAATCGTCATTTTGCTGCTTGGCTTTACCTTTCTGTATGCGCCGATGCTGATGCTGGTAATTTACTCGTTCAACAGCTCAAAGCTGGTGACGGTATGGGCCGGGTGGTCGACGCGCTGGTATCGCGAGCTGTTTCATGACGATGCGATGATGAGCGCGGTAGGCTTAAGCCTGACCATTGCCGCCTGCGCCGCGACGGCGGCGGCGATCCTCGGTACCATTGCCGCAGTGGTGATGGTGCGTTTTGGCCGCTTCCGCGGTTCAAACGGCTTTGCTTTTATGATCACCGCGCCGCTGGTGATGCCCGATGTGATTACCGGCCTGTCGCTGCTGCTGCTGTTTGTCGCGCTGGGGCATTCAATTGGCTGGCCGTCGGATCGCGGCATGCTGACCATCTGGCTGGCGCACGTGACCTTCTGTACCGCGTACGTCGCGGTGGTCATTTCATCGCGCCTGCGTGAGCTGGACCACTCTATTGAAGAGGCGGCGATGGATCTGGGCGCCGCGCCGCTGAAGGTCTTTTTCGTCATTACGCTGCCGATGATTATGCCGGCGGTGGTCTCCGGTTGGCTGCTGGCCTTTACGTTGTCGCTCGACGACCTGGTTATTGCCAGCTTTGTTTCCGGGCCGGGGGCGACGACGCTGCCGATGCTGGTCTTCTCCAGCGTGCGCATGGGGGTTAACCCGGAGATTAATGCCCTGGCAACGTTAATCCTCGGCGTGGTCGGCATTGTTGGTTTTATCGCCTGGTATTTGATGGCCCGCGCGGAAAAGCAGCGGGTGCGCGATATCCAGCGTGCAAGAAGCGGCTGAACCACCTAAAATCTGCAATAGAGTTAACATCGGCGCCGCATTTGTGGCGCCGTTTTCATGGAAGACTTTACGTTGGGATTGTTTACTAAAACGCGTTCGTCTCATGCTCGTCTTAACGTTCCTGCGCTGGTGCAGGTGGCGGCCTTCGCCATTATTTTAATCCGCGGCCTGGATTTGCTGATGATCCTCAACCAGCTTGGCGTTCAGGGAATCGCGGATTTTGTCCATCGCAGCGTGCAGACGTGGGCGCTCACCCTGGTGTTTCTCTCAAGTCTGGTGCTGGTATTTATTGAAATCTGGTGCGCGTTTTCGCTGGTAAAAGGGCGCAACTGGGCGCGTTGGCTGTTCTTGTTGACGCAGATTATTGTGATTGGCTACCTGTGGGCCGCTTCTTTGGGCTACGGTTATCCTGAGCTGTTTAGTATTGCCGGGGAATCGAAGCGCGAAATCTTTCGCTCCCTGGTGCTGCAAAAACTACCGGATCTGCTGGTGCTGGCGATGCTGTTTGTGCCGGCCCCGTGCCGACGCTTTTTCCGTTTACAGTAACGGTGATACAATCCCCGCCCCTGTTTTTTTGAAGGTCTTGTTATGCACTGCGCACTCTATGACGCGGGCCGCTGTCGCTCCTGCCAGTGGCTGGAACTGCCGGTATCGCAACAGCTCGCCGATAAAATGGCCGATTTGCGCACGCTTCTCGCCGATGCGCCCGTCGCTGACTGGTGCGCGCCGGTTTGCGGCCCGGAAAGCGGGTTTCGCAACAAAGCGAAAATGGTGGTCAGCGGTAGCGTAGAGCGCCCGCTGCTCGGAATGCTGCACCGTGATGGCGCCCCGGAAGACCTCACCGATTGCCCGCTCTATCCGCCAGGCTTCGCCCCCGTCTTCGCTGCGCTCAAGCCGTTTATCGCCCGCGCCGGACTCACGCCCTATAACGTTGCCCGCAGGCGCGGAGAGCTGAAGTACATTCTGCTGACCGAAAGCCGGCTCGACGGCGGGATGATGCTGCGCTTTGTTCTGCGTTCGGAGACCAAGCTGGCCCAGCTGCGCGCCGCGCTGCCGGCGCTCCAGGCGCAGCTGCCGAAGCTGAAAGTGATTACCGCCAATATTCAGCCGGTGCATATGGCCATCATGGAAGGAGAGCGGGAAATTTTCCTCACCGACCAGCAGGTGCTGGCGGAAAACTTTAACGGCGTGCCGCTCTGGATCCGCCCGCAAAGCTTCTTTCAGACCAACCCGGCGGTGGCCAGCCGGCTGTATGCCACCGCTCGCGACTGGGTGCGCCAGCTACCGGTTAATCATATGTGGGATCTCTTTTGCGGCGTTGGCGGCTTTGGTCTGCACTGCGCCACGCCGGAGATGCGCCTGACCGGGATTGAGATCGCCGCTGAGGCCATCGCCTGCGCCAGACAATCGGCGGCGCAGCTCGGCCTGCAGAATCTGCATTTCCAGGCGCTCGATTCTACGCAGTTTGCTACCGGCGAAGGCGAAATTCCCGATCTGGTACTGGTGAATCCGCCGCGTCGCGGTATCGGCGACGGCCTGTGCGCCTATTTAAGCCGTATGGAGCCGGAGTTTATTATCTACTCCAGCTGCAACGCCCGAACGATGGCGAAAGATATCGCTCGCCTGGCCGGTTATCGTATTGAGCGCGTCCAGCTGTTCGATATGTTCCCGCATACCGCCCATTATGAGGTGCTGACCCTGCTGGTTCGCGAAGTATAAACAAAATGTGAACTCTTCAGGCGGCGAAGATCGGGTAAGCTTGGCTAATCAGAACGTAAGAATAGCGGAGTGCTGCCGGTGGCAAAAAAAATTCTGTTGGTTGAAGATGATGAAGATATCGCTGCGCTGCTGCGCCTGAATCTGCTCGATGAGGGATATCAGATTGTTCACGTAGCGGACGGGGCGCAGGCCCTGCGGCAGCTGGAAAAGGATCTCTGGGATGCGGTGATCCTCGACCTGATGCTGCCGGGCGTTGACGGTCTGGAAATTTGTCAGCGTATTCGTCAGCAAACCCGCTATTTGCCGGTGATTATTATCAGCGCCCGCGCCAGCGAAACCCAGCGGGTGCAGGGCCTTGAAATGGGGGCGGATGATTATCTGGCCAAACCCTTTTCGATTCTCGAACTGACCGCCCGGGTCAAAGCGGTGTTTCGTCGCCAGGAGGCGATGGGGCAAAATTTGTTAATGGATGCCGGGCGTATCAATAGCCACGGCTTGAGCATCGATCCTCTATCCCGCGACGTTAAGCTGCGCGGCGAGATGGTGGATCTCACCCCGCGCGAGTTCGATCTTTTATACTATTTTGCTCGTCACCCCGGGGAGGTCTTTTCCCGTCTTGAGCTGCTCGATCGGGTGTGGGGCTATCAGCACGACGGCTATGAGCATACGGTCAATACCCATATCAACCGTCTGCGCACCAAAATTGAGCGCGACCCGGCGGAGCCGGACATCATTTTGACCGTCTGGGGTAAAGGCTATAAATTTGCCGTGGAGCGCAAAGAGGCGCAGCCATGATCCGCCGTCTCAGCCTCAGCCAGCGCCTGGCGCTGGTGTTTACCTCGTTACTGCTGCTTTGTGCGTTAGCCGTTTGCCTGATCCAGCTCTACAGCAGCGCGCAGTACGGCAACGTGATGGTCCAGCGTCTTTCCGCCGGGCTGGCGCAGCAAATCGCCGCTCGCGAGCCGCTGCTGGACGCTCAGGGGCAGGTTGACCGCCGGATGCTGAAACCGCTTTTCGACCGGCTGATGACCTTCAACCCCAGCGTGGAACTGTATCTGCTTTCGCCCGACGGCGAGCTGCTGGCCGACGCCGCGCCGCCCGGTCATATCAAACGCCAGCGCATCGATCTGGCGCCGGTGCAAACGTTCCTTTCCGGCGGCGCGTGGCCGGTATACGGCGATGATCCGCGCAGCCTTGATAAACAAAAAGTATTTAGCGTGGCGCCGCTGCGCCAGGACGGTCAGCTGCGCGGCTATCTGTATATCATTCTGCAGGGCGAAACCTTTAATGAACTGGCGGCAAGCGCCTGGCTGAAAACACTGTCCAGCCTGCTGCTGTGGACTCTGCTGCTGGTGGCCGCTCTCGGCCTGCTGGCGGGACTGCTCGCCTGGCGGTGGGTCACGCGCCCGGTGCGTCAGCTCACCGCGCTGGTGGCTACGAATGAGCAGGACAGCATCCATGCGATTAAGGCGCTGGCGGCGCAAACCCCGGAGGCGAATCCGGGAAACGAAGTCGCCGTACTGCATAACCGCTTTATTGAACTGGCCCGCCAGATTGCCGGGCAGTGGGATCGTCTGGCCGATAGCGACCGTCAGCGGCGGGAGTTCGTTGCCAATATCTCCCATGATTTACGCACGCCGCTCACCTCCTTGCTGGGATATCTGGAAACGTTAAGCCTGAAGGCCGATCGCCTGACGATGGAAGAGAACAAGCAGTATTTGAATATCGCGCTGCGCCAGGGCAATAAAGTGCGCCATCTTTCTCAGCAGCTGTTTGAGCTGGCCCGCCTGGAGCACGGTGGGATTAAGCCGCAGCCGGAAACGTTCGTGCTGGCCGAGCTGGTGCAGGATGTGGCGCAAAAATTCGATCTGCCCGTCGCGACGCGCAATATCGGTTTGCAGCTGGAGCTGGCTGCCGGATTACCGCCGGTCACCGCCGATCTCTCAATGATTGAACGGGTGTTGACCAATTTGCTCGATAACGCCATTCGTCATACGCCGGAGGGGGGGGTTATTCGCCTGGCGGCTCGGCGGGCAGGGCCAGAGATTATCGTCGAGGTGGCCGATAGCGGGCCGGGCATCGCCGGCGAGCTGCGGGCAACCTTGTTTGAACGACCTTCGGTGCTGGAACCTGGCGCGCAAAGCGCATCGAGAGGAGGGTTGGGATTAATGATTGTCCGGCGGATGCTGCAGCTGCACGGCGGCGATATTCGCCTGCTTGAAGCGCCGGCAGGAGCCTGTTTCCAGTTTACCCTGCCGGTTTAAGGTGGCGGATTGGTTGCTCGGGATATAGGTTTAGCGCTGTCTGCTCAACGGTAGCCCGGAGAAGGCGTTTACGCCGCAACCCGGGGAATGCGCCGGGATGGAGACTTTGGCGCGGCTTCTTCCCGGGCTGCGCTGCGCTAGCCCGGGCTACGGGGCCACGGCTGTCTGCGGGCCGGTAGCCCGGACAGGCGCGTCAAGCGCCGCCTCCGGGAGGGTTTACTCCGGGAACCACTGCTTGCTGATTTTCTCGTAGGTGCCGTCGGCTTTAATCGCCTTCAGCGCGGCGTTCAGTTTTTCCAGCAGCGCTTTGTTATCCGGGCGTACCGCAATGCCGAGGCCGGTACCGAAGTACTGTGCGTCGGTGACCTTCGGCGTTGCCGCGCCCAGCTGCGGGTTGGTTTTCAGCCACTCGTTGACCACGGCGGTATCGCCAAACACCCCATCAATACGGCCATTTTTCAGGTCGATGAACGCATTCTGGTAGCTATCGTAAGCCACGGTTTTCACTTCCGGATGTTTATCCTGGAGGTATTTCTGGTGCGTGGTGCCGTTTTCCATCCCGATGCGCTTGCCTTTCAGATCGGCGAAAGAGTGGAAAGCATCTTTCTTCGAGATAACCAGCGCGGAGTTAGCGTAGTACGGGTCGGTAAACGCCACCTGCTTGCTACGCTCCGGGGTAATGTCCATGCCGGAGATGACCGCATCATATTTCTTGAATTTGAGCGCCGGGATCAGGCTGTCGAAGGCATGGTTGGTAAAAGTACACTCGGCCTGCATCTGTTTGCACAGCGCGTTGGCCAGGTCGATGTCGAAACCGGCGATTTGGTTATTGGCGTCCATCGATTCAAACGGTGGGTAAGTTGCAGAAACGCCAAAGCTGATTTTTTCTGCGGCAGCGGCGCCAAAGGCGAAAGAACTAAGCAGTGCGGCCAGAACTAACTTTTTCATCGTGGAACTCCCGTCGGTCAATCTTATGTTGTTGTGCCGTGTCTGCGGCTGGCAGTAACAATGCCACTAAATGAATTTATATTCAATAAATATGGATATTTATTTTGGTTGGAATAAAAAAAGACGGGTAATTCAGTGAACTACCCGTCTTGATTTGGCTGGATATGCGTTTTTAATTGCGTCGCTCAAAGGCCAGCGCTTTATGTTCCACCAGACGCATCAGTAGCGTCAGCAGGCCATTGACCACCAGATAAACGATGCCTGCGGCGCCGAACACCATTACATCATAGGTGCGTCCATAGAGCAGCTGGCTGTGGCCCATCACTTCCATCAGGGTAATGGTGTAGGCCAGGGACGTGCTCTTGAACACCAGCACCACTTCATTGGAGTAGGAGGAGAGGGCGCGTTTAAAAGCGTACGGCAGCAGGATCGCCAGCGTATCCTTCTTACTCATCCCCAGCGCGCCGCAGGATTGCCACTGGCCGTCCGGAATGGCGCGGATTGCGCCATAGAACAGCTGGGTGGTATAAGCGGCGCTGTTAAGAGAAAGGGCAATCAGCGCGCAGAGCCAGGGCTCGGAAATCAGATGCCAGAGCAGCGGATACTCCTGCAGCGACGGAAACTGGCCCGGGCCGTAGTAAATCAGGAAGATCTGCACCAGCAGCGGCGTGCCGGTAAACAGCGTGATATAGCCGCGCACGACCCACACCAGCCCCGGGGTTTTTAACGTCAGGATGATGGTGAAGATTAGCGACAAAATCAGCGCCACGACGATCGAGGCCGCGGTCAGCGTCAGGCTGGTATGCAGCCCTTTTAGCAGTTCGGGTAAGTAATCAAGCATCAGCCTGGTCTCCGTTCGAAGCGCGTCGCTCGCTGATCAATACGTTTCAGAATGTACTGACTCAACAGGGTGATGACCAGATAGATTGCTGCCGCGATGATATACCAGTTAAACGGCTCCTGGGTTCGGGTAGCGATACTTTTGGTTTGCAGCATCAGATCGTTGACGCTAATGAGGCTCACCAGTGCGGTATCCTTCAGCAGCACCAGCCACTGGTTGCCGAGGCCCGGCAGCGCGTGGCGCCACATCTGCGGCATCACCAGGCGGAAGAAAATAGCGGCTTTTGATAATCCCAGCGCCTGACCGGATTCCCATTGCCCCTGCGGAACGGCTTTAAGCGCCCCGCGCAGCGTTTGCGATGCGTAAGCGGCATACAGCAGAGAAAGCGCGATAGCCCCACACAGGAACGGGCTGACGTCAAAATTTTCAATCTGCATCTGTACCGGGATCTGCACAATGCCGAGATTAATAGTAAAGCCGTCAGAAAGGGTCAGCAGCAGCTGAGAGGAACCAAAATAGATAAACAGAACTACCAGGATTTCCGGTAGTCCGCGCAAAAGGGTGACAATGCCGGTTGCGAGCCAGGCGACCGGACGCAGCTTCACCGACTCGAGGACGGCAAACAGCATCGCCAGCACCAGACCGATGATCAGGGCGCAAACGGCAAGGCCGACGGTCATCCCGGCGGCGCTTGCTAATGGAAAAAATTCGTTCATTCAGCGTTACTTCTGGAACCATTTGTTATAGATAGACTGGTAAGTCCCATCGCTCTTCACTTTTTCCAGCGCAGCGTTAAATTTCTGCTGCAGCTCGGTATTGCCCTGGCGCAGCGCAATGCCGAGACCGGTGCCGAAGTAGTCTTTATCGGTAACTTTGTCGCCGACTGCTCCCAGCTTCGGATTGCTCTTCAGCCATTCTGTCACCACTGCGGTATCGCCAAACACGGCGTCAATACGGCCGTTCTGCAGGTCCAGCTTCGCATTCTGGTAGCTGTCGTAAGGAACGGTAGTGATTTCCGGATGTTTGTCGGTGATGAATTTCTGGTGAGTGGTGCCGTTCTGCACGCCGACTTTTTTGCCTTTCAGCTGATCGATGCTGGTGAATTTACCCTGCTGGCCGACAAACAGCGCAGAGTTTTCATAGTACGGGGTCGTGAACAGCACCTGCTTTTCACGCTCAGGGGTGATATCCATCCCGGCCATTACCGCGTCGAAACGGCGGAACTTCAGGCTGGGAATCAGGCTGTCGAAAGCCTGATTGGTAAAGGTGCAGGTCGCATCAATCTCTTTACACAGCGCGTTCGCCAGATCGACGTCAAAGCCGACAATTTTGTTATTAGCGTCGATCGATTCAAACGGAGGGTAAGAGGCCTCGGTGGCGAAACGAATGGTCTGGGCAGCGGTAGCGGAGAGGCTCATGCCCGCAAGAAGAGCGGCAATCAGTACTTTTTTCATCGTCATTTCCCCGAAAACATCAATGTGAAAGATAGTTTTTAAACGCGTCGGTCTGCGGATGCGCGAAGCAGCCGGCATCACCTTGTTCAACGATATGGCCGTTTTCCATATACACCACGCGGCTTGCCGTTTTACGCGCCACTTCCACTTCGTGGGTGACGATGACCTGCGTAATGCCGGTTTCAGCCAGTTCGCGGATAATACTGACGATCTGGGCGGTGATTTCTGGATCGAGCGCCGCCGTAGGTTCATCAAACAGCAGAACCTGCGGTTCCATCATCAGGGCGCGGGCAATGGCGACACGCTGCTGCTGGCCGCCGGAAAGATGCAGCGGGTAGCGATCGCTATAGGGTTTCAGGCGCAGACGTTCGAGCAGCTTTTCTGCGCGCGCTAAAGCCTGATCTTTGCTTAAACCGAGCACGCGGCAAGGCGCTTCAATCAGGTTTTGCTGCACGGTCAGATGCGGCCACAGATTGTACTGTTGGAACACCATACCGACGTTCTGGCGCAGCTCGCGGATAGCTTTGTCAGAAGGCGCTTTGGTAAAGTCGAAATGGTTCCCGGCGATGTTCAGCGTGCCGGAACGCGGCATCTCCAGCAGGTTAAGAACGCGCAGCAGCGAGCTTTTTCCGGCACCGCTTGGGCCGAGCAGCACCAGCGTTTCCCCCTGCGGGCAATCCAGCGTGATGTCGAACAGCGCCTGGTGCGCGCCGTAGAAGCAATTAATGCCGTTTAATTTAATGCTCATCTGGGCAGTCTGATACAAATAGCAATTGAGGCCGCAAATAGTACCTTTGGCAGAATAGTTATGCAATATTTATGCGTTAAAAGTTAAATGTAAACCACGTTTACATTTAAAGTTAGCACAAAATATGGCTTCGTGGAGGCGGGGGGAGTAAATGTCGGCAATACCAGAGTAATTACCGACATTTTACCGGGTTATACCCGTCATACTTCAGGCCGCAGAAGCGTTGGCTTTGTTACCCGGCTCAGCCATGAGCCTCGCCTCTACCGGCCCCCGGTCTGCGCCTTGAAGGAGACCGGGGATTCTTTGCCAGGTGCCAGCGGCCGGTTAGCGTTTTTCCAGACTTTGACGCAGGGTGCCTGCCGGCGCATGGCCGTTATTGCCGAGGTAGCGGACGTCATCTACCGCCCAGCACTGGCCTTCCTGAATCATCAGCACTTCATCCTTCCAGCTTTGGGTGCCCTGTTTTAGCTCCACGCGCAGCGGAATGTTGCGCGCATCGCGGTTGGGGATCGTGGAGGCGCTGGCGACCTCGGCGCTGTCGGCCGGGGTACTGCTGCTGGAGAACAGATTAGACTGCAGCAGGGCGTTGTTCGACGGATCCTGACGCGCGTCGTTCAGCAGTTTTGCCAGACCGTCGCTCAGGTACGGACGCAGCGCGGTTAAATCGCTATTGCGATTCTGCAGCTGGTAGTCATAAAACTTCTGCGCCACGTCATCCGGGCCGCCTTCGATGCAGGGGCCGCTACGGGTGCCGTTATCTTTGTAGGCAGGCGTGACGGTAGTACAGGCGCTGAGCGCCAGCGCGCAGGGGAGGACGAGTGCAAGAACTTTGTAGCGCATGATGATTTCCTTATGAGCTCACTACGTTAGAATATCTTTTCAAGCATAGTGTATCAGATAGGGATTGTGCTTGACCCTTAGAGCTAACGCATTGAACGCTAAAGAAGGAGTTTCATCATGCAATTTTCCACTACTCCGACCCTTGAAGGTCAGCCCATCATTGAATACTGCGGCGTCGTCACCGGGGAAGCGATTCTCGGCGCCAACGTATTCCGCGATTTTTTCGCCAGCATTCGCGATATCGTCGGCGGTCGTTCCGGCGCCTATGAAAAAGAGCTGCGCAAGGCCCGCGAAATTGCGTTTGAAGAGCTGAGCGAGCAGGCGAAGGCGCTGGGCGCCAATGCGGTGGTCGGGATTGATATTGACTACGAAACCGTGGGAAAAGACAGCAGTATGCTGATGGTCAGCGTCAGCGGCACCGCGGTGAAGACCCGCCGATGAAACGATGCCGGGCAGGCGTACTGCTGGCGCTGCTGCTGGCGGGCTGCGCCAGCGAAAAAGGTATTATCGATCGCGATGGCTATCAGCTGGATACGCGCCATCCGGCGCAGGCCGCTTATCCGCGCATCAAAGTGCTGGTGATCCACTATACCGCCGATGATTTCGACGTTTCCTTAGCGACGCTGACGGATAATCAGGTGAGCTCTCACTATCTGATCCCGGAGAAACCGCCGCTGCACGGAGGCAAACCGCGGATCTGGCAGCTGGTGCCGGAAGAGGATCTGGCCTGGCATGCGGGGGTCAGCTTCTGGCGCGGCAGCACGCGCATTAACGATACCTCGATTGGCATTGAGCTGGAGAATCGCGGCTGGCAAAAAACGGCGGGGGTGAAAAGCTTTACGCCGTTTAATCCGGCGCAGATTGACGCCCTGATCCCGTTGGCGAAGGACATCATCGCTCGCTATCAGATCCTGCCGCAGAACGTAGTCGCGCATGCCGACATTGCCCCGCAGCGCAAAGACGATCCGGGGCCGCTGTTCCCGTGGCACAGGCTGGCGGAGCAGGGGGTTGGCGCATGGCCGGATGCCCGGCGCGTGGCGTTTTATCTGCAGGGGCGTCCGTCATACGAGCCGGTAGACACTGCCGAGCTGCTGGACGTCCTGGCGCGCTACGGCTATCAGGTGACGCCGGAAATGACCCCAGCGCAGCAAAAGCGGGTGATTATGGCTTTCCAGATGCACTTCCGCCCCGCGCGCTGGGACGGCGTTGCCGATGCGCAAACGCTGGCGATTGCTGAAGCGCTGCTGGAAAAGTACGGGCGCGGTTAATAGTGCAGCTTGCCGTGGTCCTTCAACCACGCGGCGGTGCGGATAATCCCTTCATCCATGTTCACCACCGGCTGATAGCCCAGCTCCTGCTGAGCGCGAGAGATATCAAGGGTAAAATCGAAGTTCAGCTTGGAGACACCGTAGTGGGTAAAGGCGGGCTCTTTAGCTGACTTATTGCCAAAGCGCTCCATGCTGCGGGCGATAATATCCAGCATAGGATAGGGAACCGATCGGATGCGGCACTTAATCCCCAGCTCATCGATGAGTTTCAACACGATGCTGTGCAAGGTTTGCGGTTCGCCGTTAGTGATGTTGTACGCCCGGGCCGAGGGCAGAAGGTCGCACTGTGGCTGGCTGGCGAGCCACATCGCGTGCACCGCGTTTTCATAATAGGTCATGTCCACCAGCGCGCTGCCGCCGCGCGGTAACAGAACGCTGCCATAGTGCTGCATCATCTGCGCCAGACGCGGAATAAACACTTTATCATGCGGGCCAAACAGGCTTTGCGGACGCAGGATCGTGAAGCGGGTATTCGGGTTGGCTTGCGCCAGAAGATGGATCACGTCTTCGCTTGCCGCCTTGCTGCGGGCGAATTCGTTGGCGAAACGCTGCGGACGAAAATCTTCCTGAACATCGCGATGATGGTGGTAATCAAAATAGAGCGACGGTGAGGAGATATGTACGAAGTTGCGTACGCCCCAGGCAACCGCCCATTCGCCGAGGCGACGGGTTGCGCGGACGTTGGCTAAATCGAAAGCCTGCTGAGTGCCCCAGGGTGAAGTAAAGCTGGAACAGTGCCACAGGGTATCGATACCGGCGAGCATCACTTTGGCCTGCGAAGAGACCAGCTCGGTTAAGTCCGCAGGGACGAACTCTGCGCCCATTTTGCTCAGAAGCTTGCCCATCGCTTCGTTGCGCCCGGTCGCTCTGACGCTAATGCCCCTGTTACGCAGATATTCCACCGCGTTGCGGCCTAATCCGCTGGTCGCACCGGTAACCAGTACCTTCATATCGATCCACTGTTTAACAAAAGAATTTCGTGCGCATTTTTCCGTGATTCTGACTACGATGCAATGAGAATCATGAAAGAATTCTGTACCTATACTCTATTTGATGGTGATTTGCTCCGCCAGGTGCGCGATGCGTCGGGCCATACCGCGAAAAATAAACAGATGCGCCGGGATCATCAGCAACCAGTAGCAGAGCCCCGGCATACCGTGCGGGTGCCACCAGGCGCGGACGTCCAGTTCGCGATGGTCGCCTTTATCGCACAGGGTAAAGCTCAGGCGGCCCAGGCCGGGCGCTTTCATGCCGAATAACAGCGTCAACTGCTTTTCCGGCTCGACGATAATCACCTTCCAACTGTCCACCGCATCGCCGGTCTGCAGATATTCATTTTCCGGGCGACCTTTTGCCAGCCGGTGACCGACCAGTAGATCCATCGCGCCGCGAGTTTTCCACAGAGCGTTGCCGAAGAAATAGCCCTCTTTGCCGCCAATTTGGTTGACCACCTTCCACAGCGCAGCAAGGCTGGCGGAAGTGTTAACGGTGCAGCCCGCCTGTTTCGGGTAGTAACCGTACTCTGGGCGCCAGCGGGCAAAGGCCTGCGCATCGTAGCCCCAGTCGCTGGAGTTCACCAGCTGCTCCTCTTCCTTTAGCGTGCGGCGCACCGCTTCATCAAAAGCGATGAGAGGTTGCGGGATGAGCGCCCGCAGGGCGCGGTCGTCGGCGATCAGATCGTGCTTTAGCCCCTGAATTAGCGCCCTGGCCGTGGTTGACGGCACTGAAGTAATGATGTTGAGAAACCACACCGAAATCCAACGGGTCGGAAAAGGAATGGGGATCAACGGCCGACGTTTGCCGCTGACTGCCATAAAGCGGATAAACTGCTGCTGATAGCTCAAAATTTCCGGCCCGGCGGCTTCAAAAATGCGATGCTCTGCCGCAGGATGGTTCAGCAGCTGCAGCAGATAATAGAGTAAGTTTTCCAGCGCAATCGGCGTGGTGCGCGAGCGCACCCAGCGCGGCGGCGTCAGTACCGGCAGGTTGTAAACCATATCACGCATCACTTCGAATGCGGCGGAACCGGCGCCGACGATAATGCCGGCGCGAACTTCCGCTACCGGTATGCCCGATTCGCGCAGCAGATCGCCGGTGATCTGGCGGGCGCGCAGATGATCGGATTGCTCCTCTTCTGCAACCTGTAACGAACTGAGAAAAATGACTTCGTTCACCGGCGTTTTGCGCAGCGCGTCGCGGACGTTAAGGGCGACCTGCCGCTCGTGGCGGATAAAGTCGCCGCCTTCGCCCATCCCGTGTACCAGATAATAAACGGTGTCAACCTGCGCCAGCAGGGCGGGTAGCGCGTCAGGCTGGTTTAAATCGAGCGAGTAGCACTCGACGCCGGGGAGATGCTGCTTCTTGAGTCTGTCGATCTGGCGCGCCGCCGCCAGCACGGTGAAGCCCTGCTCGCTGAGCCTTGTCACCAGATGCTGGCCGATATAACCGCTGGCGCCAAGCACCAGAATTCGCTGCGACACGCCGGTCTCCTTAACGATTTAAAAATGTCTGCCAGTGGCTAACCACCTCGGCAAGCTGCTGACGGTTCACGTCAATATGCGTCACCAGGCGCACGATGGGCGAGGCGTTGATCAGCACTCCGCGTTCGCGCAGATACTCGCCCAGGGCGGCGGCGCGCGCTTCACCGACGCGAACAAAAAGCATATTGGTGTCATGACGCATTACTTCCGCGCCGGCGGCGCGCAGCTGTTCTGCCATCCATGCGGCGTTATCATGATCCTCTTTTAAACGCTCGACGTTGTTCTGCAAAGCATACAGGCCCGCCGCGGCCAGAATCCCGGCCTGACGCATCCCGCCGCCGACCATTTTCCGCCAGCGGATGGCGCGGCGAATATACGCTTCGCTCCCCACCAGCAGCGAGCCTACCGGCGCGCCGAGACCTTTAGACAGACAGATGGTGAAAGAGTCGCAGTAGCGGGTGATCTCACGCAGCGCGCAGCCGTATTCCACGACGGCGTTAAAGATACGCGCCCCGTCGACGTGCAGCCCCAGGCCGCGCTGACGCGTAAACTCCCAGGCATCTTTAAGATATTCACGCGGCAGCACTTTGCCGTTGTGGGTGTTTTCCAGCGACAGTAGCCGGGTAGGGGCGAAATGGATATCGTCCGGTTTGATTTTGGCTGCGACTTTATCGAGCGGCAGGGAACCGTCAGCTGCGGCGTCGATAGGCTGCGGCTGGATACTGCCGAGCACCGCCGCGCCGCCGGCTTCGTAGAGATAATTATGCGCGCCCTGGCCGACAATATACTCTTCGCCGCGCTGGCAGTGGCTGAGCAGAGCGACCAGGTTGGCCTGAGTGCCGGTCGGCAAGAAGATCGCGGCCTCTTTGCCCGCCAGGTCGGCGGCAAAGCGCTGGAGTTCGTTAACGGTCGGGTCATCGCCATACACGTCATCCCCGACCGGGGCGGCCATCATCGCTTCCCGCATGGCGCGGCCCGGGCGGGTGACGGTATCACTGCGTAAATCTATCATGACATATCCTTATACACTTCATCCTTCGCGCTGCCTCTGCGTTGGCTGCACCCTCAAACCCCGGTCACATCGTTATTTCTGCTTCCGGGGATTTTCGGGCTTGCCGCCTTGATGCGACACGAATGTTTTTGCGTATGAATTGAAAAGGATATTTTTACCTTAGCCAGTTAGTTTTCGCCAGTTCGATAACCTCATCGCCGCGGCCGCTAATAATCGCGCGCAGCATGTAAAGGCTGAAACCTTTGGCCTGCTCCAGTTTGATCTGCGGCGGCATCGCCAGTTCTTCACTGGCGACCACCACATCCACCAGGACCGGGCCGTCGGTACTGAAGGCGGTTTGCAACGCCTGGTCTACGTCAGCCGCTTTTTCGACACGGATGCCCTTAATGCCGCAGGCCTCGGCGATGCGGGCAAAGTTGGTCGCATGCAGCTCGGTGCCGTCTGTCAGATAGCCGCCGGCCTTCATCTCCATCGCGACAAAGCCCAGGACGCTGTTATTGAAGATAACGATCTTGACCGGCAGCTTCATTTGCGCCAGCGAGAGAAAATCCCCCATCAGCATACTAAAGCCGCCGTCGCCGCACATTGCCACGACCTGACAGTCGGGGGCGGTGGCCTTCGCGCCGATGGCCTGCGGCATGGCGTTAGCCATCGAACCGTGGTTGAACGATCCGATCAGGCGGCGCTTGCCGTTCATCTGTAAATAGCGCGCAGCCCACACGGTTGGCGTTCCGACGTCACAGGTAAAAATGGCGTCGTCGTCGGCAAAGTGGCTGATCCGCTGCGCCAGATACTGCGGATGAAGGGTTTTATCGCTTGGCTTCGCCAGGTCATCGAGCCCCTTGCGCGCGTCGCGATAGTGTTCCAGGGCTTTGTCGAGGAACTTGCGGTCGGTTTTCTCTTCCAGATGCGGCAGCAGCGCGCTGAGGGTGGATTTGATATCGCCGATCAGCGCCATGTCCACTTTACTGTGCGCGCCGATACTGCCGGGGTTGATATCGATCTGAATAATTTTTGCGTCCGTCGGGTAGAAGGCGCGATAGGGGAACTGGGTGCCGAGCAGCACCAGGGTGTCAGCGTTCATCATGGTATGGAAACCGGAGGAGAAGCCTATCAGCCCGGTCATCCCAACATCATAAGGGTTATCGTATTCAACGTGCTCTTTGCCGCGCAGCGCGTGAACGATAGGCGCTTTCAGCTTCGCGGCGAACTCTACCAGCTCTTTATGCGCTCCGGCGCAGCCGCTGCCGCACATCAGCGCGATATTGCTCGAATAGCGCAGCAGCTGGGCCAGTTTTTTCAGTTCTTCTTCTGCCGGCGTCACCTGCGGCAGCGGGGCGTGGTACCAGTGGCTGCTGGCGCTTTCCGGCGCGGGTTTTAGCGCAACGTCGCCGGGGAGCACCACTACCGAGACGCCGCGGTTAATCACCGCTTTGCGCATAGCGATGGCCAGCACCTGCGGGATCTGCTCCGGCGAGGAGACCAGTTCGCAGTAGTGGCTGCATTCGCGAAACAGCTCCTGCGGATGCGTTTCCTGAAAGTAACCGCTGCCGATTTCGCTGGAAGGAATATGGGCGGCGATGGCCAGCACCGGAACATGGTTGCGGTGGCAGTCGAAAAGACCGTTAATCAGATGCAGGTTGCCCGGCCCGCAGGAACCGGCGCACACCGCCAGTTCGCCGGTAAGCTGCGCTTCCGCTCCGGCGGCGAAGGCGGCAACTTCTTCATGGCGCGTGGGCATCCAGTCGATGGTCCCCATGCGGTTCAGGCTGTCGCTTAAGCCATTAAGAGAATCCCCGGTCACGCCCCAAATACGTTTAACGCCAGCCTGTTCTAGAGTTTTGGCAATGTATGCCGCCACGGTCTGTTTCATGGTTTTCCATCTCCTTAAGTGATAACGCATACAAGCTTAGATGAAAATGACCATTACGCCCGCCGTTGGCCCCTCATTTTCAGCTGCTTTTATTCGTCGGATATTGCGCATACGCTGTGTTCACCTTCGGTGGTAAACAGGAATCATTTCAAATGGTTAAATCTCTGTTAAATGGTGTTAATAAACTGCTGTCGCATGATGATTTTGGCAAACTTTTGTTACGACTTGCCGTTGGCGGCCTGATGCTGTTTCACGGATTACACAAGCTATTCGATGGCGTGGGGGGCATCAGCAGCATGCTGGTCGCGAAAGGTCTGCCGGGCTTTATCGCTTATGGGGTTTTAGCTGGAGAAGTGGTTGCGCCATGTCTGCTGATTGTGGGGATCCTGACGCGCCCTGCGGCGCTGGTGCTGGCATTCACGATGGTTGTGGCCTGGCTGATGGTCGGGACGGGTAAAACCTTCGCGCTGGATGCGGTAGGCGCGTGGGCGATTGAGAGTCTGGTCTATTTCTTTGTTGGCGCGCTGGCGATTGCCTTCCTCGGGGCAGGGCGCTATTCCATTGGCGGAAACTCGGCCTGGCGGTAAGTGCACCAGTGTTTTCTGCCTCACCCTGGCCACATCTTGTTTGCCGGGGTGTCGCCGCTCGTTTTTCAGACCCTTTTCTGGGGCGTTATTTTAAGATATTGATTTTTTAATATTTTTATTCTTGCCTAAAAAAGGGTAAAAGGGCCTTTTATTGATTATTGCATGATAAAACAATGAGGCAGGTGCGCCGGGCTAGTGTTCACTGCCGTACAGGCAGCTTAGAAATTTGCCAGCGTCTTCAATAGTTGCACAGCATTGTTCACTGCCGTACAGGCAGCTTAGAAACATCATGGCATCCCAGGCGCCGCTGGCAGCATGTTCACTGCCGTACAGGCAGCTTAGAAAGGATGACCGATCGCATCGGCATTTTTGAATTGGTTCACTGCCGTTCCGGCAGTTCAGTAAGAGCCATGCTACCCGACGATTACCGCGTAGCATGGCCAGCAACAACATTAAGCCAGTACCAAATCTCCCTGCGGCTGGCAGGAGCAGGCCAGCACGTAGCCTTCAGCGATTTCCGCATCGGTTAACGTCATGGTGCTGCTGACGGTATATTCACCGGAAACTACTTTCGTTTTGCAGCAGCCGCAAACGCCCGCGCGGCAGGCGACGGTAACCGGCACCTTATTGCTTTCCAGCGCTTCGAGCAGCGTGGTGCCGACCGGGGCATAAAACGTTTTCGCCGGCTGCAGTTTGGTGAACTTCAGACCGCTGGTGGCCGCGACGGCGACTGGCGTAAAGAACTGCTCTTTAAAGAAGCGCGTCGCGCCCAGCGCTTTCACTTCCTGCTCGACCAGATCCATATACGGCGCCGGACCGCAGGTCATCACGGTGCGCGATGCCAGATCCGGCACGCTTTGCAGTAGTTCAGTCGTTAAACGTCCTGCCACGAAACCGTGGGTAGCGTTATTTTCTGCCACCAGCGTCACCGGATACTGACGCCACTCCTCAGCGAAAATCACATCCTGCGGCGAACGAACGTTAAAAATCACCTGCACATCAGCCTGCGGGCGATATTTTGCCAGCCAGCGGCGCATCGACATGATCGGCGTGACGCCGCAGCCTGCGGCCAGCATCAGGAACTTATCGTCCGCTTTATCATCGCAGGTGAAATCCCCCATCGCGTCGGACAGCCAGATATAGTCGCCGCGCTTTACGTCGCGGGTGAGCCACTGTGAGCCCGCGCCATCGTCAATACGGCGAACGGTCAACGTAATATATTCGCTGACGCCCGGCGTGGACGAAATAGTGTAAGCGCGCAGGGTCTCTGCCGAATTACGCACGCTCACCAGCGCGTACTGCCCGGCACGGTACGGATAATAGTCATGGCAGAGCAATGAAATGGTCCACACATCCGGCGTTTCCTGATGGATGTGATGCACCTGCATCCGCCACGGGCATTGTGAGGTTGGCATGGTCATGGATAGCTCCTTACGCGCTCAGCAGTTGCTTCATGTCTTCTTCTACGGTGGTCACAGAGCGCAGACCGAATTTCTCATTGAGCACGGCCAGCAGATCCGGGGTGAAGAAGCCTGGCGCGGTCGGGCCGGTTACGATGTTTTTCACGCCTAGTGAGAGCAGGGTCAGCAGAATGACAATCGCTTTCTGCTCGAACCAGGAAAGCACCAGCGATAGCGGCAGATCATTGACGCCGCAGCCCAGTTTTTCCGCCAGGGTCACCGCCAGGATAATCGCCGAGTAAGCGTCGTTGCACTGACCGGCATCGACCAGACGCGGCAGGCCTTCAATATCGCCGAAATCGAGTTTATTGAAGCGGTATTTACCGCAGGCCAGGGTCAGGATCAGGCAGTCGTCCGGTACGCTGGTGGCAAAATCGGTGAAGTAATTACGCTCGCCCCGCGCGCCGTCGCAGCCGCCAACCAGGAAGATGTGGCGCAGTTTTTCCCGGCTCACCAGATCGATAAGGGTATCAGCAGCGCCCAGAAGGGTCTGACGGCCGAAACCTACGGTGATGAGATGCGGGATCTCGCTGTACGGGAAGCCTGCCATCTGCTGCGCCTGGGCGATAACCGGGGCGAAATCTTCGCCTTCCAGATGGTTCACGCCCGGCCAGCCAACGATGCTACGGGTCCAGATACGATCGTCATAGGCGCCGACGGTTGGGTCGATGATGCAGTTAGAGGTCATGACGATCGGCCCCGGGAAACGGGCGAACTCCACCTGCTGGTTCTGCCAGCCGCTGCCGTAGTTCCCAATCAGGTGTTTGAATTTACGCAGCTCCGGATAGCCGTGCGCCGGCAGCATTTCCCCGTGGGTGTAGACGTTAACGCCGGTGCCTTCGGTCTGCTCCAGCAGGTTATAGAGATCTTTCAGGTCATGGCCGGAGATCAGGATGCACTTGCCCTCGGTCGCTTTAACGTTGACCTGGGTTGGGGTCGGATGACCGTATTTGGTGGTCTCACCGGCGTCCAGAATGCTCATGACTTTGAAGTTCATCTGGCCGATTTCCATTGAGCGCTCCAGCAGAGCGTTCATATCGTCAGGCCAGGTACCCAGCCATGCCATGATTTTATGGTACTGGGCGTAGATGTCGTTGTCGTACTGGCCCAGAACGTGCGCGTGCTCCATATAGGCCGCAGCGCCTTTAAGGCCGTACAGGCACAGCAGGCGCAGGCCGAGAATGTTCTCGCCGATGGCCGCTTTGTCTTTGTTCGGAGTAAATTCTGCCGCCTGACGCTGCAGGTCGCCCAGATCGTCGCTGGCCAGTTGCAGAGCGGCCATCGGATTGTTAACCGTCGCGTGGGCATCAATGTTCAGGCACTGAGCTTTAAGCGCTTCACGCATGGCGATAGCCTGGCGCGCATAGCCAACGATACGCGGGGAGTCGAAGTTAACGTTAGTCAGCGTAGAGAAAAAAGCGCGCGGCGCAAAGCTATCGACGTCGTGGTCGATGATGCCATATTCACGAGCTTTAAGCGCCCAGGCGGAGAGGCCCTGCAGAGAGGCAATCAGCAGATCCTGCAGATCGGACGTTTCGGCCGTTTTCCCGCACATACCCTGCGCGTAAGAGCAGCCGTTTCCTGCCGGAGTACGGATGGTTTGTTCACATTGCACACAAAACATGGTCACACCTTTTAAAGTTATATTTAATATACATGTTTAAGGTTATGCCCGAGCGCGTGAGGAGAAAAGGTATTTCTGATACAACTTACAGGGAGATTGATTTAGCGCAAAATTGGCGGTAGAGGGCTACCGCCTGAGAGGTATTAAGCGGAGAAAAAGGCCATCAGGATGGGCACCAGCAGGCTGAGAATGAAGCCATGAACAATAGCTGCCGGCACGATCTCCACGCCGCCTGAGCGCTGCAGTACCGGCAGCGTAAAATCCATCGATGTTGCGCCGCACAGGCCTAGCGCCGTTGAACGGCTGCGGCGTACCAGCCCCGGGATCAGCATAATCGCCAGCAGCTCTCGTGCCAGATCGTTAAAGAAGGCGGCGCTACCAATCACCGGGCCATAGGATTCTGTTAACAGGATGCCGGAAAGCGAATACCAGCCAAAGCCGGAGGCCATGGCCAGGCCGGTTTTTAGCGGCAGGTCGAGAATAAAGGCATTAATGATTCCGCCCAGCAGTGAGCTCACCATCACCACCACCGCAACCATCATTCCGCGGCGATTCAGAACAATTTGCCGCAGGGTCATGCCATTATTACGCAGCTGAATACCGATCAGGAACAGCAGGAAAATCAGCGTATATTCACTGGCCTCGGTGGCGTGTTGTAAAAAAGGCAGGCCGCTCAGGCCAATAAGAAAACCAATAAGGACTACGCCGCATAGCTGAAGGGATTCCAGCGCCATTGCCAGACGCGAGGGTAATTTTTCCTGGCGATGATGATTTTGCCAGGGCATTTTCTGCTCAAGCCACATCAGAGCCGCAATATTACACAGCAGGATAATGACGACGCTGACCGCTGCGTAATGAAGTATCGACAACAGGTTGCTGGCCAGATTATCGAGGAACGCCAGGCTAATTCCCATAAAAAAGAGAATAACGTAAACGATCCAGCTCAGAAGTCGTGCGATAAGTTTAAGGGCTGACGGCCGATGGAGAGGAATAAGGTAGCCTGCGATTAACGGCAGCAGAATAATTAATAGTCCCGAAAACATGAACGACGTGGTCCTTGCAGAGTGAAAATAGCGTCCCTGACACTACCCAAATCGCCGGACTGAGTAAAGTAGTCGAAAAAAAGAAAGGCCCGGGAAACCGGGCCTTCAGAGAAGCGAGGGTGCTTAACTGCGTTTTTCCAGCAGAGTACGGTAGAGCACGCCGCCGAGAATACCGCCGATAATCGGCATCACCCAGAATAGCCACAGCTGCTGCAGCGCCCAGCCGCCCTGGAAAATCGCTACCGCGGTGCTACGAGCCGGGTTGACAGAAGTGTTGGTGACCGGAATGCTGATCAGGTGAATAAGGGTCAGCGCCAGGCCAATGGCGATAGGGGCGAAGCCCGCCGGAGCGTTTTTATCGGTGGCGCCGTGGATGACCAACAGGAAGCCGCAGGTCAGGACAATCTCAATCACAATTGCGGAGAGCATGGAGAAACCGCCCGGTGAGTGTTCGCCGTAACCGTTCGACGCGAACCCGCTGGCGGCGGCGTCAAAGCCCGCTTTACCGCTGGCGACGATATACAGAATAGCGGCGGCAATAATACCACCGACAACCTGGGCGATAATATAGCCAATCACCTCTTTAGCCGGGAAACGACCGCCGGCCCACAGGCCTAAAGTGACTGCCGGGTTAAAGTGGCCGCCGGAAATATGACCGACGGCAAACGCCATGGTTAATACCGTTAAGCCGAAGGCTAACGCGACGCCGGCAAAACCAATACCTAATTCCGGGAAGGCCGCCGCCAGAACGGCGCTGCCGCAACCACCAAACACCAGCCAGAATGTACCAAAGCATTCTGCTGCTAATTTTCTAAACATAACCACCTCAATAAAATAATGTTACGAGCGCGGAAAACCGCGCCGGTCTTTATTTATCGATATAAATAACGACGATAAAAATAAAGCGCCGCTATTTTATGGACGTTCAACATTGTCGCACTAGCAATATAAATCGAGGTAACTTGATTTAGGGCAAGGTGATGTGATTCCTTCAGTAATGTCTACCGAGTTGAAGTGTAGAACAGAACAAATTAAAAAACTGGCAACCCGGTAAGTAATTTGCAAGCTGAATAGTCACCGTGCGGATACATACGCTTAAGATTTATCCTGCAGCGCGGAGTAGCGGGTGTGTCATGTTCCTCCCCACCTCGCTATACTGCTGATAACTGAAGGAGAAAGTAGCCACCGAGCGGAGGGGATATGCATCTTGAGCGCGTCGAAATAGTAGGCTTTCGCGGCATCAACCGGTTATCGTTGATGCTGGAGCAAAATAACGTGCTGATTGGCGAAAATGCATGGGGTAAATCCAGCCTGCTGGATGCCCTGACGCTGCTCCTGTCGCCGGAGTTCGATCTGTATCATTTTGTTCGGGAAGATTTTTGGTTTCCACCCGGGGATGTTCAGGGGCGCGAGCGTCATCTGCATATTATTCTGACCTTCCGTGAAAATGAACCGGGCCGCCATCGGGTCCGCCGCTATCGGCCGCTCAGCAATTGCTGGGTACCCTGCGACGATGGCTATCAGCGAGTGTTCTACCGCCTGGAGGGGGAGCTTGCCGATGATGATAGCGTGATGACTCTGCGCAGCTTTATTAACGGCGAAGGGGAAGCGCTGGAGCTTGAAGATATTGATGAGCTCGCCCGTCACCTGGTGCGGCTGATGCCGGTGCTGCGCCTGCGCGATGCCCGTTTTATGCGGCGGATCCATAACGGTACCGTGCCGCATTCGCCGCAGATCGAAATTACCGCCCGCCAGCTCGATTTTCTCTCCCGCGAGCTGGTGCACCATCCGCAAAATTTAACCGACGGGCAAATCAGGCAGGGGCTGTCGGCCATGGTGCAGCTGCTGGAGCACTATTTTGCCGAGCAGAGCAGCGCGCAATCTCGTCACCGCCTGATGCGCCGCCATTCACATGATGAACAGCGCAGCTGGCGCTATCTGGACATCATCAACCGTATGATCGACAAACCCGGCGGCCGTAGCCATCGGGTGATTTTATTGGGGCTCTTTTCCACGTTGTTGCAGGCGAAAGGGACCGTCAGACTCGATCGCGATGCGCGGCCGCTGCTGTTAATTGAGGATCCGGAAACCCGACTGCACCCCATTATGCTATCCGTGGCCTGGCATTTGCTCAATTTGCTGCCGCTGCAGCGGGTGACGACGACGAACTCCGGCGAGCTGCTGTCGCTAACGCCCGTCGAGCATGTGTGCCGACTGGTGCGTGAATCGTCACGAGTGTCGGCCTGGCGGCTGGGGCCTGGTGGAATGAATGCAGAAGACAGTCGACGCATCGCATTTCATATTCGTTTTAACCGCGCTTCATCGCTGTTTGCCCGCTGCTGGCTGCTGGTGGAAGGCGAGACGGAAACCTGGGTTATCAACGAACTGGCCCGCCAGTGCGGCCATCACTTTGATGCGGAAGGGGTGAAGGTGATCGAGTTTGCCCAGTCGGGTTTAAAACCGCTGATTAAGTTCGCCCGGCGAATGGGGATTGAGTGGCACGTGCTGGTGGATGGCGATGAAGCCGGGAAGAAATACGCCGCCACCGTTCGCAGTTTGTTGAATGACGATAAAATGCTGGAGCGAGACCATCTCACCGCGCTACCGGCGATGGATATGGAACATTTTATGTATCGTCAGGGATTCGATGATGTTTATCATCGGGTCGCGCAGCTGCCGATGAATATTCCTATGAATATGCGGCGGGTGATCACCAAAGCGATTCATCGCTCGTCTAAGCCAGACCTGGCGATTGAAGTGGCGATGGAGGCCGGACGTCGCGGCGTTGACGCCATTCCGACGCTGTTGAAAAAAATGTTTTCTCGCGTGCTATGGCTGGCGCGCGGGCGGGCGGATTAGCGGCGACCAACGTTTATCTCTTCGTGCCGGGAGCGATTCCGGCGCGTCTGCATCTGCACGTCACTCAACCTCAGTTAAACAAAAATTAAGCGCAGCTAAAAATGAACGTTATTCTGTTACCGCATTTAGATAGAATTGACGCCGGTTCTGCGGATTAAAACATCAGGAATGGTTATGAAATTAAATGGAAAGCGCAGGAAAATTTGGTGGCTGCTGGCGATTGTCGTGCTGGCCCTCGCCGTCTGGGGATGGCGAATACTGAATGCGCCGCTGCCGCAATATCAGACGCTGGTGGTGCGTAAAGGGGACCTGCAGCAGAGCGTGCTGGCGACTGGTAAGCTGGATGCGTTAAAAAAAGTGGATGTCGGGGCGCAGGTGAGCGGACAGCTCAAAACGCTGCGCGTCGAGATTGGCGACAAAGTGAAAAAAGACCAGCTGCTGGGGGTTATTGACCCGGAGCAGGCGGAAAACCAGATTAAGGAAGTTGAAGCGACGCTGATGGAGCTGCGGGCGCAGCTCAACCAGGCGCGCGCGGAGCGTAAACTCTCTGCGGCGACTTTAGCTCGCCAGCAGCAGCTGGCGCAGCGTCAGCTGGTCTCCCGGCAGGACCTGGACACCGCCGCGACCGACCTGGCGGTGAAAGAGGCGCAAATCGGCACGATTGAAGCGCAGGTCAAACGCAATCAGGCCACCCTGGATACGGCTAAAACCAACCTCGACTACACCAAAATTCTGGCGCCGATGTCCGGGGAAGTGACGCAAATCACCACCCTGCAGGGGCAGACGGTGATTGCCGCCCAGCAGGCGCCGAATATTTTGACCCTTGCCGATCTCAGCACCATGCTGGTGAAGGCGCAGGTTTCGGAAGCGGACGTTATCCATCTCAAGCCGGGGCAAAAGGCCTGGTTTACGGTGTTGGGCGATCCGCTGACGCGCTATGAAGGGACGCTGAAGGATATTCTACCGACGCCTGAAAAGGTTAACGACGCTATTTTCTACTACGCCCGTTTTGAAGTGCCGAACCCGCAGGGCATCCTGCGCCTGGAGATGACCGCCCAGGTGCATATTCAGCTTTCGGAAGTCAAAAACGTCATCACCATCCCGCTGAGCGCGCTGGGGGAGGCCATCGGCGATAACCGCTATCACGTGCGTCTGCTACGTACCGGTGAAGTTAAAGAGCGTGAAATCGTTATCGGTGCGCGGAATGACACCGATGTGGCGGTGGTGAAAGGGCTGGAAGAGGGGGATGAAGTCATTATCGGCGAAGGTGCGGCCGGAGCAGCGAAATGACGGCGTTACTTGAACTGCGTGATATTCGCCGCAGCTACCCCTCCGGCGATGGCAACGTTGAGGTGCTGAAAGGTATTACGTTGAGCATTGCCGCCGGCGAGATGGTGGCTATTGTCGGGGCCTCCGGCTCAGGGAAATCCACGCTGATGAATATTCTCGGCTGTCTGGATAAACCCACCAGCGGCACCTATCGGGTTGCCGGAACCGACGTGGCACGTCTCAACGGCGATGAGCTGGCGCGCCTGCGGCGGGAACATTTCGGTTTTATTTTTCAGCGCTATCATCTGCTATCGCATCTCACCGCGGCGCAGAACGTGGAAGTGCCGGCGGTCTATGCCGGAGCGGAGCGCAAAGCGCGGCTGGCCCGCGCCCATGAGCTGCTGGTACGACTGGGGCTTGGCGACCGGGCAGAATATCAACCTTCACAGCTCTCCGGCGGCCAACAGCAGCGGGTGAGTATCGCCCGCGCCCTGATGAACGGCGGGGAAGTGATTCTGGCGGATGAGCCTACCGGTGCGCTGGACAGCCGCTCCGGCGAAGAGGTCATGGGGATCCTTCACCAGCTGAAAGCGCAGGGACATACGGTCATTATCGTCACCCATGACCCGCAGGTGGCGGCTCAGGCTGAGCGGGTCATTGAGATACACGACGGTGAGATCGTGCGTAACCCGCCCGCGTTGAGCTCCGCGCAAGGCGGCGCGCTGCGCCAGCGCACGGCGGCCGAACCGTCGGCATGGCGTCAGTTCAGTAGCGGTTTTCGCGAGGCGCTGGTCATGGCCTGGCGCGCCATGGCGGCGAATAAAATGCGCACGCTGCTGACGATGCTCGGGATAATTATCGGCATTGCATCGGTGGTGTCGATTGTGGTGGTGGGCGATGCCGCGAAGCAAATGGTGCTGGCCGATATCCGCGCCATAGGCACCAATACCATTGATGTTTATCCCGGTAAGGATTTCGGCGATGACGATCCCCGCTATCAGCAGTCGCTGAAGTACGACGATCTGCTTGCTATTCAGAAACAGCCCTGGGTCAGCTCGGCGACCCCTGCGGTCTCCAAAAGCCTGCGTCTGCGGGCGGATAATATCGACGTTGCCGCTAGCGCTGAGGGCGTGGGGGCGCAGTACTTTAACGTTTACGGTATGACTTTTAGCGAAGGCAACACCTTCAACGAACTCCAGCTAAATAGCCGCGCGCAGGTGGTGGTGCTCGATAGCAACGCGCGTCGACAGCTATTTCCGCACAAAGCGCGGGTCGTTGGCGAAGTGATTCTTGTCGGCAACATGCCCGCGACGGTCATCGGCGTCGCTGATGAAAAACAGTCGATGTTTGGCAGCAGCAAAATTCTGCGCGTCTGGTTACCCTATACCACGATGGCCGGCCGGGTTATGGGGCAGTCGTGGCTGAACTCCATCACCGTCCGGGTCAATGAAGGTTACGACAGCGCGCTTGCCGAGCAGCAGCTGTTACGTCTCCTGGAACTGCGCCACGGTAAGAAAGATGTTTTCACCTGGAATATGGACAGCATCTTGAAAACGGCGGAACGGACCACACATACACTACAGCTGTTTCTGACCCTGGTGGCGGTGATTGCGCTGGTGGTCGGCGGGATTGGCGTGATGAATATTATGCTGGTCTCCGTTACCGAACGCACGCGAGAGATCGGTATCCGTATGGCTGTCGGGGCGCGGGCCAGCGACGTACTGCAGCAGTTTTTGATTGAGGCGGTGCTGGTTTGCCTGGTCGGCGGGGCGCTGGGCGTGACGCTTTCGTTGCTGATTGCCTTCGTGCTGCAGCTGTTTTTGCCCGGCTGGGAAATCGGCTTTTCGCCGCTGGCGCTGCTGACCGCATTTTTATGCTCGACGCTGACCGGAGTGTTGTTTGGCTGGCTCCCGGCGCGCAATGCGGCTCGTCTGGACCCGGTCGACGCCCTGGCACGGGAGTAGCGATAAAAAAATGCCAGTCAGAAGGACTGGCATTTTACTGGCGGGATGTACACAATGAAGCAAAAGAGTTATGCGGCTGTTTCTGTTTCTTCCGCTTCAACAGGGACGATCACGCTGGCGTGATTACCTTTTGGCCCCTGGTGAACATCAAACCGAACCGCTTGTCCGGCTTTTAGCGTTCTGTAACCATCCATCTGGATGGTCGAGTAATGGGCGAAAATGTCTTCGCCGCCGCCCTCAGGGCAGATAAAACCGAACCCTTTGGCATTGTTGAACCACTTAACAGTACCCATTTCCATACTTCGACATCCTTCGTAAATCTTATAAGTAAGATGGAATGAACCGGTAGTGGAGTGACGAGTTGTTCATTTGCTCGCCAACTCTCGCCACTACAATTTAGAGAAATCAGGAAATGCGTCAAGCGATTGACGACCGGGGACGGTGAAAAATGCGTCAAAATTTGAAGCAGTTAACGCTATTGCCGGGGAATGTGACAGACATCGCGGATGGAAGTAATAGATGATAATTATCTATGATCTATTGTAGATTTGTGATGTGCATAGCCTCTGGTCATCGACAGGCCACCGCCTGTTGGCAACAGCAACCGATGATGAACACTGACGATGAGTAAGAGAGACTGGTTGGACTTCGATCAGCTAATCGAGGACGAAGTTAAAGATGCGCTAAAACCGCCATCTATGTATAAAGTGATATTAGTCAATGATGACTACACTCCAATGGAGTTTGTTATTGACGTGTTACAAAAATTCTTTTCTTATGATGTTGAACGTGCAACGCAACTGATGCTGACGGTTCACTATCAAGGTAAAGCGATTTGCGGGGTGTTTACCGCTGAAGTCGCGGAAACCAAAGTATCGATGGTGAACCAATACGCGAGGGAGAACGAACATCCGTTGTTGTGTACGCTAGAAAAAGCCTGAATGCAGGCAATAAACTTGGGGGAGGTGCCTATGCTCAATCAAGAACTGGAACTCAGTTTAAACATGGCTTTCGCCAGAGCGCGCGAGCACCGTCATGAGTTCATGACCGTCGAGCACTTGTTGCTGGCGCTGCTTAGCAACCCTTCGGCCCGCGAAGCGCTTGAAGCGTGTTCAGTGGACCTGGTCGCGCTGCGTCAGGAACTTGAAGCCTTCATCGAACAGACCACACCCGTACTGCCTGCAACGGAAGAAGAGCGCGACACTCAGCCGACGCTGAGCTTCCAGCGCGTGTTGCAACGTGCTGTTTTCCACGTCCAGTCATCCGGTCGCAGCGAAGTGACCGGCGCCAACGTTCTGGTCGCGATTTTCAGCGAACAGGAGTCTCAGGCGGCATACCTGCTGCGTAAACATGAAGTCAGCCGACTTGATGTGGTGAACTTCATCTCTCACGGTACGCGCAAAGACGAGCCGAGCCAGTCTTCCGATAACAGCGGAAGCCAGCCTGGCAGCAGTGAAGAGCAAGCAGGCGGGGAGGATCGTATGGAAAACTTCACCACCAACCTCAACCAGCTTGCCCGCGTAGGCGGTATCGATCCGCTGATCGGCCGCGAGAAAGAGCTGGAACGTGCTATTCAGGTTCTGTGCCGCCGTCGCAAGAACAACCCGCTGCTGGTGGGGGAATCCGGCGTCGGTAAGACCGCAATTGCCGAAGGTCTCGCCTGGCGTATCGTGCAGGGCGACGTACCGGAAGTGATGGCCGACTGCACTATCTATTCACTGGATATTGGCTCGCTGCTGGCTGGCACTAAATACCGCGGCGATTTTGAAAAACGCTTTAAAGCGCTGCTTAAGCAGCTGGAGCAGGATACCAACAGTATTCTGTTCATTGATGAAATCCACACCATCATTGGTGCGGGCGCGGCTTCCGGCGGGCAGGTCGATGCCGCTAACCTGATTAAGCCGCTGCTTTCCAGCGGTAAAATCCGGGTTATCGGTTCGACGACCTACCAGGAGTTCAGCAACATCTTTGAGAAAGATCGTGCGCTGGCGCGTCGTTTCCAGAAAATTGATATCACCGAACCTTCCGTGGAAGAGACGGTGCAGATTATTAACGGTCTGAAGCCGAAGTATGAAGCGCACCACGACGTGCGTTACACCGCGAAAGCGGTACGTGCGGCGGTGGAACTGGCGGTGAAATACATTAACGATCGTCATCTGCCGGATAAGGCGATTGACGTGATTGACGAAGCCGGCGCGCGCGCGCGCTTGATGCCGGTGAGCAAACGTAAGAAAACGGTTAACGTGGCGGATATTGAGTCCGTGGTGGCGCGAATTGCGCGTATTCCTGAGAAGAGCGTTTCCCGCAGCGACCGCGATACGCTGAAAAACCTTGGCGATCGCCTGAAAATGCTAGTCTTTGGCCAGGATAAAGCGATTGAGGCCTTAACCGAAGCGATCAAGATGGCGCGCGCCGGGCTTGGCCATGAGCACAAACCTGTCGGCTCTTTCCTGTTTGCCGGGCCTACCGGGGTGGGTAAAACCGAGGTTACTGTACAGCTGGCGAAGTCGCTGGGTATTGAGCTGCTGCGTTTTGATATGTCCGAATATATGGAACGTCATACCGTCAGCCGCTTAATTGGTGCGCCTCCGGGATACGTCGGATTCGATCAGGGCGGGCTGCTGACCGATGCGGTTATTAAGCATCCGCACGCGGTACTGCTGCTCGATGAAATTGAAAAAGCGCATCCGGACGTCTTTAACCTGCTGTTGCAGGTAATGGATAACGGTACGCTGACCGATAACAACGGCCGCAAAGCGGATTTCCGCAACGTGGTGCTGGTGATGACCACCAACGCCGGCGTGCGTGAAACCGAGCGTAAATCGATTGGCCTTATCCATCAGGACAACAGTCCGGATGCGATGGATGAGATCAAAAAGATCTTTACGCCGGAGTTCCGTAACCGCCTCGACAACATTATCTGGTTCGATCACCTGTCCACGACGGTTATCCATCAGGTGGTGGATAAGTTTATCGTTGAGCTGCAGGTCCAGCTGGATCAGAAAGGCGTCTCTTTGGAAGTAAGCCAGGAAGCCCGCGATTGGCTGGCCGAGAAAGGCTACGACCGGGCCATGGGCGCGCGTCCGATGGCGAGGGTGATTCAGGACAACCTGAAAAAACCGCTGGCCAACGAGCTGCTGTTTGGCTCACTGGTTGACGGTGGTCAGGTGATCGTTGAGCTGGACAAAGAGAAAAACGCGCTGACCTACGCCTTCCAGAGTGCGCAAAAGCACAAACCGGAAGCGGCACATTAAGTCGCTTGCGTGAAACGTCAAACCGGCCTCAGGGCCGGTTTTTTTATGCCGATGTCCTGAACCCTTTTTTATTCCGCTTTTGTAAGCTATTGATTTGATTAAAGTGAAAATCTGGCGTGAAATTATGGTAGCAGAGAGGGGCTGTTGATTAATTTCAATGATAACAATATGGTAGGGTGTCGTTCGTTCAGTTCACTGCCGTACAGGCAGCTTAGAAATTTGGAAAGACCCGGCCTAATCAACCGGGTTTGTTCACTGCCGTACAGGCAGCTTAGAAATGATGCAGGGTGCAGCTACGCTAACACGCGATGTTCACTGCCGTACAGGCAGCTTAGAAACAGCGGGCCAGAGCTGCGCCATAAATAGCATCGTTCACTGCCGTACAGGCAGCTTAGAAATCGAACCATTCCGTAAGCTGTTTGTTATTGTCGTTCACTGCCGTACAGGCAGCTTAGAAATGGAAATCGTTGTCGAAGAAATAATCGTACTGGTTCACTGCCGTACAGGCAGCTTAGAAATAATATTGACCCAACAGGAGCGTCAGGAGCATGTTCACTGCCGTACAGGCAGCTTAGAAATCGACAAGCACATACTGCCCTACATCGGCAAGGTTCACTGCCGTACAGGCAGCTTAGAAAAGAGCTTGCCTATACTGCGGTGCAGGCTAAAACGATTTTAAAGAATTTGCCAAAATAATAGGCTATTTTGCAATTTGCGATGAATGTCAACGTATTACCTCTAATATACTGTTTTTATAAACAGCTATCGACACTGAGCCACAGGATGTGACTATGCCCGCGAACTATATTGCCCCGTCGGATTTAAAAACGATTCTCCATTCGAAGCGCGCCAATATTTATTATCTGGAAAAGTGTCGGGTTCAGGTCAACGGCGGCCGCGTGGAATATGTTACGAGCGAGGGAAAAGAGTCATTCTACTGGAATATCCCAATAGCAAATACAACGGCTATTATGTTGGGAATGGGAACCTCCGTTAGCCAGGCTGCAATGCGTGAGTTTGCCCGAGCGGGCGTAATGGTCGGTTTTTGCGGTACGGATGGCACGCCTCTTTATGCCGCTAATGAAGTCGATATTGACGTTTCCTGGCTGTCCCCGCAAAGCGAATATCGACCAACTGAGTACTTACAGCGGTGGGTTTCATTCTGGTTTACGGAGATTAAGCGGTTGGAAGCGGCGAAATGTTTCCAGAATATTCGCCTCGCGCAACTGGAAAAACACTGGCTCGGCAGCCGAATGCAGCGCGAGTCGCTATTTCCAGTCAATAAAGAAAAGCTGCTGGGATTAACGGAACGTGCGCGTTCAGGTATGGCGGAGGCGGATAGCCATACCGCGCTGATGCTTCAGGAAGCACAGCTCACCAAAGCGCTATACAAACTTGCCGCGCAGACCTCCGGTTATGGGGATTTTAAACGAGCAAAGCGTGGCGGAGGGCTGGATCTGGCAAATCGCTTTCTGGATCAGGGAAACTATCTGGCATACGGGCTTGCCGCGGTGGCAGCGTGGGTTACCGGCATTCCTCACGGCCTGGCAGTAATGCATGGTAAAACCCGGCGCGGAGGGCTGGTCTTTGACCTTGCCGATTTAATAAAAGATGCGTTAATTATGCCTCAGGCATTTATCTCCGCCATGCAGGGGGATGATGAGAGAGATTTCAGACACGCCTGCATTAATCATTTCCAGCAGTCAGATGCCCTCGATTTAATGATTGCCGCCCTTAAGGAAACCGCTGCCGCAGTGGGCGGGAGCGCAGAATGAACGTGCTGATCGTTTCGCAATGCACAAAAAAAGCCAGAGAAGAGAGTTGTCGCATTATCGATCGGTTTGCTGAGCGGATTGGAACCAGCGCCTGGCAAACCACCATAACGATGGAAGGGCTGGCAACACTGCGCAAATTGTTACGCAAGTCCGCTCGTCGCAATACGGCAGTTGCCTGCCACTGGCTAAAAAAGAGCGGGCAGTCCGAGCTAATGTGGATAGTCGGAAATCCACGCCGCTTTAATGCGCAAGGCAAAGTGCCGACTCACCGTACCACGCGTTCGGTATGGGTTTCTGATGAAGGTTTGCGTTGGCAATGTGGTGAAAGTATCGCTTTGCTGGCCGCGATTGCCGGACTTTTTCATGATTTCGGTAAAGCGGGCCGCGGCTTTCAGGAAAGCCTGTCCGGGAAAAGTCCAAAGACTTATCAGCCTTACCGGCATGAATGGATTTCGGTTCGCCTGTTTCAGGCCTTTGTCGGCGATCAAGATGACGATGGGTGGCTGGCAAAGCTCGGAGCGCTTTCGCCAGTTGATGAAACTGAGCTGCTGGGCAGATTGCTTAAAGACAACCCGCGATTTTCCAATAGCCCTTTCCTCACACTTCCCCCGCTTGCCAGGGCCGTTGCCTGGCTCATCCTTTCACATCACCGCCTGCCTGATAATTTGGATGGCGATAATGAACCGTTGCTCAATCATTGTGAGAGCTGGCTGGAAACTCAGCTTAACGCCAGCTGGAATTCGCTAAATCACAGAAATGAAAGCTGGCGGGATACGGATTTTCATAAGGTCTGGACCTTCCCCCAGGGAACGCCGCTGCAAAGTATGACCTGGCGAGAAAAGGCGCGGCAGATAACCCGGCGTGCCCGAAATAGCGCGGCTTTAAACCAGTGGGGCCAGATGGACCAGCCATTTACGCTACATATGGCGCGTTTTTGCCTGATGCTGGCCGATCATTTTTATTCCGCCAGCAATCCGCAGCCCGGATGGCAGGATCCGGAGTATCGCCAGTGGGCCAACGGCGATCGCAGCAGCGGGGCGCTGAAACAGCGAGTGGATGAACATCTCTGCGGCGTAGCGCATCATGCGCTGCTTTTGGGCCGACAGCTGATGCGCGTTCGTTCATCGCTACCGGCGATTGCGCGACATAAAGGGTTTCGTGAGCGGGCCGCAAACCCGCTTTTTCACTGGCAAAATAAAGCGTGGGACGTAACTTCCGCACTACGTGAACGGAGCAGGGAAAACGGTTTTTTTGGCGTCAATATGGCTTCAACCGGCTGTGGTAAAACCTTTGCCAATGCGCGAGTGATGTACGCGCTTGCAGATCAACAGGAAGGCTGTCGCTTTACCATTGCCCTTGGCTTGCGGACGTTGACATTGCAGACGGGAGACGCGTTGCGCAGCCGTCTGAAGCTGGATGACGATGACCTGGCGGTGCTCGTTGGTTCGAGGGCGGTGAAGGAATTATGGCAATCGACGAAGAGAGAGGAGCCTGACCGCGGCAGTACCTCTGAGGGGAGTTTATCTGAGGAGCTGCACTATGTTCATTATGCGGGCAGTACCCAGGCAGGGATTCTGGAAAAATGGTTACGCGGGGATGCAAAGCTTTCTGCTCTGGTCAGCTCGCCTGTGCTGGTTGCCACCATTGACCATCTGATCCCGGCCACGGAGGGTGTACGTGGTGGAAAGCAGCTACCGGCCATGCTGCGTCTGCTTACCAGCGATCTGGTGCTGGATGAGCCGGACGACTTTGATATCAACGATCTTCATGCGGTATGCCGCCTGGTGAACTGGGCCGGGATGCTGGGAAGCCGCGTTCTGCTCTCATCCGCGACGCTTCCGCCCGATCTTATCCAGGCGCTATTTGCCGCTTATCTGGCCGGGCGAAAAATATGGCAGGCGTCATGTGGGGTCAGCGACAGGCCCGTCAATATTTGTTGCGCCTGGTTTGATGAGAAAGGCGCCCGCGCAGAACAGATTGCTGACGGTCTCTCTTTCCGTCAGGCGCACAATCTGTTTATTGAGCGGCGAGCAAAAATGCTGGCGGAGAAACCCAGGCTGCATTTTGGCCGTATCGCTTCCCTATCTTCGGAGCCTGGTACAGTAGAAGATGTGATTAGCCGGGTTGCGCAAACCGTTCATACGCAAATGCTGCCATTGCATCAGGCGCATAACGAACCGCACAGCAACGGTAAAACCGTGTCGATGGGGTTGGTGAGATTTGCCAATATCGATCCGCTGGTCGCCGTAGCGAAAGCGCTATTCGCGATATCCTCTCCGCAAGACGTCTGCATTCATTACTGCGTTTATCACAGTCGACATCCGCTGATGGTTCGGTCAGCCATTGAAGCGAGACTGGATCAAGCATTTATGCGTCATCAGCCCGCCAGGCTCTGGCAGCATCCGGATATTGAAAAAGCGTTGCGCAGTCGTCCGGAAAAGCATCATCTTTTCGTCGTGCTCGGTACCTCCGTCATGGAGGTCGGACGTGACTGGGATGCCAGCTGGGGCATTATTGAACCCAGCTCAATGCGCTCCATCATTCAGTTTGCAGGCCGTATCCAGCGCCATCGTCGGCAGCTTCCCGAGAGCGAGAACCTGGCGATCCTCAGCCATAATATTCGGGCGTTACGAAAACTATCCCCGGTCTTTTGCAAACCCGGGTTTGAAGATCGCGACAATCTTTTATCCGACCACGACTTGCTTAATCTACTGCCGCTGCAGGATTACCAGACCATCAATGCGCTACCGCGGATTTTGCCAGCTAAGGGCGACAATAAGCTGGCTGCGCTGGAGCATGCGCGGCTTCATAAGGAATTACTTAGCAGTAAGAGCAAGCGGTTGATTGCTGCGGACTGGTGGCGGCGCTCGCTTAGCTGGAGCGGCTGGATGCAGCGTAAAACGCCGTTCCGCCAGTCGCAGCCTGAGAAATCCTATTTCCTTCATATGAATGATGAAGATAGCGAGCCCTGCTTTGCTTTTTATGCTGAGGACGGAAGCGTCAAACCCTCAGGCAATTTTAAGTTGCAGTTGCTGAAGTTTGCCGACGGTGTCACCTGCTGGGGGACAGTGGATTACCAGCAAGCGATGCTGGCGCAGGCAGAGGCGCAGGGAATTGAAATCGACTGCGTTGGCGCATTGTTTGGCGAAATTCGGGTGCCGGAAAATAGTCAGGAGGATGCAACCAGCGACTGGAGTTATCACCCGTGGCTGGGTGTTTACAGGGAGATTTATTAACAATGTCAGGAGCAGCTATGACAACCGAAGCACTGACTCACTTCATCATCGACTACATCGCTTCACGAAAGCAGCCCAAATTAGACGCCTTTGAAAAAGAGGCGGCGAAACGGCTGGCTCAAGGCGAGGATGCCGGCGCTATCGCGCAGGAGCGTCAGGAGCTTGAAGTGAAGTATCAGCCGCGCAACTGGCTGACGGATGCGGCAAGACGTGCTGGGCAAATCAGCCTTGTCACTCATGCGGCGAAGTTTACCCACGGTGACTCAAAAAGCAGCAGCATTTACCGCGAAACGGTGGGCGATGAGGGTTATTTAAGTACAGCTGTGCTGGCTAACGTGGCGGCGGATGCGGTGGGCAACGCGGCTGCTCTGGACGTGGCAAAACTGCTGCAAACCGAAGTGGGCGGCGATTCGCTGCTGGCCTGCCTGAAACGCGGCGATCGTAGTCCGCTGATGGGCTTTGCTGAAAACGACGCCCAGCTGGCACTGTGGATGGAAGGATTCTCTCATGCGTTAACGCCTGCTCAACCCGCCTCGCATAAGCTTGCCAAACAGATTTACTTTCCAGTCGATGGCGGCTATCACCTGCTATCTCCGCTATTTGCCACCTCGCTGGCGCAGGCGATGCATGAAAAAATGGTGGCAGCACGATTTGGCGAACAAGCAAAAGCCGCGCGTGAAGCTCGCCGGGCGGGCAAATGGCATGCGCAGCCCGATGTGCGCTATCCGAATATTGCCGAAATGCATTTTGGCGGCACTAAACCGCAGAATATTTCGGCGTTAAACAGCTCGCGCGGTGGGCGGGTCTGGCTGCTGCCGTCGCAGCCGCCAAAATGGACAATGCTCGATAAGGCGCCGCAAAATCTGACTAGTCTCTTTGCACTACGCGGCGATTTTAACCGAGCGGCAACCGACACTGTTTCCCGGATGGTTTCTCTGCTTAAAGAGAAGACTGATAACAATAATCGCCATATCCGCAATGCTCGGGCGGGTTATGTTGATGAACTGATTGATTTGCTATTTCTTCATGCAGCGACGTACCAGCAGGAAGCGTGGCAGGGATGGACGCTTAACAGCCCGGATTTACCTCTCCACCAGCAGCTTTGGCTCGATCCCTGGCGTAGCAAAACAGACGAGACATTCCGCTCTGAGCGTGAAAAAGGCGACTGGCAACGAAGCGTCGCGGATGACTTCGCGCGCTGGCTGAACTATCGCCTGAATAAAGCGCGTCTCGATGTGGGGATCGCCGAGCGCCGTGAGTGGCAAACTCAGCGTCTGTTTAGTCAACGGATGCGGGAAATGGAAGCTATTGTGCAGGAGGCGCTGAAATGAGCTATCTGCTTTTATTGCCCCATATTCGCATCGAAAACGCAAATGCGGTAGCAGGATTAACCTGGGGATTCCCCGCTATTACCCACTTTTTAGGGTATGTTCATGCGCTTTCCCGCAGGGTGAGCGAATTTGGCGTCTCTTTCACCGGCTGCGCGGTGATTAATCATGAACACCACATTCAGGCCTATTCCTCCGGGCGCGACTATCAATTTGCGCTGACTCGTAATCCGCTGACCAAAGAAGGTAAAACCGCTGCCTTTAACGAAGAGGGGCGAATGCATCTTACCGTCTCTTTGCTTGTTGAATGCCAGGGCGAAATCATCAATGGCGAATATGGCAAAGCGGCGCTCTGTTCGTCTCTGCTTACGCTCTGCCAGAGCCACAAACTGGCGGGCGGAAGTATCGTGATGATGCGCGAGCCACAGATATTTAATGCGCCTGATGATGAAAGAACGCTGCGTAAGATCCTCTGGCGTCTGATGCCAGGTTTTGCTCTCTGCGATCGCAGCGAGTGGTTGATGGAGCACTATCGCCAGCTGCAGCAGCGGAGGCCGGAAAGCAGCTTACTGGATGCGTGGCTTGACTTTGCGGCGATCAAATATCAGCCCGTTCAGCAGGAACCGGAGGATAGCGTGAGCTGGGAGTATCAGCCGAAACCGAAGCCGGGGTATCTGGTGCCGCTGATGTGCGGATATCAACGTATTTCCCGTCTATACCAGCCGGGAGAAGTGGCCAACGTTCGCGATACCACAACGCCGTTCGCCTTTACCGAGGCCGTTTATGGCGTTGGAGAATGGCGCGGGTTACATCGTATAGCTGACCTTGAGCCGCTTATCTGGCGCTACCGCACGAGCGATACAGGCTACTACTGTTCTGCAATGCCTGTTGCTGATGATGATTTTATATTTAACGAAGATGACGATTTAGAATAAGGACATAACGATGGCAAAGGCTCCTGTATCTGTAAAAACGGCTTCCGTACTGGCATTTGAACGCAAGCTCGCCACCTCCGATGCGATGATGTATGCGGGGAACTGGCTGGGCGATAGCTGGCAACCGATCGAAATTAAGGAAAAAGCGGTACGTGGAACTATCTCGAACCGGCTTAAAAATGCCATCGCCAGCGATGCAACAAAGCTGGATGCCGAGATCCAAAAAGCGAATCTGCAACGAGTGGACACGGCGGCGTTGCCCGCTGATGCCGACACCTTAAAAGTCGTATTCACCCTGCGGGTGCTGGGGAACTTAGCGACGCCATCGGTCTGTAATGATATGGCCTATCAGAATGCGATTCAGCAGACGATCGAAGGTTATATCAGCGAGCACGGTTTTGCCGAACTGGCTCGTCGCTATGCGGCTAACCTCGCAAATGGGCGTTTTCTATGGCGCAACCGCATTGGCGCTGAGCAGATTCAGGTTAGCGTGAGCGCGCAGGGGCAGGCGTGGGTATTCAATGGCCACGATTATTCATTACGTGAATTCTCTCAGGACGATGAGGAAATAGCCTCCCTTGCGGCGCTGATCGAACAGGGGCTATGTGGCCAGGCGTGGGTGATGCTAACGGTTGAGGCGCAGGTACGTTTGGGCGCCGGGCAGGAGGTCTTTCCGTCACAGGAGCTGGTACTGGATAGCAACAGTAGTAAAAGTCGCGTGCTGTATCAGGTCGCGGGCATTGCCGGGATCCACTCGCAGAAGATCGGCAATGCGCTGCGCACTATCGATACCTGGCATCCAAAAGTCGATGAGCTGGGGGCGATTGCGGTAGAGCCGTACGGCTCGGTAACCAGCCGCGGTATGGCCTGTCGTCAGCCGAAGGACAAGATGGATTTTTATACTCTGCTGGATAGCTGGGTGACGAAAGGCATTAAGCCAGACGTCGAACAGCAGCATTATGTCATGGCGGTTCTTATCCGGGGTGGTGTATTCGGTGAGAAAAGCGAATAAGGGGCTGCCATGGACTATTTCCTGGATATTCGCGTTCTGCCTGACCCGGAATTTAGCGAAGAGATGCTTATGGCCGCACTGTTTGCCAAACTACACCGCGCTTTAGGAGCCAGAGGCAAGGGGGATATTGGCGTCAGTTTTCCTGAGTTTTCCATCAAGCCGGGGCCATTATTACGTTTACATGGTGATGAATCTACACTGTGCGCGCTGGAAAAAACGCTCTGGCGTAAAGGGCTGAATGATTATTGTCAGAGTGGGCAGATAATGCCGGTAGGGGAAATACAAGGATGGCGTTGCGTCAGTCGGGTACAGGTAAAAAGCAGCCCCGAGCGTCTGATGCGCCGCTCGATGAGAAAAGGCTTGCTGACGCAGGATGAAGCAAATGAGCGATTGCTTAGCATGCGGGGAGAGTCAACAGCGCTCCCCTGGTTGAATATGAAAAGCCTCTCAAATGGGCAGAAGTTTCCGCTATTTATTTGTCACGGTGAGCTGCTGGCGCAGCGCGTCGCGGGAACATTCAATAGCTATGGGCTGAGCCATATCGCGACTATCCCCTGGTTTTAGCATGTTGGTGAGAGTTTTTGACGAGTGCTAAAACAAACCATAACCGGCGCGGTCTTTCGCGCCGATTTTTCAATCGCTAATTAAAACCCTTTTTTATGATGAATCTCTATCTTATTGATTTTAGACAGTGATTTTATAAAGGTCAGAAAAAGGGTTGTGAAGAGGGGAAGGCGTTTTTTGGCTTTTTTATCAGATGGTTGTAGTGGTTAGGCTTCAGTTCACTGCCGTACAGGCAGCTTAGAAATTATGCCCGGTTCTCCATGTCCCGCCTTGGGGGTTCACTGCCGTACAGGCAGCTTAGAAAACAACGAGACCTAAGGCCAGGGGGGACACAGCGTTCACTGCCGTACAGGCAGCTTAGAAATCCAGAAACGAAAAAACCCGCCGAAGCGGGTCGTTCACTGCCGTACAGGCAGCTTAGAAACTGGGTATCCATATCGATTACAGCAACCCGCTGTTCACTGCCGTACAGGCAGCTTAGAAAAGATCCAGCGTCCGAGACTGCTGATAACTGAAGTTCACTGCCGTACAGGCAGCTTAGAAAAGTTACACGGAACAGGTCAGATTACCCAAAGCGTTCACTGCCGTACAGGCAGCTTAGAAATGGCGAAGCATGCGAACCTCGTTAGCCCATCCGTTCACTGCCGTACAGGCAGCTTAGAAACGGCAACGCTGCTACTGCCGAACGAACGTCTTGTTCACTGCCGTACAGGCAGCTTAGAAATGCCAGCGCGAACGGAAGCATCAAGAGCATCAGTTCACTGCCGTACAGGCAGCTTAGAAAGACAGCCTAGGAAATTACCGCGGGCGTTGGCGAGTTCACTGTCGTACAGGCAGCTTAGAAATCCGATACCACGGCATACCGGCCGCAGCTTTCATTCTCTGCCGTACAGGCAGCTTATAAATGCTCTTCCTGGCGCTGTTGCTTCTGCTGTTTGTTCACTGCCGTACAGGCAGCTTAGTGATCGTGGCGGTTACGGGCGCAGAGACAGGGCCGTCAAAGCCGAAGAGGGAAGCGGCGTGAGAATAAAAGAAATGAAAAGACCGGGAATTATCCCGGCCTTCAGCATCTGGCGCGTTAAGCGCGAAAACGATCAGCGACTACGGAAGACAATGCGGCCTTTGCTCAGGTCGTACGGGGTCAGCTCAACAGTCACTTTGTCGCCCGTCAGAATGCGGATGTAGTTTTTACGCATTTTACCGGAAATATGCGCAGTTACCACGTGACCGTTTTCCAGTTCTACGCGGAACATAGTGTTAGGCAGCGTATCAAGTACGGTGCCCTGCATTTCAATATTGTCTTCTTTGGCCATCTAGTCCTCTGGGGTATCACTACCGTAGTTTTGAACCGGCAAGATAATGCCGAAGTTCAGCAAGTATGTAAAGTTTTACGTCAAATCGCCGAAGTAGTTTTGGCGCATTGCCCGTAATTCACGCGGATAAACCGGGCGACAGGCGCAAACGTAAAGGGGGAGTGACAGAACGATGGGCGTTATCTGACTCTTATTATTCCCAAACGGCGGCGGGGCAACGGGCAGAAGCTACTCTACCGCGCAATTATAACATCCCGACAAAAAATGTGCTGAAAACATTTATGCTTCTCCTGCAAATAGCACCCTTGGCACCCAGAACCGCTCCGGCAGACGATACGTCCGCAGTACGGAGAGATAGTCGAGATAATCGCGGCGAGGAATTTCCACTGCGCCCAACGAAGCCGTATGCTTGTTTAGCACCTGGCAATCGATTAATTTTCCACCATCGTGCATAAACGCCTGGCTAAAGACCAGTAGTGCGGTTTTGGAGGCATTCTCGGCTCGGCTGAACATTGATTCTCCGCAAAACAGCGCCCCCTGTGCAACGCCGTACATGCCACCCACTAATTCCTCTTCCTGCCACACTTCAACAGAATGAGCGTGCCCCAGCTCATGTAGCTGATGGTATGCCTGAACAATACCCTGCGTTATCCATGTTCCCTCATCACGATGATCGGCGCAGCCTTCAATAACCTGACCGAAGGCGTGATTCAACGTTACGCGATACGGGGAGCGCTGATGAAAACGCTTCATACTGCGGCTGAGATGGAATTTCTCCGGCCACAGTACCGCTCGCGGGTCGGGGGACCACCAGAGAATTGGGTCACCGGGCGAAAACCATGGAAAAATACCGCGCTGATAGGCCATCAGTAACCGCGCCGGGCTAAGATCGCCGCCCAGCGCTAACAGACCATTAGGTTCGCGCAAAGCGCCTTCCGGGGAGGGGAAGGCGATGGAATGATGAGAGAGCTGAACCAGCCGCATTTTTACCTCAACGCATCAGGCAATGATTCAATAGTAGCCTACAGACGCTGCTTAAACTGGTAGTAACGCCCCTGTTCAGCCAGCAATTCTGCGTGACTACCTTGCTCAATAATCTTTCCGTTGTCCATGACTATTATCTGATTAAACCGCGCCAGCCCGCGCAGACGATGAGTTACCATCAGCACGGTTTTTTCACGCATAACTTCAGCAAGTAAATCAAGTATTTGGCTTTCGGTCGTCGCATCAAGGCCTTCAGTAGGTTCGTCCAGCAGCATCAGCGGCGCATCGTGAAGCAGGGCGCGAGCGATAGCCAGCCTGCGCAACTCGCCGCCGGAAAGCTGACGACCACCTTCTCCCAGCCAGCTATTCAGGCCGCTATCTTCCAGCAACCTGGCTAAACCGACGCGTTCAAGCGTTTCTGCAAGCCGGGCATCGCTGGCCCCCGGAGAAGCCAGCAGCAGGTTGTCGCGCAGGGTCGCGCTGAACAGATGTACGCGCTGCGGCACGACGCTCATCGCCTGGCGCAACGTCGCTTCGTTAAGCTGCGTCAGCGGCTGATCATTGAGTAATATCTCTCCCTCCGCAGGATCCCAGGCACGGGTCAGCAGCTGTAACAGCGTCGATTTACCGCAGCCTGTTCGTCCCAGGATGGCGATATGCTCTCCGGCCTCGATCTGCAATGATATTTTCTCCAGCGCAGGGGAGGGCTGCTGCGGATAGCTGAAGGTAACCTGATTTAAGCTCAACGAAACGCGATCCAGCTTTTGGCTTTCGCCCTGAGTGAAGGCGACTTCCGGCTCTTGTTCGGTAATTTGCGTGATGCGCTTTGCGGAAGCGATCACCTGCCCCAGATGCTGAAATGCGCCGGTTACCGGCGCCAGCGCTTCAAACGCCGCCAGCGCGCAGAAGACAAACAACGCGATCAGCGCGCCCGGTTGAGTATCGCCGCCAACGCCTGCTGAGGCGAGCCACAGCATAGTAATAACCGCCACTCCGCCAATCAGCAGCATCAGCGCCTGGGAGAGGGCCGTCAGTTCCGCCTGGCGACGCTGCGCATCCAGCCAATGCGCTTCGGTTTTTTCCATTTGCTGCCGGTAACGATCGCTGGCGTTGAACAGCATCAGCTCCGCCTGCCCCTGCAGCCATGAGGTCAACTGCTGGCGATACTGCCCGCGGAAATGAGTCATGCTTTCACCGGCGGGCTTACCGGCGCGATAGAACAGCGGCGGCATCACCAGCAGGGTAAGTAGCATAATCCCGCCCAGGGTCAGAGCCAGAGTAACGTCCAGTACGCTCAGCCCCACGGTGACGACGAGAATTACCACCAGCGCGCCTACCAGCGGCGATATGACGCGCAGATAGAGATGATCCAGGGTATCGACATCTGCAACCACCCGGTTAAGCAGTTCACCCTGACGAAAACGCGCCAGCCCGGCGGGGGAGAGCGGTAGCAGTTTGCTGAAGGTAAATACCCGCAGATGCTGCAGGACGCGAAAGGTTGCGTCATGGCTGACCAGACGCTCAAAATAACGGCCAGCGGTGCGAATGATCGCCGCGCCGCGTACGCCCGCGGCTGGCAGCATATAGTTAAAGCTGTAGATGCCCGCTACGCCAACAACGGCCGATGCCGACAGGAACCAGCCGGATAACGTTAATAAGCCAATGCTGGCCAGCAGCGTAACGATCGCCAGCACGATACCGAGCAGCAGCAGCCATTTGTGTCGTTTGTACAGCGCCAGGTAAGGCCATAATGCGCGCATTTAAATCTCCTCCTGACGATGAGCAAGCAGGGTTGCAAAAGGGCCGCCTGCGGTCGCCAGTTGCGAATAACTGCCTTGTTCAACAATTTGACCATCCTGCATCACCCAGATTGCATCCCAGTTCGCAAGGCCTTCCAGCTGGTGGGTAACCATTAGCGTGGTTTGCTGCGTTGATGCATTGGTCAGCGCCTGCATCACGCGCTGCTCACTATGGGCATCCAGGCTGGCTGCGGGTTCGTCCAGCAGCAGCAGGCGGCAGGGTACCAACAGCGCCCGCGCGACGGCGACACGCTGAGCCTGCCCGACCGACAGGCGACCGGCCTGATCGCCGACAGGCGTGTTAATACCCTGCGGCAGAAGGGAGAGGAACTCGCTGACCCACGCTTTATCCAGCGCAAGCTGTAGCTGTGCTTCGGTGGCATCAGGGCAGGACAGCAGGACGTTGTCACGCAGCGTTACCGCCGGCAGCTGCGGATTTTGCCCTACCCAGCACAGGAGACGGCGCCAGCGGTCAGCATCCAGACTCTTTAACTCAACGCCATTGACCTTGAGCGAGCCCTCGAAGGGAAGAAAACCTGTTAGCGTATTCAATAGCGAGCTTTTGCCGGAGCCGCTTTGCCCAACCAGTACCACGCGCTCGCCAGCGCGTAGGGAAAAATTCAGCGGCCCGGCCAGCACTTTACCCTCAGGGGATTTGATCAGCAGGTTGCGGGCTTCGATGCTAATCATTTCATTATCGCTTAATACTTTTTCCCCACGTTCTGGCTGCGCCAGCGGCGTTTCCATAAAGGTCTTCAGGCTATCTGCGGCGCCAATAGCCTGCGCTTTCGCATGATAAAAGGTGCCTAAATCGCGCAGCGGCTGGAAAAACTCGGGGGCCAGAATCAGCGCGAGGAAACCGGCCATCAACGTCACTCCGGCGCCGTAGTGGCCAAAGTTGAGCTCTCCCAGATAGGAAAAGCCAAAGTAAACGGCTACCAGCGCAATCGAGAGCGAGGTGAAAAATTCCAGCACGCCGGAGGAGAGAAACGCCAGACGCAGCACTTCCATTGTTCGCTGACGGAAATCCTGAGAAGCCTCGCGTATGTTATCCGTCTCTGCTTGACCGCGATGAAAAATTCTCAGCGTCTCCATACCGCGCAGGCGGTCGAGAAAATGGCCGCTTAAGCGCGCCAGAGCGAGAAAGTTACGTCGGTTGGCATCGGCCGCTCCCATGCCAACCAGCGCCATAAACAGAGGAATAAGCGGCGCTGTGCCCAACAGAATCAGCGCTGCGGCCCAGTTGATGGGGAAAATAGTGATGACGATCAGTAAGGGAATGCTGGCCGCCAGCGTCATCTGCGGTAAATAGCGAGCATAGTAGTCATGCATATCGTCGATCTGCTCAAGGATCAGCGTGGCCCAGCTGCCTGCGGGTTTCCCCTGTATCCATGCCGGCCCCGCCTGCTGTAAGCGATCCAGAACCTGGCGGCGAATCTCAACGCGGATATGCTGGCCCGCCTGAAAACCCACTCTTTCACGCAGCCAGACAACCCAGGCGCGCAGCACAAAGACCAGCACCAGTAACACAAAAGGCAGCAGCAGCGCCGTGGCGGGAATATTTTCCATAATCATGCGATGAAGGATCCGCGCCAGGAACCAGGCCTGAGCAACGATGAGCAGGCCGCTAACGACGCCCAGGAGACGGGAAATCATCAACCAGCGACGGGAGATAATGCTTTGATCTTTTAACCAACGGGTTAACTCTTGTTGACGGGTTTTATTCATTGCGCGCTTAGCAGGTGTAGTTATGAGTTTTTTGGGCACGGCAATGTTACAACGGGGCAAAAATAAAGGCGACTTTTCGTCGCCTTCTTTACCTTTGTTACTGACTTGTAAAGATTATTTGCAAGCGTCGGCTAAACCATCCAGATAACGCTCTGCATCCAGCGCAGCCATACAGCCTGTTCCGGCAGAGGTAATCGCCTGACGATAGATATGGTCCATCACGTCACCCGCAGCGAAGACACCAGGAATGCTGGTCTGGGTGGCGTTGCCGTGGATACCGGACTGAACTTTAATGTAGCCGTTTTCCAGCTCAAGTTGACCGGCAAAAATCGCCGTGTTCGGGCTATGCCCGATAGCAACGAACAGCCCGGCAACGTCCAGGGATTCAACATTGTCAGCATTCTGCGTATCGCGCAAGCGCAGGCCGCTCACGCCCATCTGATCGCCGGTTACTTCTTCGAGGGTGCGGTTGGTATGCAGCACGATGTTGCCGCTTTCCACTTTATCCATCAGGCGTTTGATGAGGATTTTTTCCGCGCGGAAGCCGTCACGACGGTGGATCAGATGGACTTCGGAAGCGATGTTGGACAGATACAGCGCCTCTTCAACAGCCGTATTGCCGCCGCCGATGACGGCAACTTTCTGGTTACGATAGAAGAAACCGTCGCAGGTGGCGCAGGCAGAAACGCCGCGGCCTTTAAATGCCTCTTCTGATGGAAGCCCCAGATAACGCGCTGATGCGCCGGTGGCGATAATCAGGGCGTCACAGGTGTATTCACCGCTGTCGCCAGTCAGGCGGAACGGACGGTTTTGTAGATCGACGCTGTTAATATGATCGAAAATAATTTCGGTCTCAAACTTGGTGGCATGTTCGTGCATGCGCTCCATCAGCAGCGGTCCGGTCAGATCGTTAGGATCGCCTGGCCAGTTTTCCACTTCCGTGGTGGTGGTCAGCTGGCCGCCTTTTTCCATTCCGGTAATCAGTACCGGCTGCAGATTTGCGCGCGCTGCGTAGACCGCAGCGGTATATCCCGCAGGTCCAGAACCAAGAATAAGCAGTTTACTGTGTTTGGCCGTGCCCATGAGATCCTCGTAATTTATTAGCATACATGCGCTGGATTGTAGGGAATTTGTGGACGTAAAAAAAGAGCGTGGCAGTTTTGTTAACGATATGTGTAATAGAAGCTGCCGATTAATTGGCGATTTAACGAACGAAGAATATAACTAATTCTACTGTCAGGGGGACAATTATAAGAGGAAAACATGAGAATCAACGGGGGAGGATAATGAATATCTGGCATCTTGTACTAAAAATCGATGTTTTGCTTTGACAATCCCCTGTGCTTTTGCGAAAACATTCATGGAAGAAGAAAAGCAGTGTTTAGCGTGTGGCGAATTTTAATGCACGCAAATGCCATTTTTATCCGGGTTAGCGAAATCTACGCATGGTGTGGACAGACGCCATGCGTGATGTCGGTGACTGCCGTCAGGCAACGGGCTTCTCACGTACCCCTGGGTTACCCATCGTCGTAAGGGTAATGACAGGATGGACTCTGGCAGTGAAGGCTCAGAGTCGGAACAGGAGTAGGGAAGGAATACAGAGAGACAATAATAATGGTAGATAGCAAGAAGCGCCCTGGCAAAGATCTCGACCGCATTGATCGTAATATTTTGAATGAATTGCAAAAAGACGGGCGTATTTCCAACGTCGAGCTTTCTAAACGGGTGGGACTTTCTCCGACGCCTTGCCTTGAGCGCGTGCGTCGACTGGAAAGACAGGGTTTTATTCAGGGCTATACAGCGCTGCTCAACCCGCATTATCTGGATGCATCACTTCTGGTATTTGTTGAGATTACTCTGAATCGTGGCGCGCCGGATGTGTTTGAGCAATTTAACTCCGCTGTGCAAAAACTTGAAGAAATTCAAGAGTGTCATCTGGTTTCCGGGGATTTCGATTACCTGTTGAAAACCCGCGTGCCGGATATGTCTGCGTATCGTAAACTACTGGGCGAGACCTTGCTGCGCCTGCCGGGCGTAAACGACACCCGTACCTATGTGGTAATGGAAGAAGTCAAGCAAAGTAATCGTCTGGTAATTAAGACGCGCTAACACGGAACAGGTGCAAAATCGACGTAGTTTGATTACACTCCTGTTAATCCATACAGCAACAGTGCCGGGGAGACCCGGCACTGTTGTCCGTTTTAGCTGAAGGCAGGAAACAGCCTGATACCTGGAGAGCCTTTCTTGAGCCAGGAATACACCGAAGACAAAGAAGTCAAGTTCACAAAGCTGAGTAGCGGGCGCCGTCTCCTTGAGGCATTACTCATTCTTTGCTCCCTTTTTGCCATCTGGTTGATGGCGGCCTTACTCAGCTTTAATCCCTCGGATCCTAGCTGGTCGCAAACGGCGTGGCACGAGCCTATTCATAACATAGGCGGTACGCCCGGAGCATGGCTAGCCGATACGCTATTTTTCATTTTTGGCGTAATGGCTTACACCATTCCGGTCATTATTATCGGCGGCTGCTGGTTTGCCTGGCGTCATCAGGAAAACGACGAGTACATCGATTATTTCGCCGTCTCGCTGCGTTTGATCGGTGCGCTGGCGCTGATTCTCACGTCCTGCGGGCTGGCGGCTATCAACGCTGATGATATCTGGTACTTTGCCTCCGGCGGGGTGATCGGCAGTCTGCTGAGCACCACCCTGCAACCTCTGCTGCACAGCAGCGGCGGCACAATCGCGCTGCTCTGCATCTGGGCGGCCGGATTGACGTTGTTTACCGGCTGGTCCTGGGTCAGCATCGCCGAAAAAATCGGCGGTGTGATTCTCTCTGTTCTCACGTTTGCCAGCAACCGTACCCGTCGTGACGACACCTGGGTTGATGAAGGGGAATATGAAGATGATGAAGAAGAATATGACGATGATGAACCCGCCAGGCCGCAGGGTTCTCGACGCGCGCGGATTCTACGCAGCGCCTTAGCCCGCCGCCAGCGCCTGGCCGAAAAATTCGCTAACCCGATGGGGCGTAAAACTGATGCCGCTCTGTTCTCCGGTAAGCGGATGGATGATGCGGAAGATGAGATTCAGTATAGCGCCAGCGGTGCGCCTGTTGCCGCTGATGATGTGCTCTTTTCAGGTTCCAGCGCAGCGCGTCCGGCCAATGCCGATGACGTTCTGTTCTCCGGAGTCAGCGCGGCACGCCCTGGCGATTTTGACCCATACGATCCGCTGTTGAACGGCCATAGCATTGCCGATCCGGTAGCAGTGGCCGCGCAGGATACCGCTGCTCCACAGGCATGGGCTGAACCACTGCCAGGGTACGACGCTCAGCCAGTCTATCAGCCCGAACCAGTGACACCGCCGCAGCATGCGTACCAGCCGCAGCCGTCTCCGATGCAGCAGCCAGCTTATCAGCCGGAACCGATCGCGCAGCCGCAGCACGTGTATCAGCCGGAGCAGGCTCCGGTGCAGCAGCCAGCTTATCAGCCGGAACCGTTCTTGCAGCCGCAGCACGCGTACCAACCGGAACAGGCTCCGGTGCAGCAGCCAGCTTATCAGCCGGAACCGTTCTTGCAGCCACAGCACGCGTACCAGCCGGAACAGGTTCCGGTGCAGCAGCCAGCTTATCAGCCGGAACCGGTATGGCAGCCGCAGCACGCGTACCAGCCGGAACAGGCTCCGGTGCAGCAGCCAGCTTATCATCCGGAGCCGATCGCACAGCCACAGCACGCGTACCAGCCGGAGCAGGCTCCGGTGCAGCAGCCAGCTTATCAGCCGGAACCGTTCTCGCAGCCGCAGCATGCGTACCAGCCGGAACAGGCGCCAGTGCACCAGCCCGATCCCTATGCTGCCCCCGTTGAGCCTGAGCCTCCGCAAGAGGAGGTGAAGCCTCAGCGTCCGCCGATGTATTACTTTGAAGAAGTAGAAGAGAAACGCGCGCGTGAACGCGAGCAGCTTGCCGCCTGGTATCAGCCGATTCCTGAACCCGTCAGTCCGGTGGCGACAAAACCCATCACGCCTCCGTCTTCACCGGCGGGAGATGTTGCCGCCGTGAGCGCACTGGCGGCCGGGGTCCATCAGGCAACGGGTGCGGCTGCAGCTAGCGCCGCCGCGGCCTCAACCGCTTCTGCCGCATCCGGCGCTGCGCCGTTATTTAGCCCGGCTTCGGGCGGTCCTCGCGCGCAGGTAAAAGAAGGCATTGGCCCGAAATTACCTCGTCCAAATCGCGTTCGGGTTCCCACCCGCCGGGAACTTGCCTCCTACGGGATCAAGCTGCCTTCGCAGCGGTTAGCCGAAGAGCGCGCGCGTCAGGCTGAGCATCAGCACTATGATGATTCGCTGTCTGACGAGGAAGTTGCAGAGCTCGAGCAGGGAGAGCTGGCGCGTCAGTTCGCCGCTGCGCAAAATCAGCGCTATGGTGATAGCTACGCTGCCGAAGATGAAACTGCAGATGACGATTCCGCTGCTGAAGCCGAGCTGGCTCGTCAGTTTGCCGCATCTCAACAACAGCGCTACGCAAGCGAGCAGCCGCCGGGATCGCATCCGTTCTCTGCGGCTGACTATGAATTCTCGCCAATGAAAACGTTAGTTGACGATGCGCCGAGCGAGCCTGTCTTCACGCCATTGCCGGAAGTGCAGCAGCCTGCTCCGCAGTATCAGCAGCCGGTCCAGCATTCGCAGCCCGTGCCGCAGCCGATGCCGCATCAGCACGCCCCTCAGCAACCGCAAAATGTGCAGCACCAGGCTTATCAATCCGCGCAGCATCAGCCGGCTCAACATCCGCAGATGCCGCAGCAGGCTGCTGGCAGCTATCCGCAGCAGCATGCTTCTCAGGGGCACGCCCCGCAGCAGCCGGCCCCACAGCCGCAGGAGAGTCTCATTCATCCGTTGTTGATGCGCAATGGCGACAGTCGCCCGTTGCAGAAGCCGACGACGCTGCTGCCGTCTCTCGACCTGCTTACGCCGCCCCCGGCTGAAGTTGAGCCGATTGATACCTTTGCGCTTGAGCAGATGGCGCGTCTGGTTGAAGCTCGCTTGGCCGATTTCCGCATTAAAGCCGACGTGGTGAACTACTCACCGGGCCCGGTAATCACTCGCTTTGAGCTTAACCTGGCGCCGGGCGTGAAAGCGGCGCGTATTTCCAACCTGTCGCGTGATTTGGCCCGTTCCCTGTCCACAGCGGCGGTGCGCGTAGTCGAAGTTATTCCGGGTAAGCCTTACGTTGGCCTGGAGCTGCCTAATAAAAAACGGCAAACCGTTTACCTGCGCGAAGTGCTGGATAACGCGAAATTCCGCGACAATCCTTCACCGCTCACCGTGGTCCTCGGCAAAGACATCGCGGGCGAACCCGTAACCGCCGACCTGGCGAAAATGCCGCACCTGCTGGTGGCTGGTACTACCGGTTCCGGTAAGTCTGTTGGGGTCAACGCCATGATCCTGAGCATGCTTTACAAAGCGCAGCCGGAAGATGTGAAATTCATCATGATTGACCCGAAAATGCTCGAGCTGTCGGTTTATGAAGGCATACCGCATCTGTTGACCGAGGTGGTGACGGATATGAAAGACGCCGCCAACGCTTTGCGCTGGAGCGTTAACGAGATGGAGCGTCGGTATAAGCTGATGTCTGCGCTGGGCGTGCGTAATCTGGCGGGTTACAACGAGAAAATTGCCGAAGCCGCGCGTATGGGACGGCCAATTCCGGATCCGTACTGGAAGCCTGGCGACAGTATGGATGCAACCCATCCGGTACTGAAAAAAGAGCCTTATATCGTGGTGCTGGTCGATGAATTTGCCGACCTGATGATGACCGTTGGTAAGAAAGTGGAAGAGCTGATCGCCCGTCTGGCGCAGAAAGCGCGCGCCGCGGGTATCCACCTGGTGCTGGCAACTCAGCGCCCTTCGGTTGACGTGATTACCGGCCTCATCAAAGCCAACATCCCGACGCGTATCGCCTTTACCGTCTCGAGTAAAATTGACTCGCGTACCATCCTCGATCAGGGCGGTGCGGAATCTCTGCTGGGGATGGGCGATATGCTCTACTCCGCGCCTAACTCGACGATTCCGGTGCGCGTGCACGGCGCTTTTGTGCGCGACGAGGAAGTTCACGCTGTCGTTCAGGACTGGAAAGCGCGCGGTCGTCCGCAGTATGTCGATGGCATCACCTCCGACAGCGAAAGCGAAGGCGGCGGCGGTGGCTACGATGGCGGGGAAGAGCTCGATCCGCTATTCGATCAGGCCGTGAATTTTGTGACGGAAAAACGCAAAGCCTCCATTTCTGGGGTACAGCGTCAGTTCCGCATTGGCTATAACCGCGCCGCGCGTATTATTGAGCAAATGGAAGCCCAGGGTATTGTGAGCGAGCAGGGTCATAACGGTAACCGTGAAGTGCTGGCTCCGCCGCCCTTCGAGTAACCGCTAAGCTGGGTAAATAAGTGAAAATCAGCCTTTTCTGCTGTTTAGCCGCCGTTAGCGGGTCTAAATTTGGCAGAAGAGGCTCCCGCGTCGGGAGTGACGCACATAAAGGAATGATAATGAAAAAACTCGCAATCACCTGTGCATTACTGTCCGGTCTGGTTGTCAGCCAGGTATGGGCGGATGCCGCCAGCGATTTAAAAAGCCGCCTTGATAAAGTGAGCAGCTTCCACTCCAGTTTTACGCAGAAGGTCACCGACGGCAGCGGTAATGCCGTTCAGGACGGGCAGGGTGATCTCTGGGTCAAGCGGCCAAATCTGTTCAACTGGCACATGACTCAGCCAGATGAAAGCGTGCTGGTTTCTGATGGCAAAACGCTATGGTTTTACAATCCGTTTGTTGAGCAGGCCACCGCCACCTGGTTAAAAGACGCGACCAGCAATACGCCGTTTATGCTGATTGCCCGTAATCAGGCCAGCGACTGGCAAAACTACAACATTAAGCAGAACGGTGACGATTTTGTTCTGACTCCGAAAAACGGCAGCGGTAATCTTAAGCAGTTCACCATCAACGTGGGTCGTGACGGTACGATTCATCAATTCAGCGCCGTGGAACAGGACGATCAACGCAGCAGCTATCAGCTGAAATCGCAACAAAATGGTGCCGTGGATGCATCTAAGTTCACCTTTACGCCGCCGCAAGGGGTTACGGTGGACGATCAACGTAAATAGAGGCGAACGTGAGCAACCTGTCGCTCGATTTTTCCGATAACGCGTTTCAACCTCTGGCCGCCCGTATGCGGCCAGAAAATTTAGCGCAGTACATTGGCCAGCAGCACCTGCTGGCGCCGGGTAAACCCTTACCGAGGGCGATTGAAGCCGGGCACCTGCACTCGATGATTCTCTGGGGGCCGCCGGGAACGGGAAAAACCACCCTCGCTGAGGTCATTGCGCGCTACGCCAGCGCCGACGTTGAACGTATTTCAGCGGTTACCTCCGGAGTGAAAGAGATCCGCGAGGCCATTGAACGCGCGCGTCAAAACCGCAATGCGGGTCGCCGCACGATCCTGTTTGTCGATGAGGTCCATCGGTTTAATAAAAGCCAGCAGGATGCCTTTTTGCCGCATATCGAAGATGGAACTATCACCTTTATCGGCGCGACGACGGAAAACCCTTCCTTTGAACTCAATTCTGCACTGCTATCCCGCGCGCGCGTCTATCTGCTGAAGTCGCTGACCAGCGACGATATCGAACAGGTTCTTAATCAGGCCATGAGCGACAAAACGCGCGGCTACGGTGGGCAAAATATTGTACTACCGGACGAGACGCGCAAGGCCATCGCTGACCTTGTCAACGGTGATGCGCGCCGGGCGCTGAATACGCTGGAAATGATGGCCGATATGGCTGAAACCGACGCCTCCGGCAATCGCGTGTTGCAGGTTGAACTGCTGACCGAAATTGCCGGCGAGCGCAGCGCGCGTTTCGACAACAAAGGCGATCGCTTTTACGATTTAATCTCCGCGCTGCATAAATCGGTCCGCGGAAGCGCGCCGGATGCCGCCCTCTACTGGTACGCGCGGATTATTACCGCCGGCGGCGATCCCCTCTACGTTGCCCGCCGCTGCCTGGCGATTGCCTCTGAAGATGTAGGCAATGCCGATCCGCGCGCGATGCAGGTTGCGATCTCCGCCTGGGACTGCTTTACCCGCGTCGGACCGGCGGAAGGTGAACGCGCCATTGCTCAGGCCATTGTTTATCTTGCCTGTGCGCCCAAAAGCAACGCTGTTTACACCGCCTTTAAAGCGGCAATGGCCGACGCGCGCGAACGTCCCGATTACGACGTCCCGGTACATTTGCGCAATGCCCCCACGAAGCTGATGAAAGAGATGGGCTACGGGCAGGCGTACCGCTATGCACATGATGAACCTAATGCTTATGCCGCCGGAGAGCAGTACTTCCCGGAGGAAATGGCGCAAACGCGCTATTATCAGCCGACAAACCGGGGGCTGGAGGGCAAAATAGGCGAAAAGCTCGCCTGGTTAACCGAACAGGATCAAAATAGCCCGATAAAACGCTACCGATAATTGAGGCGTTGCGGTAAGGTTGTCACACTATTTCCGTGGTCGCGCTCTGCGGCCATTTTTCTTTATTAATTCGATAAGCACAGGATAAGCATGCTCGATCCCAATCTGCTGCGTACCGAGCCAGACGCAGTCGCAGAAAAACTGGCACGCCGGGGCTTTAAGCTGGATGTAGATAAACTTCGCGCTCTGGAAGAGCGTCGTAAAGTTCTGCAGGTTCAAACTGAAAACCTGCAGGCGGAGCGTAACTCCCGATCGAAATCCATTGGCCAGGCGAAAGCGCGCGGGGAAGATATTGAGCCATTACGCCTGGAAGTGAACAAGCTCGGTGAGCAGCTTGATGCCGCTAAGACCGAGCTGGACGCGCTGCTGGCGGAAATCCGCGATATTGCGCTGGCTATTCCAAACATCCCGCATGATGACGTACCGGCCGGTCGCGATGAAAACGATAACGTTGAAGTCAGCCGCTGGGGAACCCCGCGCGAGTTCGATTTTGACATTCGCGATCACGTCACGCTGGGCGAAATGCACGGAGGGCTGGATTTTGCCGCCGCCGTGAAGCTGACCGGTTCTCGCTTTGTGGTCATGAAGGGCCAGCTGGCACGCCTGCACCGCGCGCTGGCGCAGTTTATGCTGGATCTGCATACTGAACAGCACGGTTACAGCGAAAACTATGTTCCGTATCTGGTTAACCAGGACACGCTGTACGGCACTGGTCAGCTACCAAAATTTGCCGGCGACCTGTTCCATACCCGTCCGCTGGAAGAAGAAGCCGACAGCAGCAACTATGCGCTGATCCCAACGGCGGAAGTCCCGCTGACCAACCTGGTTCGCGATGAAATCATTGATGAAGACGATCTGCCGATCAAAATGACCGCCCATACGCCGTGCTTCCGCTCTGAGGCGGGCTCTTACGGCCGTGATACCCGTGGTCTGATCCGCATGCACCAGTTCGACAAAGTTGAGATGGTGCAGATTGTGCGTCCGGAAGATTCCATGGTCGCGCTGGAAGAGATGACCGGTCACGCCGAGAAAGTGCTGCAGCTGCTGGGTCTGCCGTATCGTAAAGTGGCTCTGTGCACTGGCGACATGGGCTTCAGCGCGTGCAAAACCTACGATCTGGAAGTGTGGGTACCGGCGCAGAATACCTATCGTGAAATCTCTTCCTGCTCCAACGTGTGGGATTTCCAGGCGCGTCGTATGCAGGCGCGCTGCCGCAGCAAGTCTGACAAGAAAACTCGCCTCGTACACACGCTGAACGGTTCTGGCCTGGCGGTTGGGCGTACGCTGGTCGCGGTGATGGAAAACTATCAGCAGGCGGATGGCCGCATTGAAATTCCGGAAGTGCTGCGTCCGTATATGCGCGGCCTTGAATTTATCGGCTGATTTTTCGACTCTTTTCTCAAAAGCGCCTGCGGGCGCTTTTTTTTTACCCCCTTCTTGATACCGGGCAATAATCGACTTCGCGAATACGCAGATACTCCCTTTGGATTAACCAGCATAAAAAACTAATAAAGTCTAATTTCGTTATATATAAAACTATATAGCGGCTTTAAGTTAATTGTGAGCAACCAAAGCGAGTATCTATGAAAACCAAAACCCCCGATGCTTTACTGGCTGCCGAGGTGAGCCGGCGTGGTTTAATGAAAACCACGGCGATTGGCGGGCTGGCAATGGCCAGCAGCGCTTTTACCTTACCCTTCACGCGCATTGCCCACGCTGCGGATAGCCTGAGTCCCACCAGCGAAACCGTTACCTGGAGCGCCTGTACGGTTAACTGCGGTAGCCGCTGTCCGCTGCGGATGCATGTGGTCGATGGTGAGATCAAATATGTTGAAACAGACAATACCGGCGATGATAGCTACGACGGCCTGCATCAGGTTCGCGCCTGTCTGCGTGGCCGCTCGATGCGTCGACGCGTCTACAACCCGGACCGCCTGAAATATCCGATGAAGCGCGTGGGCAAGCGCGGCGAGGGCAAATTCGAGCGCATCAGCTGGGAAGAAGCATTTGATACTATCGCCAGCAATATGCAGCGCCTGATAAAAGAGTACGGTAATGAGTCTATCTATCTGAACTATGGAACGGGTACCCTCGGCGGAACTTTGACTCGCTCATGGCCACCGGGAAAAACCCTGATTGCCCGCCTGATGAACTGCTGCGGCGGCTATCTCAACCATTATGGCGACTACTCCACCGCGCAAATTGCCGCTGGCCTGAACTATACCTACGGTGGCTGGGCCGATGGCAATAGCCCGTCGGATATCGAAAACAGTAAGCTGGTCGTATTGTTTGGCAACAACCCCGGGGAAACCCGAATGAGCGGCGGCGGGGTAACCTATTACCTGGAACAGGCGCGGGAGAAATCCAACGCCAGGCTGATTATTATCGATCCACGCTATACCGACACCGGTGCCGGACGCGAAGACGAGTGGATCCCGATTCGCCCGGGAACCGACGCCGCTCTGGTCTCCGCGCTGGCGTGGGTGATGATTACTGAAGACCTCGTTGATCAACCTTTCCTCGATAAGTACTGCGTAGGCTATGACGAGAAAACGCTGCCGGAAGGAGCGCCAGCCAATGGCCACTATAAGGCCTATATTCTCGGTCAGGGCAAAGACGGTATCGCGAAGACCCCTGAGTGGGCGGCGACGATTACCGGCATTCCCCAGTCGCGTATCGTCCAGCTGGCGCGCGAAATCGCCAGCGCTAAACCTGCCTATATTTCTCAGGGCTGGGGCCCGCAGCGTCATGCCAACGGTGAGCTGGTATCCCGTGCAATTTCAATGCTGGCGATCTTAACCGGTAACGTCGGGATTAACGGCGGCAACACCGGCGCGCGTGAAGGTTCTTACTCCCTGCCTTTTGAACGCATGCCGACGCTGGATAATCCGGTGGAAACCAGTATTTCCATGTTTATGTGGACCGATGCGATTGAGCGCGGTACGGAAATGACCGCGCTGCGCGACGGCGTGCGCGGCAAAGATAAGCTTGACGTCCCTATCAAAATGGTCTGGAACTATGCTGGTAACTGCCTTATCAACCAGCACTCAGAAATCAACCGCACCCATGACATCCTGCAGGATGACAAGAAGTGCGAAATGATTGTGGTCATTGATTGCCATATGACCTCCTCAGCAAAATATGCCGATATTCTGCTGCCGGACTGTACGGCCTCGGAGCAGATGGATTTTGCGCTGGATGCTTCCTGCGGCAACATGTCCTACGTGATTTTTGCCGACCAGGCCATCAAGCCGCGCTTTGAGTGCAAAACCATTTATGAAATGACCAGCGAACTGGCGAAGCGCATGGGCGTTGAGCAACGCTTCACCGAAGGTCGCACGCAGGAAGAGTGGCTGCGTCATCTCTATGAACAATCCCGTAAAGCGATCCCGGCACTGCTGCCGTTTGATGAATTCCGTAAGCAGGGAATCTTCAAGCAGCGCGATCCGGAAGGTCACCACGTTGCCTATAAAGCCTTCCGTGAAGATCCCGCCGCCAATCCGTTAACGACGCCGTCAGGGAAAATTGAAATTTACTCTGCGCAGCTGGCGGAAATTGCGGCGACCTGGGAGCTTAAAGAACAGGATGTCATCGACCCGCTACCGATCTACAGCCCTGGGTTTGAAAACTATGACGATCCGCTGGCTGAAAAGTATCCGCTGCAGCTCACCGGTTTTCACTATAAAGCCCGTACGCACTCCACCTACGGCAACGTTGACGTGCTGAAAGCGGCTTGCCGTCAGGAGATGTGGATCAACCCGCTGGATGCGCAGAAGCGCGGCATCGCTAATGGCGATCGGATCCGCATCTTTAACGATCGTGGTGAAGTCCATATCGAAGCCAAAGTGACCCCGAGAATGATACCTGGCGTGGTCGCGCTGGGTGAGGGGGCCTGGTATAACCCGGACGCAGGCCGCGTGGATCAGGCTGGCAGCATCAACGTGCTGACCACCCAACGCCCGTCGCCGCTGGCGAAAGGCAATCCATCGCATACCAACCTCGTCCAGGTTGAAAAGCTGTAAGGAGTAACCGATGACAACTCAATATGGTTTTTTTATTGATTCCGCCCGTTGCACCGGTTGCAAAACCTGCGAACTGGCTTGTAAAGACTATAAAAACCTTACGCCGGAAGTCAGCTTCCGTCGTATCTACGAATACGCCGGCGGCGACTGGCAGGAGGATAACGGGGTATGGCAGCAAAACGTCTTTGCCTATTACCTCTCTATCGCCTGCAACCATTGTGAGGATCCTGCCTGCACTAAAGTTTGCCCTAGCGGAGCGATGCACAAGCGTGAAGATGGCTTTGTTGTCGTCGATGAAGATGTCTGTATCGGCTGTCGCTACTGTCATATGGCCTGCCCGTACGGCGCACCGCAGTACAATGCGACAAAAGGCCATATGACCAAATGCGATGGCTGCCACGAGCGCGTCGCCGACGGCAAAAAACCAATTTGTGTGGAATCTTGCCCGCTGCGCGCGTTGGATTTCGGCCCGATTGAAGATCTGCGTAAAAAACACGGTCAGCTGGCTGCCGTCGCGCCGCTGCCTTCGGCGCATTTCACTAAGCCGAGCATTGTGATTAAACCTAATGCCAACAGCCGACCGTGTGGAGATACCACCGGCTACCTGGCTAACCCGAAGGAGGTGTGAGATGGGGAGTGGATGGCATGAATGGCCGCTGATTATTTTCACGGTCTTGGGTCAGTGCGTCGTGGGCGGATTTATTGTACTGGCTCTGGCGCTAATAAAGGGCGATTTAACGCGTGAACAGCAGCAGCGCGTGGTGCGAAGTATGTTTGGCCTGTGGGTGCTGATGGGCGTAGGTTTTATTGCCTCGACTCTGCATCTTGGGTCGCCGATGCGCGCTTTTAACTCGCTTAATCGCGTGGGGGCTTCATCGCTCAGCAACGAAATCGCCAGCGGTGCGCTGTTCTTTGCCGTCGGCGGCATTGGCTGGCTGCTGGCGGTGGTGAATAAGCTACCCGCGGGACTGCGTCACCTCTGGCTGGTTATTACCATGGTGCTCGGGATCATCTTTGTCTGGATGATGGTCCGCGTCTATAACACCATCGATACGGTGCCCACCTGGTACACGGTCTGGACGCCACTGAGCTTTTTCCTGACGATGTTTATCGGCGGTCCGCTGCTGGGGTATCTGCTGCTGCGCTTTGCGGACGTCAACGGTTGGGCGATGCGCCTGCTGCCGGCGGTGACTCTGCTGGCGCTGGTGGTGAGCGTGACCGTGGTGCTGATGCAGGGTCAGGAGCTGACAACAATCCATAGCTCTATCCAGCAGGCCTCGGCGCTGGTGCCGAACTATGGTTCGCTGATGGCGTGGCGCGTGGTGGCTCTGGTGCTGGCGCTGGTATGCTGGATAGCTCCGCAGCTCAAAGGCTATCAGCCCGCATTGCCGCTTCTGGGGCTGGCATTTGCGCTGGTGCTGGTTGGCGAAGCGATCGGCCGCGGCGTCTTCTATGGCCTGCATATGACCGTCGGGATGGCAATCGCCAGCTAATCGTCCTTTATCGCGCCAGAATTATGATTTCTGGCGCGATAAAAAGTGCGGTCGATTCATGAAATATTTCTACTGATATTCCCACCGCTTTTTTTTAATAAATTAATAAAAACAATGGAATAATATAAATAACTATTCTGTTGACGATCCGCTGGATAAAAAACTTCAATCGTTCCCCCGCAAACCGCGTCAGGCCTGATTTCAGGTAGATTGACAATGTTTTCAGCAGTGGCATGATGCGCACGAAATCTGAACTCCATCACGGTTTATATCCATGACCATCTACACCCGGCCAGTGCAAATGCTGCTCTGTGGCCTGCTTCTGTTGACTCTGGCGATAGCGGTTTTAAATACGCTCGTCCCGCTTTGGCTCGCCCATGAAAATATGCCGACCTGGCAGGTTGGAATGGTGGGGTCGTCCTATTTTACCGGTAATCTGGTGGGAACGTTGCTCGCCGGATGGGTAATTAAGCGCCTGGGGTTTAACCGCAGCTATTACCTGGCATCGGTTATTTTTGCCGTGGGCTGCGTGGGTCTTGGTATCACTATTGGCTTCTGGAGCTGGTTCAGCTGGCGTTTTATCGCCGGCGTCGGCTGCGCGATGATTTGGGTGGTGGTTGAGAGCGCGCTGGTCTGTAGCGGCACTTCGCGGAGCCGGGGTCGACTGCTGGCGGCCTATATGATGATTTATTATGTCGGCACGGTACTGGGCCAGCTAATGGTCAGCAAACTGCCGACGGATCTGATGAGCGTTCTGCCGTGGGTGACGGCGCTGGCTCTGGCGGCCATCCTGCCGCTGCTGTTTGCTCGCGTGGCGACTCAGGCCGATGAACCGCATGAACCGGCGCGTATCTGGCCAATGCTACGGCTGCGTCAGGCCCGCCATGGGGTCAACGGCTGCATTATTTCCGGCATCGTTCTCGGTTCGCTGTATGGCCTGATGCCGCTATGGCTTAACCACCAGGGCGTTAGCGATTCCGGCATTGGCTTCTGGATGGCGGTAATGGTGAGCGCGGGTATCGTTGGGCAGTGGCCGATTGGCCGTCTCGCCGATCGCTACGGGCGTCTGCTGGTTCTGCGCGTTCAGGTATTTGTGGTGATCCTCGGCTGTCTGGCAATGTTAAGCCAGGCCGCAATGGCGCCGGCGCTATTCGTGCTGGGGGCATCCGGCTTTACGCTCTATCCGGTAGCTATGGCCTGGGCCTGTGAAAAAGTGGAGCGTCATCAGCTGGTGGCGATGAACCAGGCGCTCTTAATGAGCTATACCGTGGGTAGCCTGCTTGGGCCGACCCTTACCGCGATGCTGATGCAGAATTTCTCTGATAATCTGCTGTTTATCATGATCGCCAGCGTGTCATTCATCTATCTGCTGACGCTGCTGCGCAAAGCGGGCCACCATCCTACGCCGGTGGCGCACGCCTGATTTATGCAGAACATAGCCAGGGCACGCCCTGGCTATGGTTTAATGCGAAGCAAGAAGCGCGGCAAACTCGGTCTGGCTTTGCACCGTGCTGAATCGCTGAAGTCTCTCCCCCTCATCCAGCCAGCAGACTAACCGCTGGATCGTCTGAATATGCTGTTCGCTATCTGCCGCCGCCAGTATGACTATCAGCCGAATTCCGGGATGATCCGAGAAATCAACGGCTTCGCTACAGCAAAGCAGCGAAAGCGCGCTATTTTTGCTCAGCACGCCCGCTTCCGGACGCGCATGCGGTAGCGCAAATCCCGGGCTCAGTATATACCAGGGGCCATCCTGCTCTGTGGCGTGGATAATCGCACCGGCATACCCGGCGGTAATTTTCCCCTGTTGCTCTAGCGGGCGGCAGGCGAGCTGAACAGCGCTGCGCCAGTTCAGGCAGTGGCTGGTGAACTGACAGGCGGAAAACAGCGTCTCTTCCATACACATTCCTTTTATGCGCGAGCCGACCGCCATCTGACCGGCTCGCCTGGTGGTTAGCGTAGAGCATTAAACAGCGCTTCTCCCGAAATGCCGTATTTGGCTTTTAACTGTCTGCTGTTACCCGATTCGGTAAAGGTATCCTGCGTTCCCAGCCGCGTAAGGCGCGCCGGATGCGCCTTTTGCGTCAGGGTTTCCGCGATCAGCCCGCCGAGGCCGCCGTTGACGGTATGATTTTCAAGCGTAGCGATAAGTGGACAATCATTAACCAGCCGATAAAATTCTTGCTGATTAAAGGGCTTAAGGGTTGCGACGTGAATCAGCTTGCCCTTTTTGCCGCTGGCGACTAACTTTTCATAACCCTCGGTGGCCTGCTCCAGAACCGTCCCTTCAAAAAGAATCGCAAAATCATTGCCGCTATCGGCGATGGCGGCGATATCGCTCACCCGCGGCACGACGCTTTTATCGCGAACCGGCATCGGTTCGCGGGCAACGCGGATATAAACGGGCCCCTTTATTTTTGCCGCCTGCTCGAAGGCCTCGGCGATTTCTTCCGCATCTGCTGGCGTCAGGACGGTTAACCCCGGAAGGACGCGGGTCAGCGCTAAATCCTCCAGCGCATGATGCGAAGCGCCGTCAGGTCCATCATCCATACCGGGATGGCTACCGACGAGTTTAATATTGGCTTTGGCGTAGCAGGCCTGCCGCAGCTGGGTCCAGGCGGTGCCGGTGACGAACATGGCAAAGTTAACATAGAACGGCATAAAGCCTTCCAGCGCCTGGCCGACCGCGAAACTCATGGCGGAGCCTTCCGCAATGCCCATTTCGAAAAAGGCCTCAGGATAGATGGCCTGAAACTGGTCAGTACGGGTAGAGCTGGCTAAATCACTGTCGATAACAACGACGGGATAGCCTTTTTCTTTTAGCGCAATCAGGGCTTTACCGATCTCATCACGGGGTGCTTTCATCACTGTAACTCCTCCATTGCCTGCTGAAATTGTTCTTTGCTCGGGGTTTTTGAGTGCCAGTCGCCGTTGTTTTCCATATAGCTGACGCCGGAACCTTTAGTCGTGTGCGCCACGATGGCGACCGGCTTGCCTTTCAGATGGCGGGATAGCATCAGGGTATCGGCAACCTGATGCATATCATTGCCATCGTGCAGCTCCAGTACATGCCAGCCAAAGCAGCGGATTTTGTCCGCCAGCGGCTCGAGATTAACGACTTCATTAACGGGGTCGTGGGAAGAGAAGCCGTTGTAATCGAAGATGGCGACCAGATTATCCATTTTCATGTGACCAGCCTGCTGTAAGGTTTCCCAGATTTGGCCTTCATGCATTTCGCCATCGCCAACGATGGCAAAGACCCGGTGCGGATCGTTGCGCCGCTTTTTGGCGGCCGCCATACCAAAAGCAATCGACAGCCCCTGACCCAGCAGACCGGTTGTGGCATCGACCTCCGGTAGTGATTTAATGCTTGGGTGTCCCTGCAGGCGCGAGTTGATCTGCCGGAACGTATGGAACTCGCTGCGATCGATCTTTCCTTTTTGATAGAGCATGGCGTACTGCGCGGCGACGGCGTGGCCTTTACTCATCACCACGCGCGAGCGCGGGGAGGCTTGCAGATCGACTTCCTGATAATAGAGCCAGGTAAGAATGTCGATTATCGACAATGCCCCGCCCGGATGGCCAATCCCGGATTCGTAAATCATGGTGACTATCTCGCGGCGAGCGGCAAGCGCATGGGATTTCAGTTCATCAATGTTCATGTTCTTTCCTTCTTAGGGCAGCATTTTACCGATGTAGTACACGACCAGACCCAGGGCAACGAAGTCAGTTTCCGGGAAGCTGGTGCCTGAAAGACCGACGGACTCCATAATCGGGTAAATCAGCGCAGGGCCAATACCGATCAGGATCCCGGTGATGAAGCTTCCGGCAATCGCGCCTTTCCAGCCGCCGGAGGCATTACCAAATACCGCAGCGGTGGCGCCAATGAAGAAGTAGGGAATAGCGACCGGGATAATGACGGTTTGTCCGAGGATCGCCAGCAAACCCATCACCACCAGCCCGCCGACAAAAGACGAGATAAATCCGAGAACCGTGGCGGTTGGAGCGTAGGGAAAGACGACCGGGCAGTCGAGCGCGGGTTTGGCATTAGGAATAAACTTCTCCGAGATGCCGAGAAAGGCCGGAACAATTTCTGACAGCAGCAGGCGCACGCCGGTAATGATGATGTACAGAGAAGCGGTAAAGGTCAGCGACTGAAAGAGCGGGTAAACCAGCCAGTGCATGCCGCCGGCCGCTGCGGTGACCGCAGCTTTTCCGGCCGCGAGCGCGGCGATGTAATAGAAAATACTCACCGAGATCGATACTGAAACAATGTAATCTTTGAAGATCCCCAGCCAACCGGGGAGATTCAGCTTTTCGGTAGATTGTTTAGGATCGCCGACTTTAGAACCGATCCAGCCGGAGGCGGCATAGGCCAGCGTGACGTAGTGCCCCATGGCGATCTCATCGTTACCGGTAATTTTTCGCATCCACGGTTGCGCAATAGCCGGATAGAGGCAGGCGGCGAGCCCCAGCAGCACCGAGCCGACAATAATGGTCGTCATGTCGCTGTAGCCCAGCGCCTTTAGCGTCACGGTAAGCAGCGCGGAGAGATACAGGTTATGTTGCCCGGTAAGAAAGATGTATTTAAACGGCGTCACGCGGGCAAAGAACAGGTTCCAGGCAAAACCAATCACCATAATCAGCGAAACGCACATGGCGAATTTGGTTTGCGCCAGTCCGGTTAGCGCTTCAGCCAGCGGCATTACGCCCTTCAGGCCAAAACCATCGCTGAATAAGGTCTGAAAGTTACCCAGGGAAGTCACCGCCAGACCAGCGCCGCCGGCGAATACCAGAAAGCCGACGATGGTTTTAAAAGTGCCGGAAAGCACTTTTTCAATCGGCTTGCGTTGGATTAACAGGCCGATTAATGCAATAAAGCCAACTAAAAGTGGGGTTACGCCCAGAATGTCGAATACAATAAATCTGAGGAAATCCATATTGCCTCCGGGAGAGGTTAGTTGCTTTGAACGATGTCGGTGAGCGCAGATTCCATCTCTTCACTGTTCATCAGGTCGGTGATGCCGACAGCTCTGAATCCGGCGGCTTCGACTTCATCGGTGAGATCGCGCATAGTGATGACAAAATCAATATCTCGCCAGGTGCGTAAGCCTGAGAGGACGTCGTGTTCCAGCTCGATATCCCAGCCGTGTTTGTCGATGATTTTTTGTGCTTTTATTTTGAGCATTAAGGAGCTGCCCATACCGGTACGACAGACTATGAGACCTTTCATTCGATGTTCTCCTGTTTGTAAAAATAATTATTTTTATTTGTTTGTGTGAGATAATAATTATTATCTTTGCAGCAGGACGAAAGATGTGACTGTGTTTGCATTTTGAGCAAATAAGGCAAAACATGAGCCAGATAGACAATAACTTGTTGATAAGCATAAGAAATGGAGCTTCAGGGCTAAGCCCGATACTGGAGAAAGTTGGCCGTTTTATTACGGAAAATCCTGACTTTGTGATGCGTCACACGATTTCAGAACTGGCCGACTCCATTGATACCAGTGAAGGGAGTATCACCCGTTTTTGTCGGGCATTCGGATTTAAAGGTTTCTCGGATTTCAGAACCGCGCTGGCGATGGAGCAGGGCGCCGCGCGTTCGGAAGACAACGGTATCAACGAGAACGAAGAGATTGCGCCGGTGCTGGCGAGCATTCGCGACAGTAATGCTATCGTGGATAACCAGGAGCTGAAAGCCGCAGCTGACTGGCTTAACGCCCTGAACAGCATTGCTATCTATGCCGTGGGCACGGCAGTGCCGGTCGCGTTATTCCTGCAAATGAATTTAATCAATATGGGTAAGGCGGCCAGCTTTGTCGATCGCTCTTATCCGGCGGCGATGCCGTTGCTGGCTGATAACCAAAAAACCGGCATTATCGTCGTGCATACTGAACAGGCCTCGGCGGATATGATGCAGTCCCTGTCCCTGGCAAAGCAGCAGGGCGTGAAAATATTGTCGCTGACGCGGGGGACGTTCGCGCCGTTAGCCCGCTTATCTGACTGGAATCTTCAGGCGGCGGTGGCTTTACAGGGGGAGGGGGAGTCAGGATTTGCGGAAATTGCCGGCGCCATGATGGTGGCCGACCGGATCCTCAGCGCGCTGGAAGAGCAGGATGAACGCTATGCGGAATACCGTAAAGCGCATCAGAAGCGCATTTTCTCTATTGAAAGCGTGGCAAATAAGCTGTCGGAATACTTTATGTCCTGATGCTTATCATAGTTTGGCAAAAACCCGGTAGCGCTTGCGCTACCGGGTGGGGAAATTTAGTACATCACTTTATGACCGTACTGTTCCAGAATTCCCTTCACGCGTTCCATGGTCTCTTTTTTAGGCGGATGGACGCCATCCAGCTTGTACTCTTCGCCCATGGCCACCCATTTATGTTTGCCCAGCTCATGATACGGCAGCAGTTCAATTTTCTCGACGTTGCCCATATCGCGGGTAAACTCGCCCAGGCGATGCGCGGAATCATCATCGTCGGACCAGCCAGGGACCACCACGTAGCGGATCCAGACTTTGATGTTTTTATTTGACAGATAGCGGGCAAATTCCAGCGTTCGATGGTTAGAGACGCCAACCAGGTTCTGGTGAATTTCATCATTCATTTGCTTGAGATCGAGCATCACCAGATCGGTCACTTCAAGCAGTTCATCGATAACCGGATCGTAACGGCGCACAAAGCCGTTAGTGTCGAGGCAGGTATGAATACCTTCTTTCTTACAGGCGCGGAACCAGTCGCGAACAAATTCGGCCTGCAGAATGGCTTCGCCGCCGGATGCCGTTACGCCGCCGCCGGAAGCGTTCATAAAGTGGCGATAGGTCACCACCTCTTTCATCAGCTCTTCAACGGTAATCTCTTTACCGCCGTGGGTATCCCAGGTATCGCGGTTGTGGCAATAGAGGCAGCGCATCAGGCAGCCCTGGAAGAAAGTGATAAAGCGGATCCCCGGGCCATCGACGGTGCCACAGGATTCAAAGGAGTGAATGCGACCAATTGTTGACATTGCGGTGATATCTCCAGATTCGGCCCGTCCGGGGCCTGTGCATGCACAGCTCAAACCGGCTGTGTTAAGTCTGTTTTGGCTGTTATCCATAAAGTATAGACAGCGGACAAAAGAGACTGGGACAGGAAGGTATTGCTAAAAAGGCCCCACTTGCGTGGAGCCTTTATTGTACGCTTTTTACAGTTCGATTTCAGTCAATACCATTACATGGTCTGAGTGAAGGTACGAGTAATAACGTCCTGCTGCTGTTCTTTAGTCAGGGAGTTAAAACGTACTGCATAACCGGATACGCGGATGGTCAGCTGCGGATATTTTTCCGGGTTTTCCATCGCGTCGAGCAGCATTTCGCGGTTCATGACGTTGACGTTCAGGTGCTGACCGCCTTCGATGGACGCTTCGTGGTGGAAGTAACCATCCATCAGGCCTGCGAGGTTAGTTTTACGAACTTCGTCGTCTTTACCCAGTGCGTTCGGAACGATAGAGAAGGTATAAGAGATACCATCTTTCGCGTAAGCAAACGGCAGTTTAGCAACGGAGATCAGAGAGGCAACTGCACCTTTCTGGTCACGGCCGTGCATCGGGTTAGCACCTGGTCCGAACGGAGCGCCAGCGCGACGACCGTCTGGGGTGTTACCAGTTTTCTTACCATACACAACGTTAGAGGTGATGGTCAGAACGGACTGAGTCGGGATAGCGTTACGGTAGGTGTGCAGTTTCTGAATTTTCTTCATGAAACGTTCAACCAGGTCAACGGCCATATCATCGACGCGAGAGTCGTTGTTACCAAACTGCGGGTATTCGCCTTCGATTTCGAAGTCGACAGCCAGACCGTTTTCATCACGAATCGGTTTAACTTTCGCATATTTGATTGCAGACAGGGAGTCAGCAGCAACGGACAGACCTGCGATACCACATGCCATAGTGCGGATAACATCACGGTCGTGCAGCGCCATCAGGGAGGCTTCGTAGCTGTACTTGTCGTGCATGTAGTGGATGATGTTCAGCGCAGTGACGTACTGTTTAGCCAGCCAGTCCATGAAGTGATCCATGCGGTCCATCACTTCATCGAAGTTCAGAACGTCGCCTTTGATCGGTTCAGATTTAGGACCAACCTGCATTTTCAGTTTTTCATCAACGCCGCCGTTGATTGCGTACAGCATGGTTTTCGCGAGGTTAGCGCGAGCACCGAAGAACTGCATTTGCTTACCAACAACCATCGGGCTTACGCAGCAAGCGATAGCGTAGTCATCGTTGTTGAAGTCTGGGCGCATCAGGTCATCGTTCTCATACTGCAGAGAAGAGGTATCGATGGACACTTTTGCAGCGAATTTTTTGAAGCTCAGCGGCAGTTTTTCAGACCACAGAATGGTGATGTTCGGCTCCGGAGACGGCCCCATGGTGTACAGGGTGTTCAGGAAACGGAAGCTGTTTTTGGTTACCAGAGTACGGCCGTCAACGCCCATACCGCCGATGGATTCAGTTGCCCAAATCGGGTCACCGGAGAACAGTTCATCATATTCTGGAGTACGCAGGAAACGAACCATACGCAGTTTCATGACCAGGTGGTCAATCATTTCCTGAGCGTCTTGCTCGGTGATTTTACCGGCTTTCAGGTCACGTTCGATGAAGATGTCCAGGAAGCTGGAGGTACGACCGAAGGACATTGCCGCGCCGTTCTGAGATTTAACGGCAGCCAGGTAACCAAAGTAGGTCCACTGGATAGCTTCCTGAGCGGTGGTAGCAGGACCAGAGATATCGCAGCCATATTTAGCCGCCATTTCTTTGATCTGACCCAGCGCACGGTGCTGCTCAGAGATTTCTTCACGCAGACGGATGGTTGCTTCCAGATCTTCACCGCTTTCCAGTTTGTCTTGCAGAGAGACGAACTGAGCGTATTTGTCTTTCATCAGGAAGTCGATACCGTACAGCGCAACGCGACGGTAGTCACCGATGATACGACCACGACCATAGGCATCCGGCAGACCGGTCAGAACGCCAGATTTACGGCAGTTCAGGATGTCTTTGGTGTAAACGTCAAACACGCCCTGGTTGTGGGTTTTACGGTATTCAGTGAAGATTTTCTTCAGCATTGGGTCCAGCTCGCGATTGTACGCTTTGCAGGAGCCTTCTACCATTTTGATACCACCGAACGGGATAATCGCACGTTTCAGCGGCGCTTCAGTCTGCAGACCAACGATTTTCTCGAGACCTTTCTCGATGTAGCCAGCGTCATGAGAGGTGATGGTGGACGCAAGGGAAGTATCAAAATCAACAGGCGCGTGAGTGCGGTTTTCCTGTTTAACGCCTTCCATTACGGTGTCCCACAGCTTGGTGGTCGCTTCAGTTGCGCCAGCCAGGAAGGACTCGTCACCTTCGTACGGGGTATAGTTTTTCTGGATGAAGTCGCGGACGTTGACTTCGTTCTGCCAGTCACCTTTCGCAAAACCTTCCCAGGCTGTGGCTAACTTTTCATTAAGCTCGGACATGTAACACCTACCTTCTTAAGTGGATTTTTTATTTACTGCCTGAAACAACCCTTAGTGATGGTTGTCGCCACGCAGGTAAATGACCCAGTATGTCAACCCAACCAGCAGACCACCGCCGATGATGTTCCCGATTGTTACCGGAATCAGGTTATCAGTGATGAAGTTCATGACGGTCAGGTGAGAGAAACTTTCCGGAGTTGAACCAACTGCGGTCCAGAATTCCGGGCTCGCAAAGTCGCGAATGACGATACCCAGCGGGATCATAAACATGTTCGCGATACTGTGCTCAAACCCGCTGGCAACAAACATTGCCACCGGTAAAACCATAATCATGGCTTTATCCATCAGGCTACGGCCGGAGTAGCTCATCCATACCGCAAGGCAGACCATCAGGTTTGCCAGGATACCCAGGCACACAGCTTCAATAAAAGTATGGTGCATTTTGTGGTCGGCGGTTTGCAGAACGTTAAGTCCCCATTGACCGTTGGCAGTCATATATTCGCCTGAAAGCCACATCAGCAATACAAAGAGTAAGCAACCAACCAGGTTACCAACATAGACGTTTAGCCAGTTTTTAGCCAGCTGACCCCATGTTATTCTTCCGCTGGCTTTCGCCACAACGATAAGAACGGTTGAAGTAAACAGGTCGGCACCGCATATAACGCAGAGAATCAAACCCAGTGAGAAGCAAATGCCTCCAATCAGTTTGGCAACCCCGAATGGCATCCCGGCCGTGCCGGTTGTCGCGGTAATATAGAAAACAAAAGCGATAGAGATGAAGACACCTGCGGTGATAGCCAGATAAAACGTCTTTATCGGATGTTTTGTCGCTTTATAGACACCTGCTTCTTCGGCGACTTTCGCCATGGCAGCAGGGAGTAAAAGATCAAAAGGGTTGTCAGCTTTCACACTAACTCTCTCTTTATGTAAGTTGGCGGTGAGATACTAACAAAGCATTATAGAAGGGAATTTGATGTAGATCATATCCTACCGGAACTATAGGCCCTTTTAGTGTGTGGAATTGATGTTTTTTATATCTAATTATTTGATTTTTAACGAAAAAATAAATTTTAAATTTTACAAATAATGTTGATTATTTTCATTTTACCCCCGTTTTTCGGTTAATTAAAATGGGGTATTTTTATTAAATATTAACAATATTTGCGGCACCATTTTATTATTTCTCACCACTAATTAACTTTATGGCTACAACCTGGTTGCGGGTTGTGGAAAACATAAAAAAAGGGGGCCTATTTGCCCCCTCATCATACGGTGATTCAGGCAGTAAAGTGAGCTTATTTACCCCAGAATACAGCTTTTGCGCGCTGTAGCTTTTCGTAGGCTTTCAGTAGCGACTGGTGAGCCGGGAAAGCGAGCAGATCGCTGTCTACTGCCTGCAGCCCATAGAACGGTGCTTCTCCGCTAAGCGCGGCGCTGGCGGCTTCAACGGCATCGGCGCCGTACATGCGTACGAAAGCGTTGAGATACTGCAGTGGCTGACGTTCCTCTTCCTGGCTCAGCAGCAGCAGAGTTTGCAGGCAGCGGTAGTAATTAGCGCGTTCGGCGCTAAAGATTGAGGCATTAAATTCCATGGTCCACTCGGTCCAGATCAAGGCCTGCTCGAGATCGCCGCCCGCCAGCGCCAGCATTGCTTTTAGCTCGCCAATGCGCAGCGTATACCAGCCGTTGTCTTTACCGGTCGCCAGACCGAGCAGTTCGCGCACACGGGTGAAATCATCAAGGCCTTCATCATCCATTTGCTCGATAAGCGCCAGATAATCTTCTTTTTCCCATTCGCTTTCCGGCAGAGAAAGAATCGTTTCCCGCAGAGGTGCGCCCATGCTGTTATTCGCCAGCCAGAGGTCTTCCGCCGGATAGATATCAGACATGCCCGGAACAATTATCCGGCAGGCGTAGACGCTAAGGTGTTCGTAATCGGCGATGTAAACTTCTTTATCTTCTTGTTTAAAGATAGCCATCAGGGTGGCGAACTCTTCCTCCGTGGTGCCGGAGAAGCTCCAGTCCACGAACGGGTAGTCGGCATCCTGCTTAAACATATCCCAGGAGATCAGGCCGCTGGAATCGATAAAGTGCGTTTCAAGATTCGCATGTTCGGCGACTTCTTCATCATCAAAGGTTGGCGGCGTGAAGACGTCGAGATCTTTCAGGCTGCGGCCCTGCAGCAGTTCGGTAACGGTACGTTCCAGCGCCACGCCGAAATCAGGATGCGCGCCAAACGAGGCGAAACAGGTGCCGTTTGCGGGGTTAAACAGCACAACGCAGATAACCGGATATTTGCCGCCGAGCGAACCGTCATAAGCGAAAATCGGGAAACCTTCGGCCTCCAGCTTGTTGATGGATTCAACCACGCCCGGATAGCGCGCCATCACCTCCGCCGGGATCTCCGGGAGGCTGATACTTTCAGCGATAATGCGGTTTTTAATATGGCGTTCGAACACTTCCGAGAGGCCCTGAACGCGGGCTTCGTTGCGGGTGTTGCCCGCGGACATTCCGTTAGAAACGTAGAGGTTGCCGATGATATTCATCGGAATATAGACCGTTTCGCCATCTGACTGACGGGTGAACGGCAAACCGCAGACGCCGCGATCGTCATTACCTGACTGCAGATCGACCAGCATGCTGGCGGTTAACTGATCGTCAGGATCGTAGAATGCGCGCAGGCGGGCATCCAGCAGGCCTTCCGGTACTTCGTCATCGTCGGTTAAAGGGAACCATTTTTCATTCGGATAGTGAACGAAAGGCGCGTTGGCGATGGTCTCGCCCAGCCAGAAGTCGGCAAAAAAATAGTTAGTCGAGAGACGCTCAAAGTACTCTCCAAGGGCCGAGGCCAGCGCGGCTTTTTTGGTGGCGCCTTTGCCGTTGGTGAAGCACAGGGCGCACTCTTTATCGCGGATATGCACTGACCAGACGTGCGGTACCGGGTTGAGCCATGAGGCCTCTTCAATATCAAATCCGAGGTCGTGCAACTTCTGCTGGAAGCGAGCGATGGAATCTTCCAGGGCGGCATCTTTGCCGGGAATAAACGTTTGAGTCATGGCAGTCACTTTTATCGTACGTAAAGCGCGCAATGATACGGGTTTTATATGACAGGTGCTATCTCCATCGTCTGGCTATGCTTATGTCACTCAATAACTGTTCAGGCGTTAACCATGAAGACATTTGACTGGCATCGTATGGCACTGGATAAAGTGCCCGTGGAGTTTCTGGCCGAGGTGGCACTGCGTAGCCTCTATACCTTCGTCCTGGTATTTATTTTTCTTAAGATAACCGGGCGGCGTGGCGTTCGACAGATGTCTCTTTTCGAAGTCCTCATCATTTTGACCCTCGGTTCGGCGGCAGGGGACGTCGCGTTTTATGATGATGTTCCCATGCTGCCGGTACTGGCGGTATTCATTACCCTGGCTCTGTTGTATCGATTGATTATGTGGCTGATGGGGCATAGCGAAAAACTGGAGGACTTGCTGGAAGGTAAGCCGATTATTGTTGTGGAGAACGGCGAACTGGCCTGGGAGAAACTGCAGGCGGAAAATATGACCGAATTCGAGTTTTTTATGGAACTGAGAATCAGCGGGGTTGAGCAACTGGGTCAGGTACGGCTGGCCATTCTGGAAACCAACGGCCAGATCAGCCTTTATTACTATGAGGATGAAGATGTTAAAGCCGGGCTTTCCATTCTGCCTTCCCGTTTTACCGATCGTTTTATCACCATCCCTCACGATGATGAGTACGCCTGCGTTCGCTGTAGCGCAATCCTTACGCTACGAGCTGGGGATAAACAATTATGCCCTCGCTGCGCAAATGCAGAATGGTCGAAGGTCAGTCGGGCAAAAAGAGTCACCTGACAGCAATTATGTCGGTTTTATGACGTCAAGCTGGCAGATTCTTTTGTGTGACCGAGTCCGCATTTCCCCCAGGCTCAGTTTTAGCCATTGCGGTGCGTGTCACTGAATGATAAAACCGATAGCCACAGGAATAACTTATGCCCGCGACGGTTCGCGGGTAAATAACATAGCAAGTGGTGAGGGGAAATGGCTCAGGTCTATAACTTCAGTTCAGGCCCGGCAATGCTGCCGGCGGATGTACTCAAACTGGCGCAAAAGGAGCTTTGCGACTGGAACGGTTTGGGGACGTCGGTGATGGAAATCAGCCACCGTGGTAAAGAGTTCATCAAGGTGGCTGAAGAGGCGGAACAGGATTTTCGCTCCCTGCTCAATATTCCTTCCAATTACAAAGTCTTATTTTGTCACGGCGGCGGTCGCGGACAGTTTGCTGGTATCCCGCTGAACCTGCTGGGTGATAAAACCGTTGCCGACTACGTTGATGCCGGCTACTGGGCAGCCAGCGCGGTTAAAGAAGCGCATAAATACTGCAAACCGAACGTGATTGACGCCAAAATCACCGTTGACGGCCAGCGCGCGGTTAAACCGATGAGCGAATGGCAGCTGACTCCGGGCGCGGCCTATCTGCACTACTGCCCGAACGAAACTATCGATGGTATTGCCATTGAAGAAACGCCTGATTTTGGCGACGATGTCATCGTGACGGCGGATTTCTCCTCGACTATTTTGTCTCGTGAAATTGACGTAAGCCGTTATGGCGTAATTTACGCAGGCGCGCAGAAAAACATCGGTCCTGCAGGTCTGACGCTGATTATTGTGCGTGAAGATCTGCTGGGTAAAGCCAGCATAGCCTGCCCGTCGATTCTTGATTACTCCATCCTGTCGGCCAATGACTCTATGTTTAACACGCCGCCGACGTTTGCCTGGTACCTCTCCGGCCTGGTGTTTAAGTGGCTGAAAGAGCAGGGCGGCGTTGCCGCTATGGATAAAATCAACCAGCAGAAAGCCGACCTGTTGTATAGCACCATCGATAACAGTGGTTTCTATCGCAACGATGTCGCTGCGGCGAACCGTTCGCGCATGAACGTGCCGTTCCAGTTGGCCGATAGCGCGCTTGATAAACTGTTCCTCGAAGAGTCGTTTGCCGCTGGTCTGCATGCGCTGAAGGGCCACCGCGTAGTGGGAGGCATGCGCGCTTCCATTTATAACGCCATGCCGCTGGCGGGCGTGAAGGCGCTGACCGACTTTATGCAGGACTTCGAACGCCGTCACGGCTAATCGCTGTCGTATTTTTCATCCCCGCAGCTCGTCTGCGGGGTTATTATTCTGTTTGTTTGAGAGTTGAGTTTAATGGAATCCCTGACGTTACAACCCATCGCACGCGTAGATGGCACAATTAACCTGCCCGGGTCCAAGAGTGTTTCTAACCGTGCTTTGCTACTGGCGGCATTGGCCCGCGGCACGACGGTGCTGACCAATTTGCTGGATAGCGACGATGTACGCCACATGCTGAATGCCCTGAGCGCGCTGGGAGTTCATTACACCCTGTCTTCCGACCGTACCCGCTGTGAAGTCACCGGTAACGCCGGCCCACTGCACGCGGCTGAAGCATTAGAACTGTTCCTCGGTAATGCCGGAACGGCCATGCGTCCGCTGGCGGCGGCGTTATGTCTGGGGAGTAACGATATTGTGCTGACCGGCGAGCCGCGAATGAAAGAGCGGCCGATTGGTCACCTGGTTGACGCGCTGCGTCAGGGCGGGGCGCAGATTGATTATCTGGAGCAGGAGAATTACCCGCCGCTGCGCCTGCGCGGTGGTTTCAGCGGTGGACAGGTTGAAGTGGACGGCAGCGTTTCCAGCCAGTTTCTGACCGCGCTCCTGATGACCGCCCCGCTGGCGCCTCAGGATACCGTCATTGCGATTAAAGGCGATCTGGTATCCAAACCTTATATTGATATTACGCTGCACCTGATGAAAACCTTTGGCGTTGAGGTTGAAAATCAGTCTTATCAGCGATTTATCGTGCGCGGCAATCAACACTACCGCTCGCCGGGCGATTATCTGGTTGAAGGCGACGCCTCCTCGGCATCCTACTTCCTCGCCGCCGGAGCAATTAAAGGCGGGACGGTAAAAGTCACCGGTATTGGCCGCAATAGCGTGCAGGGCGACATTCGGTTTGCCGATGTGCTGGAAAAAATGGGCGCAACCATTACCTGGGGCGATGATTATATCGCCTGCACGCGCGGCGAACTGAACGCCATCGATATGGATATGAATCATATCCCGGATGCCGCGATGACTATCGCCACGGCCGCCCTGTTCGCCAAAGGCACCACGACTCTGCGCAATATTTATAACTGGCGCGTCAAGGAGACTGACCGCCTGTTTGCTATGGCCACTGAGCTGCGTAAAGTGGGAGCTGAAGTTGAAGAAGGGGAGGATTTCATCCGCATCACTCCGCCTGCGAAGCTCCAGTTCGCTGAAATCGGCACCTATAACGACCATCGTATGGCAATGTGTTTCTCGCTGGTGGCGCTTTCCGATACGCCGGTCACCATCCTTGATCCGAAGTGTACGGCAAAAACTTTCCCGGACTACTTCGAACAGCTGGCGCGAATCAGTACGCTGGCCTGAATCACGCGAATTTTAGGTGAAAACGCCGACCCTTGGGTCGGCGTTTTTTTATGTCTGCTTGTCGGGCGGAAAACTAAATGCTAGCCTTGGTTGCTTGTAAATACAGGATTTATAAGCATTTAATATGCTAATCAATGGATGATTGATATGAGAAATACAAAAGTAATGCTGGCTTTAGCGGTTTCCGCCACGTTGTTGGCAGGTTGTAAAAATATGCAGGGGGTGGACACCAACGCCCTCGTAAGTTCAGGGATGACGGCCTACAAAGCGGCAACGCTTTCTGACTCTGAAGTCAAAGCGCTTTCCGACGATGCCTGTAAGCAAATGGATAGCGAAAATAAAAAGGCCGGCGCTTCAAGTAAGTACACCAAGCGTCTGAATAAAATTGCCAAAGCGTTAGGTAATAATATCAACGGCACCCCGGTAAACTATAAGGTTTACATGACATCAGACGTCAACGCCTGGGCAATGGCCAACGGCTGCGTCCGCGTCTATAGCGGCCTGATGGACATGATGACCGATAATGAAGTTGAAGCGGTTCTGGGCCATGAGTTGGGCCACGTAGCGCTGGGACATTCGCGCAAAGCGATGCAAACCGCCTATGCGACCATTGCCGCGCGTGATGCAATTTCAGCCACCAGCGGAGCGGCTGCAAGTTTGTCTAAATCTCAGTTGGGCGATATCGCAGAGGGAATGATTAACTCCGCTTTCTCCCGCTCTCAAGAGTCCGATGCTGATGATTTCTCCTACGATCTGCTGAAAAAGCGCAACATCAGCACTCAGGGGCTGGTGGGCAGCTTCGACAAACTGGCCAGCCTTGACGCCGGCCACAGTAAATCTCTGTTCGATTCACACCCGCCTTCAGCTGAACGCGCGCAGCATATCCGCGACCGTATCGCGGAAGATAAAAAGTAAAACTGCCTCATCTTCCGGGCTGATGCTCCATCAGCCCGCTATAATTGCACAATTCTTCCGCAATAGATTTCCAGTTATCCGTAATTTACAACCAATGCTCACTTTCCGTCGAAGAGATGCGTATAATGCGCGGCGTTTATATATTTATGCGCCTTGCTAAAGGAGAAAAAGATGACGGCAACAGTTCCGGTAATCACCATTGATGGGCCTGGCGGTGCGGGCAAAGGCACGTTATGCAAGGCAATGGCAGAAACGCTGGGCTGGCATCTGCTGGATTCTGGGGCGATTTATCGCGTTCTTGCTCTCGCTGCGCTGCATCACCATGTTGATGTTGAATCCGAAGAGGCGCTGGTGCCGCTGGCCGCGCATCTTGATGTCCGTTTTGTCTCCACTGATGGTAGCCTGGAAGTCATTCTGGAGGGGGAGGACGTTAGCGCGGAAATCCGCACTCAGGATGTGGCCAATACGGCCTCTAAAGTCGCCGCTTTTCCGCGCGTGCGCGAGGCATTGCTGCGCCGTCAACGAGCCTTCCGTGAGCTGCCCGGTTTGATCGCTGACGGACGCGATATGGGAACCGTGGTATTCCCCGATGCGCCGGTGAAAATTTTCCTTGACGCTTCCGCGGAAGAACGTGCGCATCGCCGCATGCTTCAGTTGCAGGAGAAGGGCTTTAGTGTTAACTTTGATCGCCTTTTATCCGAGATAAAAGAGCGCGACGACCGCGATCGCAATCGTACAGTGGCGCCGCTTATCCCGGCTGCCGATGCCTTAGTTCTTGATTCCACAGAACTAAACATTGAGCAAGTGATTGAAAAAGCGCTACAATATGCGCGCGAAAAACTGGCTTCCGCTTAATCTTATCGTCGATAAAGCACAATAGCCTGCGAATTATAGCAGTACCCCGCAGCAACGGACTGTTTGCGGGTATGTTAAACAACCCCATCCGGCATGGAGCCTGGTGGACGTTAAATATGAAACCTGAAGATTAAACATGACTGAATCTTTTGCTCAACTATTTGAAGAATCCTTAAAAACAATCGAAACCCGTCCGGGTTCCATCGTTCGTGGTGTTGTTGTTGCTATCGACAAAGACGTAGTACTGGTTGACGCCGGTCTGAAATCTGAGTCTGCCATTCCGGCAGAGCAGTTCAAAAACGCCCAGGGCGAGCTGGAAATCCAGGTTGGTGACGAAGTTGACGTTGCTCTGGATGCAGTAGAAGACGGCTTCGGTGAAACCCTGCTGTCCCGTGAGAAAGCTAAACGTCACGAAGCTTGGATCACGCTGGAAAAAGCTTACGAAGACGCTGAAACTGTAGTCGGTATTATCAACGGCAAAGTTAAAGGTGGCTTCACTGTTGAGCTGAATGGTATTCGTGCGTTCCTGCCGGGCTCCCTGGTAGACGTTCGTCCGGTGCGCGACACGCTGCACCTGGAAGGCAAAGAGCTTGAATTCAAAGTCATCAAGCTGGACCAGAAACGTAACAACGTCGTTGTTTCTCGTCGTGCCGTTATCGAATCCGAAAACAGCGCAGAGCGCGATCAGCTGCTGGAAAACCTGCAGGAAGGCATGGAAGTTAAAGGTATCGTTAAGAACCTCACTGACTACGGTGCATTCGTTGATCTGGGCGGCGTTGACGGTCTGCTGCACATTACCGATATGGCATGGAAACGCGTTAAGCATCCGAGCGAAATCGTAAACGTTGGCGACGAAATCACTGTTAAAGTGCTGAAGTTCGACCGCGAACGTACTCGTGTATCTCTGGGCCTGAAACAGCTGGGCGAAGATCCGTGGGTAGCTATCGCTAAACGTTATCCGGAAGGTACCAAACTGACCGGTCGCGTGACCAACCTGACCGACTACGGCTGCTTCGTTGAAATCGAAGAAGGCGTTGAAGGCCTGGTTCACGTTTCCGAAATGGATTGGACCAACAAAAACATCCACCCGTCCAAAGTTGTTAACGTTGGCGATGTAGTGGAAGTTATGGTTCTGGATATCGACGAAGAACGTCGTCGTATCTCCCTGGGCCTGAAGCAGTGCAAAAACAACCCATGGCAGCAGTTCGCGGAAACCCACAACAAGGGCGACCGTGTTGAAGGTAAAATCAAGTCTATCACTGACTTCGGTATCTTCATCGGCCTGGACGGCGGCATCGATGGCCTGGTTCACCTGTCTGACATCTCCTGGAACGTTGCAGGCGAAGAAGCAGTTCGTGAATATAAAAAAGGCGACGAAATCGCAGCAGTTGTTCTGCAGGTTGACGCAGAGCGCGAGCGTATCTCTCTGGGCGTTAAACAGCTCGCAGAAGATCCGTTCAACAACTGGGTTGCACTGAACAAGAAAGGCGCAATCGTAAACGGTAAAGTGACTGCAGTTGACGCTAAAGGCGCAACCGTAGAACTGGCTGACGGCGTTGAAGGTTACCTGCGCGCTTCTGAAGCTTCCCGTGACCGCGTTGAAGATGCCACCCTGGTTCTGAGCGTGGGCGACGACGTTGAAGCTAAATTCACCGGCGTTGATCGTAAGAACCGTGCAATCAGCCTGTCTGTTCGTGCGAAAGACGAAGCTGATGAGAAAGATGCCATCGCAACTGTTAACAAACAGGAAGATGCAAACTTCTCCAACAACGCAATGGCTGAAGCTTTCAAAGCAGCTAAAGGCGAGTAATCTTAGTCTTTCGGGTTACAACAACCTGAATTATGACGAGTTTACTTGACAGATTGCAGGATTCGTCCTGTAATCAAGCACAAAGGGCGGCTACGGCCGCCCTTGTTTAAGCTGTTAGCTAATTTTGCCTTGAAGGAAACCGGAGGAATAATGACCAAGTCAGAATTGATAGAAAGACTTGCCAGCCAGCAATCTCACATTCCTGCGAAAGCAGTGGAAGATGCTGTTAAAGAAATGCTGGAGCATATGGCCTCAACGCTTGCTCAAGGCGAGCGCATTGAAATCCGCGGTTTCGGCAGCTTCTCTCTGCATTATCGAGCACCCCGCACCGGGCGTAACCCAAAAACTGGCGATAAAGTTGAACTGGAAGGTAAGTACGTTCCCCACTTTAAGCCGGGCAAAGAATTACGCGACCGCGCCAATATTTACGAAGAGTAAGTTTCGCTGAGCGGCGACAACATACTTAAACGTTAAAAAAGCACCTTTGGGTGCTTTTTTTATGCCTTTAAAGCTGTACTGGAAGTTGCCTCGCAAAACGTCAGTTCTTTTGCGTTAACAGAGAAAGTTCTCTGGATTGCGCAATCCACTTCTTTTCTGTCCTCAAAGACACTTTCTCCATTTAGCGCAACACTCCCTCTGACAGGGAGGTGCTAATGCGTTTACCACAACTTGCTGGCTGTGTGATTATCGGCATTCTGCCGCTGCTCTGGTTGCCCGATTTGCCCGAGCGTTTGGTTACCTGGGGACTGATGCTGCTGGCGCTGCTTATTGCGCAATGTCGCCGTAGAGCTGCGCAATACGCGGCATTGATAACGCTGTTTTTTGTCTGGGGTGTACTCAGCGCTCGCCAGGTCCTATGGCCGACACAGACGTTAACAAACGGGAATCGTCAGGTTGAGGTTGTGCTGACCGCAACAGATGGGCAGACAACTCATCAGGGCAGAATTGTCCGTCTGGATGGGCGACGGCTATTTCCCGCGCCAGGGGTAAGCCTCTACGGTAATTATTTGCCTGAACCGCCCTGTGCAGGGCAGGTTTGGGCCATGACGCTACGCGCGCGTCCGGTACATGGTCAGCTCAACGAAGGCGGGTTTGACAGCCAGCGCTATGCGCTATCACAGCATCGTCCGTTAACCGGACGCTTTATCAGCGCTAAAGTTCGCGAGCGAAACTGTAGTGTACGAGCGCGTTATCTGGCCTCGCTCAATCAAACCCTGGCGGAACTGCCCTGGCAATCGGTGATGCTGGGGTTAGGCATGGGGGAACGTCTGGCGATCCCTCGCGAGATAAAGATCCTGATGCAGGAAACCGGTACATCGCACCTGATGGCGATCTCAGGGTTACATATCGCGTTAGGAGCCACTCTGGGCTGGTTGCTGCTAAGGGGTTTGCAGTTCTTTCTTCCGTGCCGCTGGCTGGGCTGGCGGGCGCCGCTGCTTACTGGCCTGGCGAGCGCTATTTTTTACGCCTGGCTAACCGGAATGCAGCCGCCCGCGCTGCGCACCTGTGTTGCCCTGATCGTTGGCTGCGCGCTGCGGCTATCCGGGAAACGCTGGTCGCCATGGCAACTATGGCTCTGCTGCATTGGTGCAATACTGTTTGCCGATCCGCTGGCAGCGTTGTCAGAAAGCCTCTGGCTATCGGCGTTTGCCGTTGCGGCGCTTATCTTCTGGTATCAGCTGGCCCCGATGCCTGGCGGTAAAAGGTGCTGGCTGCTGCGCCAAAGCCTCGCGTTATGTCATCTGCAGATCGGCTTGATGTTTTTACTTGCACCTTTACAGATTGCTCTCTTCCACGGCATCAGCTTAACGTCGGTGCTGGCGAATTTGATTGCCGTGCCTCTGGTGACTTTTATCGTTGTTCCGCTGATTCTGACCGCCATGTTTTTACACCTCTGTGCTCCGCTCACCATTGAGATGGTGATATGGCAATCAGCAGACCGTATCCTGGCGGCGCTATTCGGGTTCCTGCGGCAGCTGCCGCCCGGCTGGCTCGAGCTGGATGCTCGCTGGCTTGGGATAAGCCTGCTGCCGTGGCCGGCGTTAATTCTCTGGCGTTTTCATGCGTGGCGCACGTTGCCGGCGTTTTGTTTAGCATGTCTCGGGCTATTAAGCTGGCCATTCTGGCGGAGTACGGCTACCAACGAATGGCGAGTCACCATGCTGGATGTCGGGCAGGGGCTGGCTATGGTGATTGAACGCCAGGGCGCGGCCCTTCTCTACGATACCGGACTCGCCTGGCCTGAGGGTGACAGCGGTGAGCAGATTATCATCCCCTGGCTACGCTGGCATCACTTGCATCTGGAAGGCGTCGTTCTCAGCCACGAGCATCTCGATCACCGCGGGGGACTCAACTCGGTGTTAAAAGCATGGCCTCAAATATGGATACGAAGCCCTCTAGGCTGGGCGGGCCATTTAGCATGCCAGCGCGGAGAGATCTGGCAGTGGCGAGGTTTAACCTTTCGTGCGTTCTGGCCGCTGCCCGGCGCGACAAAGCAGGGGAATAATCGCTCATGCGTGGTGCGTGTTGATGACGGCAAGCACAGTATCCTGCTCACCGGGGATATCGAAACGCCAGCGGAGCAAGCGATGATTAGCCACTACTGGCAACATCTTGCGTCTACACTTATCCAGGTTCCCCATCACGGCAGTAATACGTCGTCCGGGACCGCCCTGTTGCGCAGCGTTGGCGGGGAGGCTGCGCTAGCTTCTGCTTCCCGCTATAACGCATGGCGTATGCCCTCAACCAAGGTGAAACAGCGCTATCGAAACCAGAATTATCAGTGGTTCGACACGCCGCATCAGGGGCAAATTACGGTTATTTTTTCCGCGGATGGCTGGCAAATCCATAGCTTACGGGATCAAGTTTTACCGCGATGGTATCATCAGTGGTTTGGCGGGAACGTTCAGAACGGGTAGAATATGCGGCTATTTCAACACAAGCTGGTTTATTGAATGCAGAACGATAAAGATCTTTCCACGTGGCAGACCTTCCGCCGACTCTGGCCGATTATAGCGCCGTTTAAACCCGGGCTAATCGTTGCAGCGGTAGCGTTAGTGCTTAACGCGGCTAGTGATACCTTCATGCTATCGCTTCTTAAACCGTTACTGGATGATGGTTTTGGTAAAACGGATCGCTCGGTGCTGATATGGATGCCGCTGGTGGTGATCGGATTGATGGTTCTGCGCGGCATCACCAGCTACGTTTCGAGCTACTGCATCTCGTGGGTGTCCGGCAAAGTCGTGATGACGATGCGCCGTCGTTTATTCAGCCACATGATGGGAATGCCGGTTGCATTCTTTGACAAGCAGTCCACCGGGACGCTGCTATCACGTATTACCTATGATTCGGAGCAGGTGGCCTCTTCCTCCTCCAGCGCGTTGATTACCGTCGTGCGTGAAGGCGCGTCGATTATTGGCCTGTTTGCGATGATGTTTTATTACAGCTGGCAGCTGTCATTGATTCTGATCGTTCTGGCGCCGATCGTGTCTGTTGCTATTCGCGTGGTCTCGAAGCGTTTTCGTAATATCAGCAAGAATATGCAGAACACCATGGGCCAGGTGACGACCAGTGCAGAGCAGATGCTGAAAGGGCATAAAGAAGTGCTGATGTTTGGCGGTCAGGCCGTCGAAACCAAGCGCTTTGATAAAGTCAGCAACAAGATGCGTCTGCAGGGGATGAAAATGGTCTCCGCGTCCTCAATTTCTGACCCTATTATTCAGCTAATCGCCTCCCTGGCTCTGGCTTTCGTACTTTATGCGGCAAGCTTCCCGAGCGTAATGGAGACGTTAACGGCTGGTACAATTACCGTTGTCTTCTCCTCAATGATCGCGCTGATGCGTCCGCTAAAATCGCTGACTAACGTCAACGCGCAGTTCCAGCGCGGGATGGCCGCTTGTCAGACGCTTTTCGCTATTCTTGACTCCGAGCAGGAGAAAGATGAAGGCACGCGGGTTATCGAACGTGCGAAGGGCAACCTCGAATTTAAAAACGTTACCTTCAGATATCCGGGGCGTGAAGTCGCTGCGTTGCGCAATATTGACCTCAATATTCCGGAAGGGAAAACCGTGGCGCTGGTAGGGCGCTCGGGGTCGGGTAAATCTACCATCGCCAGCCTGATTACGCGTTTTTATGATGTTGATGAGGGGCAGATCTTGCTGGACGGCCACGACCTGCGTGAATACACGCTGAGCTCTCTGCGCGATCAGGTTGCGCTGGTGTCGCAAAACGTCCATCTCTTTAACGACACCGTGGCGAATAATATCGCCTATGCCCGAACCGAAGAGTACAGCCGCGAGCAGATTGAAGAAGCGGCTCGCATGGCTTATGCCATGGACTTTATCAATAAAATGGACAATGGCCTGGATACGATTATCGGTGAAAACGGCGTTATGCTTTCCGGCGGCCAGCGCCAGCGTATCGCTATCGCTCGCGCCCTGCTGCGCAACAGCCCGATACTGATCCTTGATGAAGCAACTTCGGCGCTGGATACCGAATCAGAGCGCGCCATTCAAGCGGCGCTGGACGAACTGCAGAAAAACCGCACTTCGCTGGTTATTGCTCACCGTCTCTCGACGATTGAGCAGGCTGACGAAATTGTGGTAGTGGAAGATGGCCAGATCGTTGAACGCGGCAGCCATGCCGATCTGCTTGAACATAAGGGCGTTTACGCTCAGCTGCATAAGATGCAGTTCGGCGCATGATTGCGCGCATCTGGTCCGGCGAATCGCCTTTATGGCGGCTGCTGCTTCCGCTCTCCTGGCTCTATGGCCTGGTGAGCGGATTAATACGGCTAAGCTATAAACTGGGATGGCGAAAAGTGTGGCGAGCGCCGGTGCCGGTAGTGGTGGTTGGCAATCTGACCGCCGGCGGTAATGGCAAAACGCCGGTTGTTGTCTGGCTGGTGGAACAGCTTCAGCAGCGCGGTATTCGCGTCGGCGTTGTGTCACGCGGCTACGGCGGAAAAGCCGCGAGCTATCCGCTGCTGCTTAATGTGGATACGCATACCGGGGAAGCGGGCGATGAGCCGGTGCTGATTTATCAGCGTACCGGCGCGCCGGTTGCCGTCTCGCCGGTACGCAGCGATGCGGTTCAGGCGCTGCTCGCCGCCAACGATCTTCAGCTTATCGTCACGGATGATGGTCTGCAGCACTATAAGCTGGCGCGTGACAAAGAGATTGTGGTGATTGACGGCGTACGTCGTTTTGGTAACGGCTGGTGGTTGCCTGCGGGTCCTATGCGCGAGCGCGCTTCGCGTTTGCGCAGCGTGGATGCGGTTATCGTTAACGGCGGTCTCGCCCGCCCGGGAGAGATACCTATGCAGCTTCGTCCCGGGCTGGCGGTGAATCTGCTGACCGGTGAACGCCGGGATGCGGCGGCGTTGGACAACGTGGTGGCGATGGCAGGAATCGGCCATCCGCCGCGTTTCTTCGCCACCCTCGAGAGCTGCGGCGTACGTCCGGTGAAAACCATCTCCCTGGCCGATCATCAGGCTTTGTCGCAGAGCGATGTCGCCGCGCTGGCGGCGCCGCAGCAAACTCTGCTGATGACCGAAAAAGATGCGGTGAAGTGCCGCGACTTTGCGCAGGCAAACTGGTGGTATCTACCGGTCGACGCGATAATGACTGACCAGCGCGCACAGCGCCTGCTCACGGATTTAGTGACGCTGGCGCAGCGCTAATTTCGCTTATCACCGCCTGCGCCGGAACCTTTTACGGAGAAGCTGCATGCCGGTATTGTCCCTCTCGCTTAAAGAAGCTCGCCATCTTCACCTGGCCGCGCAGGGGCTGCTGAAAAAGCCCCGCCGTCGCGCCAAACCCGAGGATGTTCTGCAAACCATTAAGCAGATGTCCCTGCTGCAAATCGATACCATCAACGTTGTTGCCCGCAGCCCTTATCTGGTGCTTTTCAGCCGCCTTGGCCACTATCCGCAGCGCTGGCTGGATGAGGCGCTTCGCGCCGGTGAACTGATGGAATACTGGGCGCATGAGGCCTGTTTCTTACCGCGCAGCGACTTTTCACTGGTGCGTCACCGTATGCTGACGCCGGATAAAATGGGCTGGAAATACCATACCGCATGGATGACCGAGCACGCTCCGGCCATTCAGGAACTGCTGGCCCATATTGCTGAAAATGGCCCGGTTCGCTCGGCAGACTTTGAACATCCGCGTAAGGGCGCCAGCGGATGGTGGGAGTGGAAACCGCATAAGCGCCATCTTGAAGGTTTATTTACCGCTGGAGAGCTGATGGTTATCGAGCGGCGCAACTTTCAGCGCGTTTACGATCTCACGCAGCGGGTCATGCCGGACTGGGAGGATGAGCGGGATGGCCTCTCTCAGGAGCAGGCCGAAGCCATTATGTTACGCAATAGCGCACGCAGCCTCGGGATCTTCCGTGCGCAGTGGCTGGCGGATTATTATCGTCTACGTCGACCCTCGCTACCCCCGCTGCTGGCGAGCTGGCAGGATGAGGGGCTGGTGAAACCGGTAAACGTTGAAACCCTGGGGGAAATGTGGCTTCACCGTGATGCGCTGAAGCTGCTGGAGTCCTCACCCGGCGGCAGGCTCGCCGCCAGCCACAGCGCGGTGCTCTCGCCTTTCGATCCGGTGGTGTGGGATCGCAAGCGGGCTGAGCAGCTATTTAACTTCACCTATCGCCTGGAGTGCTATACGCCCGCGCCGAAACGTCAGTATGGCTATTTCGTATTACCGCTGCTGCATCAGGGGAAGCTGGTGGGCAGAATGGATAGCAAAATGCATCGTAAAACCGGCGTTCTGGAAATTATCGCTCTGTGGCTGGAGGAGGGGGTCAAGGTGACCTCGGGACTCGAGAGCGGGCTAAAACGCGCCATTGATGATTTTGCCCTCTGGCAGGAGGCGACACGGGTGAGCTGCGGGAAGCTGCCGGCGGAACTTTTTGCCGGGCGGCAACAGGGTTGGGAAATTGACGCCGCCTGAGTCAGCGTATGATATGCTGCTAAAGAATCTATTCGGTCCATCTGGAGGAATCATGGATCACCGTTTACTTGAAATTATCGCCTGTCCGGTTTGTAACGGTAAGCTCTATTACAGCCAGGATAAGCAAGAACTGATCTGCAAACTCGATAGCCTGGCTTTTCCGCTGCGTGAAGGTATCCCCGTACTGCTGGAAACCGAAGCCCGCGCGCTTGCTGTAGAAGAGAGCCAGTCATGAGTTTCGTGGTTATCATCCCCGCGCGCTTCGCTTCTACTCGTCTGCCAGGCAAACCGCTCCAGGATATCAACGGCAAGCCGATGATTGTCCACGTCCTTGAGCGAGCCCGTGAATCCGGGGCCGAGCGTATTATCGTTGCCACCGATCATGCAGACGTAGCCCGAGCGGTTGAAGCCGCCGGCGGTGAAGTCTGCATGACGCGTGAAGATCATCAGTCTGGCACCGAGCGCCTGGCCGAGGTGGTTGAAAAATGCGCTTTCAGCGATGACACCATCATTGTGAATATCCAGGGCGATGAGCCGATGATCCCGCCCGCCATCGTGCGCCAGGTAGCCGAGAATCTGGCTGCCAGCACGAGCGGTATGGCAACCTTAGCGGTGCCAATCCACGATGCGGAAGAGGCGTTTAATCCGAATGCGGTCAAGGTTGTCATGGACGCAGCTGGCTATGCCCTCTATTTTTCTCGCGCCACCATCCCGTGGGATCGCGATCGTTTCGCTAAATCCCGCGAGGCTATCGGCGATTCGCTGCTGCGTCATATCGGGATCTATGGCTATCGCGCCGGTTTTATTCGTCGCTATGTTAGCTGGGCGCCAAGCCCGCTTGAACAGATCGAGATGCTCGAGCAGCTACGCGTGCTGTGGTACGGCGAGAAAATCCATGTCGCGGTGGCGGAAGTGGTTCCCGGTACAGGCGTCGATACGCCGGAAGATCTGGAACGCGTCCGCGCGGAGCTACGTTAATCTCCCTCCATCCCCTCCGCCAGGAGGGGATATCTTCAGGCCGTTTTTCCATACTTTTTTACGTCAATTTTGATCTTACCCGATGACAACCCCGGCACAGGCGCTCATTATGAAACCAGTAGTGTTCATAGGGGTAATCAGAAATGGAACAGTTGCGTACCGAGCTGAGCCACCTGCTGGGTGAAAAACTAAGCCGCGTGGAGTGCGTCAGCGAGAAACCCTCGTCGGCGCTGTGGTCTCTATATGATGCGCAGGGAAACCCAATTCCGCTGCTGGCGCGCAGCTTTACGACGCCGGGCGTGGCGCGTCAGCTGGCGTGGAAGATATCAACCCTCGCGCGAAGCGGTACTGTCCGTATGCCGGTGGTCTACGGCGTAATGACGCACGAAGAGCATCCGGGCCCAGATGTACTGCTGATCGAACGACTGCGCGGCGTTTCGGTAGAAGCCCCCGCCCGTACGCCGGAGCGTTGGGAACAGCTACAGGAGCAGATTGTTGAAGCGCTGCTGGCCTGGCACCGTCAGGATAGCGGCGGCTGCGTCGGGATGGTCGACAGCACTCAGGAAAATCTCTGGCCATACTGGTACCGCCAGCGTGTAGAGGTGCTATGGAGCACGCTGAACCTTTATCAGGATACCGGCCTGACGATGCAGGACAAACGCATTCTGTTCCGCACTCGCGAATGCCTTATGGATTTGTTTAAGGATTTCAATGATAACTGCGTGCTGGTCCACGGTAGCTTCACGCTGCGCAGCATGCTTAAAGATCCGCGCAGCGATCAGCTGCTGGCGATGGTAGGTCCGGGCATGATGCTCTGGGCGCCGCGTGAATATGAGCTATTCCGTCTGGTTGATAGCGGCCAGGAAGAGCAGCTGCTGTGGCACTATCTCCGCCGGGCGCCGGTAGCGGAAGCGTTTCTCTGGCGGCGCTGGCTGTATCTGCTGTGGGATGAAGTGGATAATCTGGTCAATACCGGACGCTTTGACCGCGTCCGGTTTGATCTGGCGGCTAAATCAATTCTGCCCTGGCTCGCCTGAAGATCCTTTCAGTCGCTGCCAGATGCGACCTAACGTTTCGTAACCAACCCGATCGCTATGCATTAGCCAGACCGGCGAGGGGATTGCCCGCTCCCATGGGTTGAGCGGTGACTCAATCGCCAGCTGGTTGGCCGGGGCAGGCAAGGGCGCCAGCCCGGCGCGGCGAAAGAAAATCATCGCCCGCGGCAGATGTGAAGCGGAAGTGACCAGCAGGAAAGGCGCATCGCCAACCGCCTCTTTCACCGCGGCGGCTTCCTCTTCGGTATCTTTGGGTTTATCGAGAACGATAATTTCGCTGCGCGGTACGCCCAGGGTCTCGGCTACCCGGGCACTGGTTTCCGCAGAACTTACCGGGTTGGTCTTCGCTCTTCCGCCGGTAAAGATCATTTTGGCTCCCGGATTTTCCTGCCACAGGCGGATGCCCTCCGTCAGCCGCGGCAGGCTGTTATTAATGAGATTTGAACTGGGCGCCCAGGCTGGATTCCAGGTGTATCCTCCGCCCAGTACGACGACGTACTGTACGCGCTCTTCTCCCCGCCACGTCGGGTATTTATCTTCAATCGGTTTGAGCAAACTATCGGCCACCGGTTGCAGGCTTAATAGCAGCAACAGCAGCCAGCCGAAGCTGACGCAGAGCTTGCCGGTGCGCTGGAAACGGCTAAACCACAGCAAGGCGATGCCGACCGCCATAAGCAACAGCAGCAGGGGAAGCGGCAGCATCATGCCGCCTAAAACCTTTTTCAGCGTAAAAAGCATGCCCAACGGTTCCTTTTTTAACCATATAACCAAAGATATACCCGGATCTTACAACAGATCGCTTCATTCTCCGCGCGGGTATGACAAAATAGCGGCTTTGTGTTGGCTTGTGGAGTCACCCGTGCAGGATCGTAATTTCGATGATATTGCTGAAAAGTTTTCGCGCAATATATACGGCACCACCAAAGGCCAGCTGCGGCAGGCGATCCTCTGGCAGGATCTACAACCGCTGCTGAACCAGATGGGGCCTGGGCCATTGCGAGTTCTTGACGCGGGCGGCGGCGAAGGGCAAACGGCGATCAAAGTGGCGGAAATGGGCCATCACGTCACGTTATGCGATCTCTCTGGTGAAATGGTGGCTCGCGCCAGGCAGGCGGCTGCCGATAAAGGTGTGATCGACAACATGCATTTTGTACAATGCGCGGCTCAGGATATTGAGCAGCATTTGGAAAGTCCGGTCGATCTGATACTGTTTCATGCGGTGCTGGAATGGGTAGCCGAACCACAGGCGATGTTGCGTACGCTGTGGTCGATGCTGCGCCCCGGCGGCGCGTTATCGCTGATGTTCTACAATGCTAACGGCCTGTTGATGCACAATATGGTCGCCGGCAATCTGGACTATGTGCAAATCGGCATGCCGAAAAAGAAAAAACGCACGCTGTCGCCGGACTATCCGCGCGATCCGCAGCAGGTTTACGGCTGGCTGGAAGAGATTGGCTGGCAGATTACCGGTAAGACCGGCGTGCGGGTGTTTCATGATTATCTGCGTGAAAAACACCAACAGCACGACAAATTTGCGGCGCTGCTGGAGCTGGAAACGCGCTACTGTCGCCAGGAGCCGTATATTAGCTTAGGCCGTTATATTCACGTCACCGCGCTTAAGCCGCAGATGCAAGGATAAACTATGAGTGAATTTTCCCAGACAGTCCCCGAACTGGTTGCCTGGGCCAGGAAAAATGATTTTTCTATTTCGCTGCCGGTCGACAGACTCTCTTTTCTGCTGGCGATTGCCACGCTGAACGGCGAGCGGATGGAAGGGGAAATGACCGAGGGAGAACTGGTGGACGCGTTCCGCCACGTCAGTGATGCGTTTGAGCAGACCAGCGAAACCATCAGCCAGCGCGCCAATAATGCCATTAACGATATGGTGCGCCAGCGTCTGCTGAACCGCTTTACCAGCGAAATCACCGAGGGTAACGCTATTTATCGCCTGACGCCGCTGGGCATCGGGATCACCGATTACTATATTCGTCAGCGCGAGTTCTCCACCCTGCGCCTGTCGATGCAGCTCTCCATCGTTGCCGGCGAACTCAAGCGCGCCGCCGACTCGGCAGAAGAGGGCGGCGATGAGTTCCACTGGCATCGTAACGTTTTCGCTCCCCTGAAGTACTCGGTTGCGGAAATTTTCGACAGTATCGATCTGACCCAGCGGATCATGGATGAGCAGCAACAGCTGGTGAAAGATGATATTGCCCAGCTGCTGAATAAAGACTGGCGGGCGGCGATCTCCAGCTGCGAGCTGCTGCTGTCGGAAACGTCCGGCACCCTGCGCGAGCTGCAGGATACTCTGGATGCGGCGGGCGATAAGCTGCAGGCAAACCTGCTGCGTATTCAGGACTCGACCATGACGCGCGACGATCTGAATTTTATCGATCGTCTGGTGTTCGACCTGCAAAGCAAGCTGGACCGCATCGTCAGCTGGGGTCAGCAGGCGATAGACCTGTGGATCGGCTACGATCGCCACGTGCATAAATTTATCCGTACCGCTATCGATATGGATAAAAACCGCGTCTTCGCGCAGCGTTTACGCCAGTCGGTCCAGACTTACTTCGACGCTCCCTGGGCGCTCACCCATGCGAATGCCGATCGTCTGCTTGATATGCGCGATGAAGAGATGGCGCTGCATGATGAAGAGGTTACCGGGGAACTTCCGGCGGATCTGGAGTACGAAGAGTTTAACGAAATTCGCGAACAGCTGGCAGCGCTGATTGAAGGTCAGCTGGCGGTCTATAAAGAGAAGGGACTGCCGCTGGATCTTGGTCTGGTGGTACGCGAATATCTTTCGCAGTATCCGCGCGCTCGCCACTTTGATGTCGCGCGCATTGTTGTCGACCAGGCGGTACGTTTGGGCGTAGCGCAAGCAGATTTCACCGGACTGCCGGCAAAATGGCAGCCGATTAATGATTACGGAGCCAAGGTACAGGCGCATGTCATCGACAAATATTGAACAAGTGATGCCGGTTAAACTGGCGCAAGCGTTGGCTAATCCGTTATTTCCGGCGCTGGATAGCGCCCTGCGCGCGGGCCGTCATATCGGCCTTGACGAGCTGGATAATCACGCATTTTTAATGGATTTTCAGGATTACCTGGAAGAGTTTTATGCTCGCTACAACGTCGAGCTGATTCGCGCGCCGGAGGGGTTTTTCTATCTACGCCCGCGCTCGACCACGCTGATCCCGCGCTCGGTGCTCTCCGAGCTGGATATGATGGTGGGCAAAATTCTTTGCTATCTCTACCTCAGTCCGGAGCGCCTGGCGAATGAAGGCATCTTCACCCAGCAGGAGCTTTACGACGAGCTGCTGACCCTGGCGGACGAAGCCAAGCTGCTGAAGCTGGTCAATAACCGTTCGACCGGCTCCGACCTTGACCGCCAGAAGCTGCAGGAAAAAATGCGCGCTTCGCTCAACCGGCTGCGCCGCCTCGGCATGGTGTGGTTTATGGGCCACGACAGCAGCAAATTCCGCATCACCGAATCGGTGTTTCGCTTCGGCGCCGACGTGCGCGCCGGTGACGACCCGCGCGAAGCGCAGCTGCGTATGATCCGTGACGGTGAAGCCATGGCGCTGGAAAATCGTCTGCAGCTTAATGATGAGAATGAAGAGAATCAGCCGGATAGCGGGGAGGAAGAGTAATGATTGAACGCGGTAAATTTCGCTCGCTGACGCTGGTTAACTGGAACGGCTTTTTTGCCCGCACCTTTGATCTTGATGAATTAGTGACCACGCTTTCCGGCGGTAACGGCGCCGGTAAATCCACGACCATGGCGGCCTTCGTCACCGCGCTGATCCCCGACCTGACGCTGCTGCATTTCCGTAATACTACGGAAGCCGGGGCCACCAGCGGCTCGCGAGATAAAGGGCTTCACGGTAAGCTGCGCGCAGGCGTCTGTTACTCGGTGCTGGACGTCATTAACTCTCGCCACCAGCGCGTGGTGGTTGGCGTTCGCCTACAGCAGGTCGCCGGTCGCGATCGTAAAGTTGATATCAAGCCTTTTGCGATTCAGGGGTTGCCTACCTCCATCCAGCCGACTCAGCTGCTGACCGAAACCCTTAACGAGCGCCAGGCGCGCGTGGTGACGCTCAACGAGCTGAAAGATAAGCTCGAAGCGATGGAAGGGGTACAGTTCAAGCAGTTTAACTCTATTACCGAGTATCACTCGCTGATGTTCGATCTGGGCGTGGTGGCTCGCCGCCTGCGTTCAGCTTCCGACCGTAGCAAGTACTATCGCCTGATCGAAGCGTCGCTGTACGGCGGCATTTCAAGCACCATTACCCGCTCGCTGCGCGACTACCTGCTGCCGGAAAACAGCGGCGTGCGTAAAGCATTCCAGGATATGGAAGCGGCGCTGCGTGAAAACCGCATGACCCTGGAAGCGATCCGCGTAACGCAGTCGGATCGCGACCTGTTCAAACATCTGATCAGCGAAGCCACCAACTACGTTGCCGCCGACTATATGCGCCACGCGAACGAGCGACGCATTCATCTCGACAAAGCGCTGGAGTATCGCCGCGATCTGTTCACCTCCCGCGCTCAGCTCGCGGCTGAACAGTATAAGCACGTCGATATGGCCCGCGAGCTGCAGGAACATAACGGCGCGGAAGGCGATCTGGAAGCCGATTATCAGGCCGCCAGCGACCATCTGAACCTGGTGCAGACCGCTCTGCGCCAGCAGGAAAAAATCGAGCGCTATGAGGCGGATCTTGATGAACTGCAGATTCGCCTCGAAGAGCAAAATGAAGTCGTTGCGGAAGCGGTTGACCAGCAGGAAGAGAACGAAGCCCGCGCCGAAGCCGCCGAGCTGGAAGTGGATGAGCTGAAAAACCAGCTTGCCGACTACCAGCAGGCGCTGGACGTGCAGCAGACCCGTGCGATTCAGTACAACCAGGCGCTGCAGGCGCTGGAAAGAGCAAAAGCGCTTTGCCATCTGCCGGATTTAACCCCGGAGAGCGCCGACGAGTGGCTGGAAACTTTCCAGGCGAAAGAGCAGGAAGCGACGGAGAAAATGCTGTCGCTGGAACAGAAAATGAGCGTGGCGCAAACTGCGCATAGCCAGTTTGAACAGACATACCAGCTGGTGGTGGAGATCAACGGTCCGCTGGCGCGTAATGAAGCCTGGGACGTGGCGCGCGAGCTGTTGCGCGAAGGCGTTAATCAACGCCACCAGGCAGAGCAGGCGCACGGGTTGCGCAGTCGCCTGACGGAACTTGAACTGCGTCTGCGTGAACAGCAGGATGCTGAACGCCAGCTGAACGAATTCTGTAAGCGTCAGGGCAAACGTTACGATATCGACGAACTGGAAGCTCTGCATCAGGAGCTGGAAGCCCGCATAGCCTCGCTTTCCGACAGCGTTTCCTCCGCCAGCGAACGGCGGATGACCCTGCGTCAGGAGCTGGAACAGCTGCAGACGCGGACGCAAACGCTGATGCGCCGCGCGCCCATCTGGCTGGCGGCGCAGAACAGCCTCAATCAGCTGTGCGAACAGAGCGGCGAGCAGTTTGAGTCGAGCCAGGAAGTCACCGAATATCTCCAGCAACTGCTGGAGCGTGAACGCGAAGCTATCGTAGAGCGCGACGAAGTTGGCGCCCGCAAGCGCGCAATCGATGATGAAATCGAGCGCCTTAGCCAGCCGGGTGGTTCAGAAGATCAGCGCCTGAACGCGCTGGCGGAACGCTTTGGCGGCGTACTGCTGTCGGAAATCTATGATGACGTTAGCCTCGATGATGCGCCGTATTACTCGGCGCTGTACGGCCCTTCCCGCCACGCTATTGTGGTACCGGATCTGTCGCTGATTGCCGAGCAGCTGGAAGGCCTTGAAGATTGCCCCGAAGATCTCTACCTGATCGAGGGCGATCCGCAGTCGTTTGATGACAGCGTATTTAGCGTCGATGAGCTGGAAAAAGCCGTTGTCGTTAAGATTGCCGATCGTCAGTGGCGCTATTCACGCTTCCCGACGCTGCCGCTGTTTGGCCGCGCCGCGCGTGAAAGCCGCGTTGAAACGCTGCACGCCGAGCGTGAAAGCCTCTCCGAGCGTTTTGCGACCCTGTCGTTTGATGTGCAGAAAACCCAGCGCCTCCATCAGGCGTTCAGCCGCTTTATCGGTAACCATCTGGCGGTGGCCTTTGAGGACGACCCGGAAGAAGAAATCCGTAAACTGAATACTCGTCGCGGCGAGCTGGAGCGGGCGCTGACCGCCCATGAGAGCGATAACCAGCAGAACCGGGTGCAGTATGAGCAGGCGAAAGAGGGTGTATCCGCGCTCAACCGCTTGTTGCCACGTCTGAATCTGCTGGCCGACGACTCGCTGGCCGATCGCGTCGATGAAATCCAGGAGCAGCTCGACGAAGCGCAGGAGGCCGCGCGCTTTGTGCAGCAGTATGGTAACCAGCTGGCTAAGCTGGAACCGATCGTTTCCGTTCTGCAGAGCGATCCGGAGCAGTTTGAACAGCTAAAAGAAGATTACGCGTACTCGCAGCAGACTCAGCGCGATGCGCGTCAGCAGGCGTTTGCGCTGACCGAAGTCGTGCAGCGCCGCGCCCACTTTAGCTACTCTGACTCCGCAGAGATGCTCAGCGGTAATAGCGATCTGAACGAGAAGCTGCGCCAGCGCCTGGAGCAGGCGGAAGCGGAGCGCGCCCGCACCCGCGAAGCGCTGCGTACCCACGCCGCGCAGCTCAATCAGTACAACCAGGTGCTGGCATCGCTGAAAAGCTCCTACGACACCAAAAAAGAGCTGCTCAACGATCTGCATAAAGAGCTTCAGGATATTGGCGTACGCGCCGACGCCGGCGCCGAAGAGCGCGCCCGTTTGCGTCGCGATGAGCTTCATGCTCAGCTCAGCAACAACCGCGCGCGGCGTAACCAGCTTGAAAAAGCCTTGACCTTCTGCGAAGCGGAAATGGATAACCTGACCCGCAGGCTGCGCAAGCTGGAGCGTGATTACTGCGAAATGCGCGAACAGGTGGTCAGCGCCAAAGCCGGCTGGTGCGCGGTCATGCGCCTGGTGAAAGACAGCGGCGTGGAGCGTCGTCTGCATCGCCGCGAGCTGGCCTACCTTTCGGCTGATGAGCTGCGCTCAATGTCGGATAAAGCGCTCGGGGCGCTGCGTCTGGCGGTCTCTGATAACGAACACCTGCGCGATGTGCTGCGTATTTCGGAGGATCCGAAACGCCCGGAACGCAAAATCCAGTTCTTTGTCGCCGTTTATCAGCATCTGCGCGAACGTATCCGCCAGGATATTATCCGTACCGACGATCCGGTGGAAGCGATTGAGCAGATGGAGATTGAACTCAGTCGACTGACGGAAGAGCTGACCAACCGCGAGCAGAAGCTGGCCATCAGCTCTCGCAGCGTGGCCAACATCATCCGCAAGACAATCCAGCGCGAGCAGAACCGTATTCGCATGCTCAACCAGGGGCTGCAGAGCGTCTCCTTCGGCCAGGTCAACAGCGTGCGGCTGAACGTCAACGTACGGGAAACCCACTCGATGCTGCTGGACGTGCTGTCCGAGCAGCATGAACAGCATCAGGATTTGTTCAACAGCAATCGTCTGACCTTCTCGGAAGCGCTGGCGAAGCTGTATCAGCGCCTGAATCCGCAAATTGATATGGGGCAGCGTACGCCGCAGACCATTGGTGAAGAGCTGCTGGACTACCGCAACTATCTGGAGATGGAAGTGGAAGTTAACCGCGGTTCCGACGGCTGGCTGCGCGCTGAATCCGGTGCGCTATCGACCGGTGAGGCTATCGGTACCGGGATGTCGATTCTGGTTATGGTGGTGCAGAGCTGGGAAGATGAATCCATGCGCCTGCGCGGCAAGGATATTTCGCCGTGCCGCCTGCTGTTCCTCGATGAAGCCGCGCGTCTGGATGCCCGTTCTATCGCCACGCTGTTCGAACTGTGCGATCGACTGGAGATGCAGCTGATTATCGCAGCGCCGGAAAATATCAGCCCGGAAAAAGGCACCACCTACAAACTGGTGCGTAAAGTGGTGAACAATCACGAGCATGTGCATGTAGTAGGTCTGCGTGGCTTCGCGCCGCAGCTGCCTGAAACGCTGCCGGGAACGGCTAATGCTTCATAAGGTTGTACAATAAGTAGCCAAAGGGCGACATGATGTCGCCCTTTTTGTTATCCGTACCTGTATTTTAGGATTGTATAATCTTTTAACTTCTTTACATTTGGGAAGGTAAAAGCGTTTTCGTCTTCATATACTGAAAGTAAGCCCCATTTTAGCGGGCAGCAATGTGTTAACAGGGGGCAAGGGATGTTGCTTAAGAAACGGTATGGTCGTCAATTGTCAGCGCTCAGTCTGGGCCTGGCTTTTGCATTCGCTCCACTGTTCAATGTCCAGGCCGAAGAGCCTGAAATTGTACCATCGGATAGCTCAGCCACCATCAGCGAGCTCTCTTCCGCACTCAGCCAAAGCGCAAACCAGTCTGCGGCGGTTGCCAAAATGGCTGGCGAGCAGGCGCTACCTGCCGATGCGGCGGCGAAAAGCCGTGCCGATATTCAGGCGGTACTGCCGTCCGGTTATCAACCCGTCTTTATGAATCCGCTGGTCTCGCTGTATGCGGCCAGGGATATGAAGCCGATGTGGGATAACCGTGAGGCGGTGCAGGCGTTTCAGCAGCAGCTGGCTGAAGTCGCTATTGCCGGTTTTCAGCCGCAGTTCACCACCTGGGTTGAGCTGTTAACCGACCCGGCGGTGAACGGTCTGGCGCGGGATATTGTTTTGTCTGACGCCATGATGGGCTATCTGCATTTTATTAGTGGTATTCCCACTCAGGGCAACCGCTGGCTGTATGGCACCAAACCGTATGCCATGTCGACACCGCCGCTATCGGTGGTTAATCAGTGGCAGGTGGCGCTGGATAGCGGTTCGCTGCCGCAGTTCATTGCGGGCCTGGCGCCGCAGCATCCGCAGTATGCCGCAATGCATCAGGCGCTACTGGCGCAGGTTGCCGATTCGCGTCCGTGGCCGCAGCTCACCGGTAAGACCTCGCTACGTCCCGGGGAGTGGAGCAATGATGCCGGTGCGCTCAGGGAAATTTTACAGCGCACCGGTATGCTCGATGACTCGGCGAAAATTGCCCTGCCGGGCGATGACGTGGTGAGCCCATCCGCCGGGAAAAAGGCTAAAAACAGCGGCCGCGGCGTTTACGATCGCCAGTTGGTTGAAGGCGTTAAGCGCTTTCAGGCGTGGCAGGGGCTGGGCGCTGATGGCGTGATCGGTCAGGCGACCCGCGACTGGCTCAACGTCTCTCCCGCGCAGCGCGCCGGCGTGCTGGCCTTAAATATCCAGCGTTTGCGTCTGCTGCCGGGTAATCTTGCGACCGGTATTATGGTGAATATTCCAGCCTTTTCGCTGGTTTATTACCAGGATGGCAGCGAGGTGCTGGCATCACGAGTTATCGTTGGCCGCCCGGACCGCAAAACGCCGATGATGAGCAGTGCCCTAAACAATGTGGTGGTCAACCCGCCGTGGAACGTGCCGCCGACGCTGGCGCGCAAAGATATCCTGCCGAAGGTGCGCAATAACCCCGGCTATCTTGAACAACACGGCTATACGATGATGCGCGGCTGGAACAGCAAAGAGGCCATCGATCCTTATCAGGTGGACTGGGAGACGATAACCGCATCGAATCTGCCGTTCCGCTTCCAGCAGGCTCCCGGCGCGCGTAATTCGCTGGGGCGCTATAAATTTAATATGCCAAGCTCAGATGCCATATATTTGCACGACACGCCAAATCACACTCTGTTCCAACGGGATGGGCGAGCGCTGAGCTCTGGATGTGTGCGGGTGAATAAAGCTTCAGAGCTGGCGAATATGCTGTTGCAGGACGCGGGCTGGAACGACGCGCGTATTTCGGATGCCCTCAAGCAGGGAAATACCCGCTATGTGAATATTCGTCAGAATATCCCGGTTAATCTCTATTATTTGACCGCCTTTGTCGGGGCTGATGGACGTACACAATATCGAACAGATATTTACAATTACGATCTCACCGCGCGATCCAGCGCACAAATCCTGCCTAAAGCTGAACAATTAATCAGATAAATGAAGTAGTTCAACGGATTCGGTTGTCCTATCTGTGTGTGAAAACGGGTCTTGCAGTCTGCAAGGCCCGAGTTTACTGGGGGGAGGCTGCCTTGACGTTGGCAATAATGCCCGGTAAGGTGCCTTTCGTGCGCCAGAAGTGCATATACATATAATCCTGCAAAAGCGTAATGGTGGTGAGCAAGCCAGGTCTTCGTCGCTGATATTGATTAGCCGCCGGAGAACGAGCGTATGCTGGCGGCTAACGGGCGGATTGCGGGAAAAGTATATTACGATTCATTTACCTGTAGACCTGATTATCATGGACAAATTTGACGCTAATCGCCGCAAACTGCTGGCGTTAGGTGGAGCCGCGCTCGGTGCTGCTGCCATTCTGCCTGCGCCGGCATTTGCCACCCTCTCGACCCCACGACCGCGTATTTTGACGCTGAACAACCTGCATACTGGTGAATCACTCAAGGCGGAGTTTTTCGATGGCAGAGGCTATATTCAGGATGAATTAGCAAGACTTAATCATTTTTTCCGCGACTATCGCGCGAATAAGATTAAGTCCATCGATCCCGGTTTGTTCGATCAACTCTATCGTCTGCAGGGATTACTTGGTACGAACAAGCCTGTCCAGCTTATTTCCGGTTATCGCTCTGTTGATACCAATAATGAGCTTCGCGCGCGCAGCCGGGGAGTAGCGAAACACAGCTACCACACCAAAGGCCAGGCCATGGATTTCCATATTGAAGGCATTTCGTTAAGCAATGTTCGCAAAGCCGCGTTATCTATGCGTTCAGGTGGTGTAGGATACTACCCACGTAGCAACTTTGTGCATATTGATACCGGGCCGGTACGGCACTGGTAACGAAAGGAGCGTCATGAACTATCGTATTATTCCGGTTACCGCGTTCGCGCAGAACTGTTCTTTAATCTGGTGCGAACAAACCAGGCTGGCGGCGCTGGTGGATCCCGGCGGTGATGCTGAGCGAATCAAACAGGAAGTCACCGCGGCAGGCGTCAGCCTGATGCAAATTCTGCTGACGCATGGCCATCTCGATCACGTTGGTGCGGCGGCGGAGCTGGCGCAACATTATGGCGTGCCGATTATCGGGCCGGAAAAAGAAGATGAGTTCTGGCTGGAAGGATTACCGGCGCAGAGCCGGATGTTTGGTCTGGAAGATTGCCAGCCGCTTCAGCCGGATCGCTGGTTGAACGAAGGCGATGTAGTCAGCGTGGGGAACGTCTCTCTGCAGGTGTTGCACTGTCCCGGTCATACTCCAGGGCACGTGGTCTTCTTCGATGCCGCTTCCCGACTGCTGATTTCTGGCGATGTCATATTCAAAGGTGGGGTGGGGCGTAGCGATTTCCCTCGTGGCGACCATAGCCAGCTGATCGATGCGATTAAACGCAAACTCTTGCCGTTGGGCGATGACGTATCGTTTATTCCTGGCCATGGCCCTATGTCGACGCTTGGGTATGAGCGTCTGCATAACCCATTCCTGCAGGATGAGATGCCTGTCTGGTAAATTTGCCGGAAGAAAATAGATGAAAAGGCCGCGAATGCGGCCTTTTGCTTTTGCTACAGAGCGGGCTTACAGTACGGCAACAATCGCTTCGCATAGCGGCGCCATATTGTCTGGCGTCATGCCCGCGACGTTAATACGCCCGGATGCCACGGCGTAAATCGCAAACTCTTCGCGTAACCGCAGGACCTGCTCTTTGGTCAGGCCGCTAAACGAGAACATCCCGTTTTGCTGAATGATGAAAGAGAAATCGCGGCTGGCGCCTTTTTCCTGCAGGGTATTAACGAACAGCAGACGCATGCGCTGGATGCGTTGGCGCATGTCGGTTAACTCTTGTTCCCAGATGGCGCGCAGTGCGTCATTGCTGAGAATGGTCGCCACTACCGAGGCGCCGTGAGCTGGCGGGTTAGAGTAGTTTGCGCGGATAACGGACTTCATCTGGCTGAAGGCGCGGTCTACCGTTTCCTGGTCAGCGGCAACCAGCGTGCAGGCACCTACGCGTTCGTTATACAGGCCGAAGTTTTTCGAGTAGGAGCTGGCTACCAGCAGCTCTTTATGCAGCGCGGCGAAAGCGCGCAGGCCTTCAGCGTCCTCTTCCAGGCCACGGGCAAAGCCCTGGTAGGCAAAGTCAAACAGCGGCAGCCAGCCTTTCTCTACGGAGAGCTGCGCCAGCTGTTGCCACTGTTCCAGCGTTGGATCGATACCGGTTGGGTTGTGGCAGCAGCCGTGGAACAGAACCACGTCACCGGCCTGCGCTTCGTTCAGGCTGGCCAGCAGTCCATCGAAGTCGAGTTTGTGGTTTGCGGCATCGTAGTAGGTATATTCGCGAACGTCGAGTCCGGCTGAATTGAACACGCTTTTATGGTTCGGCCAGCTTGGGTTGCTCACCCAAATACGTTTAACGTCGGTATTCTTCGCCAGAAAATCAGCGGCGACGCGCAGGCCGCCTGTACCACCGGGAGTCTGGGCAGTACGAGCGCGTTTATCATTGATAATCGCGCTGCCTTTCCCAAACAGCAGCTCCTGAGTGCAGCGACCAAACTCTGGAATACCATCAATACCCAGGTAATTTTTGGTGGTTTCATTTTCCAGCAGATACTGTTCTGCTTTCTTCACGCTAGTCAGGACCGGTGTTTTACCCGTTTCATCTTTATAAACACCAATTCCAAGATTAATTTTTGTTGGGCGGTCATCGGCACGAAACAGATCGGCCAGGCCCAGAATTGGGTCGGCAGGGGCGGCGGTAATGTTCTCAAACATGACGAGGTTCCATTGTGATTACTGAAGGGAAATCCGCTATCAGGTTAACGGGAGTTATGTTAATTGCCAACCGTTTGCGACAAAAAGCGAGAAGGTTTTTAAAAGTTACGATCTTCCTCTCAGGAACGCAGAAAAGCAGGACCGAAGTCCTGCTTTTTAGGCATATCACGAAGGGGTGTACTGCAAATTAGAACTGGTAAACGATACCAACCGCTGCCTGATCGTCGGTCGCGACTTTCGCAGCACGGGTGTAGTCGTTGTCGTCCAGCTGGTTGAATTTATACGCAGCGTAGACGTTCATGTTTTTGTTGAAGTAGTACCAGGTACCCACTTCGACGTATTTAACCAGGTCAGCATCGCCGCCGGAGAAGCCAGCGCGGGAGCGCAGGTCTTTACCTTTAGTCTGTACGTAGCCGATGGACGGACGCAGGCCGAAGTCGAACTGATACTGAACAACGGCTTCAAAGTTCTGAGTTTTGTTAGCGAAATAGTTGCCTTCGTTTTCCGGAGTCATGTTGTAGGTCTGAGAGTACATGACTGCAGCGTAGATGTTGTTCGCATCATACTTAGCGGAGGTTGCCCATGCTTCAGCTTTTTCGCCCTGACGGTCTGCTTTCTGGTCGCCGCTGCGGCTGGAGTTAGCATAACCAGCGGACAGCGCTACACCGTTGTCAAACGCGTAGGTAGCCGCGGTGCTGAAGCCGTCGCCGTTTTGTTTCTTCACAGCGCGTTCTTTGTTTTTACCCTGGTACTGCAGCGCAAAGCTCAGGCCATCAACCAGACCGAAGAAATCAGAGTTACGGTAGGTCGCAACGCCGTTGGTACGCGCGGTCATGAAGTTGTCGGTGTTGGTCCAGCCGTCGCCGCCCCATTCAACCAGCATATCGGTCGCCGCTTCAACGTCGTAGATGGCGCCGTAGTTACGACCGTAGTCGAATGAACCGTATTCACCGGCTTTTAAGCCAGCGAAAGCCAGACGGGTTTTCGTGGTCTGGGAGCCTTCAACGTTGGACGCATCCATGTTGTATTCCCACTGGCCGTAACCGGTCAGCTGATCGTTGATCTGGGTTTCGCCTTTCAGGCCGATACGGGCGTAGGTGGTGTCGTCGCTGCTGGTGTCACCGTTAGTGGTCCAGACGTGCTCGCCAACCATTTTTCCGTAAAAGTCGAGTTTGTTGCCGTTTTTGTTATAGATTTCTGCAGCGTTAGCTGCACCGGCTACCAGCAGGGCAGGAATTACCGCTGCCAGAATTTTGCGCTTCATCATTATTTATTACCCTCATTTATATTTTTTTATGAACACTTGCCACTGCCGCCAATACGTTTCGTCAATAAAAATTTACGGAACTATTGATGATAGTTTGGTGTCTGGAGGCATCTTTCCATTCAGAACAACGTTTCGCTAGCCTGAAAATGCTACCAATATCTCATATGAGTAACAAAAGGAAATTCTATGTAACTAAATGTGTATTTTTGGGAACTTTGTGAACTCTATCAACATTCCGTCCCTGTTCGCTGACAAAATCAGCTCTCTTTATATATCTATATGAATTAATTATGATTAATTTAGATAACAGAGGGGTTGCGCATTTTACAGCTGCTTTTTGCTTTTTTTTTATTCAGATCTTGTCGTTGCAAGATGTGCGGTGGTTGATTAAATAGTGAGCAATATAATCAGCAGGTTTGACGATTTTTGGGCATTAAGTGCGATTTGTAACTTCAGGTATGAGCGAAATAGTGCGTAACATATTTATGAATTTCGCGGGTTGATGTTTAAATTTCCTGAAATTCGTTAACGTAAATTGACATAAAAAAAGGCCGGCTTGCGCCGACCTTTGCGTGAGATAACAAAAAAATCAGAATGTGGCGTTACGTGGAGTGCGCGGGAACGGAATGACGTCACGAACGTTCTGTACGCCGGTCACGTAGGCAATCAGACGCTCGAAGCCCAGACCAAAACCGGAGTGCGGCACGGTGCCGTAACGGCGCAGGTCGCGGTACCACCAGTAGTCTTCTTTATTAAGACCCATTTCCGCCATGCGCGCGTCAAGTACGTCCAGGCGTTCTTCACGCTGGGAGCCGCCGATAATTTCACCGATACCCGGCGCCAGAACGTCCATTGCGGCGACGGTCTTCCCGTCTTCGTTAAGGCGCATATAGAACGCCTTGATCTCTTTCGGGTAGTTTTTTACGACTACCGGCGCTTTAAAATGCTCTTCCGCCAGATAGCGTTCGTGCTCGGAGGAGAGATCCACGCCCCAGTACACCGGGTTTTCGAACTGCTTACCGCAATTTTCCAGAATGGTGACCGCGTCAGTGTAATCCACCTGAGCGAAATCCGCGGAAACGAAACGTTGCAGACGATCGATCGCATCTTTATCAACGCGTTCGGCAAAGAACTGCATGTCATCTGCCCGCTCTTCCAGAACGGCTTTGAAAACGTACTTCAGCATCGCTTCCGCCAGACCTGCCACATCGTTCAGATTAGCAAAGGCGACTTCCGGCTCCAGCATCCAGAACTCTGCCAGGTGGCGGGTGGTGTTGGAGTTTTCCGCACGGAAGGTTGGGCCGAAGGTGTAGATTTTGGATAGCGCGCAGGCGTAGGTTTCGCCGTTCAGCTGGCCAGAAACGGTCAGGAATGACTCTTTACCAAAGAAGTCCTTATCGAAATCGACTTTGCCCTGATCGTTGCGCGGCAGGTTTTCCAGATCCAACGTGGAAACGCGGAACATCTCGCCCGCGCCTTCGGTATCGGAAGCGGTAATCAGCGGGGTAGAAACCCAGAAGAAACCCTGTTCGTCAAAGAAGCGGTGCAGCGCCTGCGCCAGGGTATGGCGAACGCGCGCCACGGCGCCAATCAGGTTGGTGCGCGGGCGCAGGTGGGCAACTTCACGCAGGTATTCAATGCTATGGCGTTTAGCCGCCATCGGATAAGTTTCCGGATCGTCTACCCAGCCGCTTACTTCAACATGACTGGCCTGAATCTCAAAGCTCTGGCCCTGACCCTGGGATTCCACGACTTTACCGGTCACGATGACTGAACAGCCGGTGGTCAGGCGCAGCACTTCCTGATTGTAATTGGGAAGAGAATTACTAATAACGGCCTGTACAGGATCAAAGCAGGAACCGTCATAGACGGCGAGGAAAGAAAAGCCAGCTTTAGAATCTCGGCGGGTACGCACCCATCCGCGCACGGTGACTTCGCTGTCAACGGCAACGCGGCCCTGGAGTACGTCGGCTACAGGCACAACGCTCATAATAGTCTCTCTTGTTAGTCCAATAGAAAAATCTGTATTCCCCTTCGACAGGGGGATATCTATGTTACCTGTCATCTTCCATCAGACAAGTAGATTTCGCGCAAGAAAGGGGTGTTTTAGGAAATAAATAAGGAGATTGTCTCCTTTACGACGGGAGAGCCTGATATTAAGAGAGTTTTAAGCATTGCCTTTATCCCGCGCAGGGCATTTCGCAATGAAAACAGGGCGGTGAATATGAAACACTTTTCTGAGCGGAAAGGGGACGATAATAAAAATGCGTCCGGTTTTACGGACGCATTTTTTCGCACAGCGTTAGCTGGCTTTTTTGACCGGCGGCAGATCGAAGGCTTTACGCAGGGCACGCACGAAGGCTTTATCGTGGCAAATCGTTTTACCCGGGCTATCGGAAAGTTTCGCTACCGGCTTGCCGTTGCACTCCACCAGCTTAATAACAATATTCAGTGGCTTAACCTGGGGAATATCGCAGGTTAAACGTGTGCCGATACCGAAGCTCAGATTGACCCGTGAGGAGAAGTGGCGATAAAGATCGACCGCTTTCGCCAGGTCGAGATTATCAGAAAATACCAGCACTTTGCTCAGCGGATCGATGCCCAGCTTCTTGTAATGGGCAATAGCCTTCTCGCCCCATTCTACCGGGTCGCCGGAGTCGTGGCGCAGCCCCTGATAGCGGGTTGCAAATTCCGGCCCGAAATCGCGCAGGAAAGCGTCCATCGTGATGCAGTCAGTCAGTGCGATACCTAACCGATCGGGATACTCTTCCAGCCAGGCCGCGAGGGCCGCGCGCTGGCTGCTGGCCAGGTTCGGGCTGATCTGCTGGTGCGCCTGGAACCATTCGTGCGCCTGGGTTCCCATTGGCGTCAGGTTAAGCCGACGCGCCAGATCGTAGTTGCTGGTGCCGGTGAACCACGGCTCCTGCTGCAGACGCTGAACAATGGCCTGCTGCACCTCGCGGGAGAAGCGGCGGCGAGTACCGAAATCCATCAGGCGGAAGCCGGACATATCGACATCAGCGGTGAGGCGGTTAAAGTCGGACAGCTTATGTTCAAGGGTATTCAGCGCTGTCGTCACGGTGATTTCCGGCGAGCGGTAGTGGTGCACCAACTCGCTTATCACCGCCAGCAGCGGAACTTCCCACATGATGACTTCAAGCCATGGCCCGGACAGGCGAATATTCAGCTTACCATTGTCATTAGTGACGGTAACCTGGCGCGGATCGTAGCGGAAGCCGCGTAGCCAGTCGAGATAATCTGGCGCAAAGAAGGGCAGGCTCGACAACCAGTGATATTCATCGTCCTGCAGCCTCAGGTCGCGCATCGTCTCAACCTGCTCGCGAATCGCATCGGCGTAGATGCCGAGCAGATCGTCCCCGCGGCAGCGGAACTCCGCCGCAACCTGTACATCATTGTAGCGGTGGAAGACAGCCTGCTGCATATGCAGCTTGTAGGCATCCGTATCAAGCAGCGAATGCAGTACAGGAGAAGTGAATTGGGTCATGGTGCGCAGTAGCATCCTCTCACTGGAGCGTTTCCATCAAAACCAAAGCGGTAAAAGGAGGCGGAGTATACCTGTAATACCCGACTCTGTCCCGCGGCGACGGCTGATGGCGACGCTAACGGTCATTTGCGAGGCCTAGTTTAATATATTGAACACGCATCACACCACAAGCTTTGCGCCTGGTCGAGCGCATTTCGTGCCTCTGGTGTTATCAGAATGTAGCAATTTTCATGTTTAGCATTGAAAAGATGAAGATTCTGCATAGCGAGATTTGTGCAACAGGAATAGACTGAGTCGACACTTTACAGGACATGCTAAAGGTTTTTTATGACACAACAGCCCCAAGCCAAATACCGCCACGACTATCGTGCGCCGGAGTATCTGATTAGCGATATCGATTTGACCTTTGACCTGGATGCCGCGAAAACCGTTGTTACGGCTGAGAGCAAGGTCTCCCGCCACGCGGCTGCGTCTGATGTGCCATTGCGTCTGGATGGCGAAGACCTGACGTTGGTTTCTCTGCTGGTTAATGGTCAGCCGTGGAGCGACTATAAGGAAGAAAATAACCAGCTGGCGATCGGCGGATTGCCGGAACATTTCACCCTCACTATCGTCAACGAAATCAGCCCGGCGGCCAATACCGCGCTGGAAGGGCTGTATCAGTCCGGCGAAGCGCTGTGTACCCAATGCGAAGCGGAAGGTTTTCGCCATATTACCTGGTACCTTGACCGTCCGGACGTGCTGGCGCGCTTCACCACCAAAATTATCGCCGACAAAGCCAAATACCCGTTCCTGCTTTCCAACGGTAACCGCGTAGCCCAGGGGGAGCTGGAGAATGGCCGCCACTGGGTTCAGTGGCAGGATCCGTTCCCCAAACCGTGCTACCTGTTTGCGCTGGTGGCCGGTGATTTCGACGTCCTGCGCGATACTTTCAAAACTCGTTCGGGACGTGAGGTTGCGCTGGAGCTGTATGTAGACCGCGGCAACCTCGATCGCGCTCCATGGGCGATGACTTCGCTGCAAAACTCAATGAAGTGGGACGAAACCCGCTTTGGCCTCGAGTACGATCTTGATATCTATATGATTGTCGCCGTTGACTTCTTCAACATGGGCGCCATGGAGAACAAAGGGCTTAACGTCTTTAACTCTAAATACGTGCTGGCGCGCACCGATACCGCGACCGACAAAGACTATCTGGATATCGAGCGTGTCATTGGCCACGAATATTTCCATAACTGGACCGGTAACCGCGTAACCTGTCGCGACTGGTTCCAGCTCAGCCTGAAAGAAGGCCTGACTGTTTTCCGCGATCAGGAGTTCAGTTCCGATCTCGGCTCACGTGCGGTCAACCGCATTAATAACGTGCGTACTATGCGCGGTCTGCAGTTCGCTGAAGATGCCAGCCCGATGGCGCATCCGATTCGGCCGGATAAGGTTATCGAGATGAACAACTTCTACACCCTGACGGTGTATGAGAAGGGCGCTGAGGTGATCCGCATGCTGCATACGCTGCTGGGCGAAGAGAATTTCCAGAAAGGAATGCAGCTGTACTTTGAACGCCATGACGGCAGCGCCGCGACCTGCGATGATTTTGTCCAGGCGATGGAAGACGCTTCGAACGTTGATCTATCCCACTTCCGCCGCTGGTATAGTCAGTCCGGGACGCCGATCGTTACCGTCCATGATGACTACAATCCAGAAACGGAGCAGTACACGCTGACCATCAGTCAGCGCACGCCGCCGACCGCTGAGCAGGCTGAGAAGCTGCCGCTGCATATTCCGTTCGATATCGAACTCTACGACAACGAAGGCAAAGTCATCCCGCTGCAGAAGGGCGGTCACCCGGTGCATCATGTGCTGAACGTGACGCAGGCGGAGCAGACTTTTGTTTTCGATAATGTCTACTTCCAGCCGGTACCGGCGCTGCTATGCGAGTTCTCTGCCCCGGTGAAGCTGGAGTACAAATGGAGCGATCAGCAGCTGACTTTCCTGATGCGCCACGCGCGTAATGATTTTTCCCGCTGGGACGCGGCGCAGAGCCTGCTGGCAACCTATATCAAACTCAACGTTAACCGCCACCAGCAGGGGCAACCGCTGTCGCTGCCGATCCACGTAGCCGATGCTTTCCGCGCCATCCTGCTGGATGAAAAGATCGATCCGGCGCTGGCGGCGGAGATCCTGACGCTGCCTTCGGCGAATGAAATTGCTGAGCTGTTTGCGATTATCGATCCGCTTGCTATCGCCGCGGTGCGTGAAGCGCTGACCCGTACGCTGGCGAAAGAGCTGGCAGACGAGTTCCTGGTGATTTACAACGCTAACAAGCTTGACAGCTACCGCGTTGAGCATGCCGATATCGGCAAGCGTTCTCTGCGTAACACCTGCCTGCGCTATCTGGCGTTTGGCGACGCGGAGCTGGCGGATAAACTGGTTAGCGCGCAGTATCACCATGCGGATAACATGACCGACGCGCTGGCGGCGCTGGCGGCGGCAGTCGCTGCCCAGCTGCCGTGCCGTGATGCATTGATGCAGGAGTATGATGATAAATGGCATCAGGACGGCCTGGTGATGGATAAATGGTTTATCCTGCAGTCAACCAGCCCGGCCGATAACGTCCTGCAGACGGTTCGCGGCCTGCTGAATCATCGTTCGTTCAGCATGAGTAACCCGAACCGCGTCCGTTCTCTAATCGGCGCTTTTGCCGGCAGCAACCCGGCGGCGTTCCATGCCGAAGACGGCAGCGGCTATCAGTTCCTGGTGGAAATGCTCACTGAACTGAACAGCCGTAATCCACAGGTTGCGTCGCGTCTGATTGAACCGCTGATTCGTCTGAAACGCTATGATAACAAGCGTCAGGCGCTGATGCGCGGGGCGCTTGAGCAGCTGAAAGGTCTGGAGAATCTTTCCGGGGATCTGTTCGAGAAAATCAGTAAAGCGCTGGCATAACGCCAGCACGAGTCCAAACCTGTCGCCCCGCTCGCGCTGCGCGAGCGGGGGAACGTCGCAGTCGTTAACCGTGACTCACTAAGCGTGGCGAGGATTCGTTCTTGCCGCGCTGCATCACCCGATGCAGCACTTCCGCTTCCAGTTCGGCCAGCTTCGCCGAGCCGGTGCGCCGCGGACGGGGGATGTCCACCAGCAGATCCAGACCTATTTTTCCCTCTTCTATCAGCAATACGCGATCGGCCATCGCCACCGCCTCGCTGACGTCGTGGGTGACCAGCAGGACGGTAAAGCCATGATCCTGCCACAGAGAAACGATCAGATCCTGCATTTCAAGACGAGTCAGCGCGTCGAGTGCGCCGAGCGGTTCATCAAGCAGCAATAATCCAGGACGATGAATTAACGCACGCGCCAGCGCTACGCGCTGCTTTTGCCCGCCGGAAAGCGCTGCAGGCCATTCACCGGCGCGGTCTTCAAGGCCAACGCTCGCCAGGGCCTTAAGCGCCGCCTCACGCCACTGGCCTTTCAGCCCCAGTCCGACGTTGTCGATCACCGTTTTCCACGGCAGCAGGCGGGCATCCTGGAACATCATCCGGGTATCGTCCTGGATTTGTGCCAGCGGCGTCGAGCCCGCCAGCAGCTGGCCGCCGTTGGGCTTTTCCAGCCCAGCCAGCAGCCGCAGCAGCGTACTTTTACCGCCGCCGCTGCGACCGACCACTGCGACGAATTGCCCGGTGGGGATATGCAGATCGAGTTCATTCAGAATCGTCTTGCTGCCGTAACGCTTGCTTACGCCGTTTAACAGCAGCGGAATTCCGGGATTAAGACGCGCGGTTGTCATGCGCTGGCCTCCTGAAGGTGATAAGCCGGATTCCAGCGCAGCCAGACGCGTTCAAGGAGCTGTGCGCTGAAGTCGGCCAGTTTGCCGAGAATAGCGTAAAGAATAATGGCGACGACCACGACATCGGTCTGCAGAAATTCGCGAGCGTTCATTGCCAGATAGCCAATACCGGCGTTAGCAGAAATGGTTTCCGCAACAATCAGCGTTAACCACATCAGGCCGAGCGCAAAGCGGATACCGACCATAATTGAGGGCAGGGCGCCGGGCAGGATCACGTGACGGAACAGCGCAAAGCCCGATAAGCCATAGCTGCGAGCCATCTCTACCAGCCCTCGGTCAATGTTGCGGATGCCGTGCCAGGTGTTGATATAAATCGGGAACATCGTCCCCAGCGCCACGAGGAAAATTTTGGCGCTTTCATCAATGCCAAACCATAAAATGACCAGTGGAATCAGGGCGAGGTGCGGCACGTTACGTAGCATCTGAATAGAGGTATCCAGCAGGCGTTCTCCCCAGCGCGAGAGGCCGCTGATAAGCCCGAGAACCAGACCAATGGAGCCACCGATACTGAAACCAATAAGTGCCCGCCACGAGCTAATGGCCAGATGCTGCCATAGTTCGCCGCTGGCGGAGAGCGTCCAGAAGGCTTTGAGCACGCCTTCCGGCGACGGTAAAATCCGGGTGGAAAGCCAGCCGATGGAGGAGGCGAATTGCCAAATAATCACGCTGCCCACCGGTAAAAGCCAGGGAGCTATGCGGATGAGAAATTTTTGCGAAAGCGTCGCCATGGAGTATTCCTTATTCGCTAGCGTATTGCCCTGTTAAGGGTAATACGCTGGTCGTTAAACGTGCTCAACCCGCTGTAAGGTTTTCAGCGCCGGCGCGCGGCTGCTGGGGCGATGCAGCGCCTGCCAGAAAGTTTCCAGCGCCAGGTCGAGGCGACCCTGCAGATTCGGCGTAAACTGCGGTTTATGCTGATAATCCGTGACCTGGCTATCGTCAGCAAAAACGCCGTGGAGGATCTCCTGAGCTTTCAGCGCATTGAGTACCGGTTTTAAGGCGTAATCCACCGCCAGCATATGCGCGATGGTCCCGCCGGTAGCCAGCGGCAGAACGATTTTGCCTTCCAGCGCGCGTTCCGGCAGCAGATCAAGCAGCGTCTTGAGTGCGCCTGAAAAAGAAGCCTTATAGACCGGCGTGGCAATAATCAGCCCGTCCGCGCCGGCAAGCTGTTCATTAAGCGCGTGAAGAGCGGGGTTATCGAAGCGAGCATAGAGCAGGTCTTCCGGGGCAAAATTCTGCAGGTGCCAGTGGCAAACCTCGATATCCGCCGCGGAGAGGGTCTCTCTGGCGTATTCCAGGAGTGCGCTGGAGCGGGAAGGGTAACGCGGGCTACCCGCAAGTGTTATGACTCGCATATTCTCTCCTTATAACCAAATATTTTCATTTATCTATAATTGATAACATTTAGCCGCAGTGTGACAGAGCGCTTATCTTTCCCTAAATGATTTATCCGGCGTTGGATTGTCAGAAAGCGCATAACGAAGGGGGAAAAGTAAACGTTTGCGTCGGAGATAAGATTTTTTGTCGTAGGTCAATTCCCTTTCCGGGGTGGATCGCACATAATACGCCCCCGGTTTGCACACCGGGAATCCAGGAGAGTTCATGTACTACCCCTTCGTTCGTAAAGCCCTTTTTCAGCTCGATCCTGAGCGCGCTCATGAAGTCACTTTTCAACAATTACGCCGTGTTTCGGGTACCCCGCTGGAAATGTTGGTTCGCCAGAAGGTGCCGGCTAAGCCGGTGACCTGCATGGGACTCACATTCAAGAACCCGCTGGGCCTGGCCGCCGGGCTGGACAAAAACGGCGAATGCATCGATGCCCTTGGCGCAATGGGCTTTGGTTCCATTGAAATTGGTACCGTAACGCCTCGTCCGCAGCCGGGCAACGATAAGCCAAGGATCTTCCGCCTGGTTGATGCCGAAGGTTTGATCAACCGCATGGGCTTTAATAACCATGGCGTGGATAACCTGGTAGAGAACGTAAAAAAAGCGCATTTTGACGGCATTCTGGGGATTAATATCGGTAAGAATAAAGATACCCCGGTAGAGCAAGGCAAAGATGATTACCTGATTTGTATGGAAAAAATCTACGCTTACGCCGGATATATCGCCATTAATATCTCCTCGCCGAATACTCCGGGCTTGCGTACGTTACAATACGGAGAAGCTCTCGACGATCTGCTCTCTGGTATTAAAAATAAGCAGCGTGAACTCCAGGAAAAACATCAAAAATATGTTCCGCTGGCAGTAAAGATCGCTCCGGATCTTTCCGTCGAGGAATTGATCCAGGTTGCGGACAGTTTAGTCCGACATAATATCGATGGGGTCATTGCCACCAATACCACTTTGGATCGTTCACTGGTGCAGGGAATGAAACATTGCGATGAAACCGGTGGGCTTAGCGGGCGTCCGCTGCAGCTGAAAAGTACCGAAATCATCCGTATGCTATCTGAGGAATTAAATGGTCGTCTGCCAATTATCGGCGTCGGCGGTATTGACTCAGTGATTGCCGCTCGTGAAAAGATAGCCGCCGGTGCGACTCTGGTGCAGATTTATTCCGGATTTATTTTTAAAGGTCCGCCGCTGATTAAAGAAATTGTTACCCATATCTAATCTTTTCCCCTTCTGATACTCCACCAGGGCTTTATTTATAGCCCTGGTTGTTTTATATTCCTTCATTGTTGCTTATTTAGACATTTTAGTCTTTTCTTAATTTTTGAAATATTCTGTAGCAGTTTTGCTGTTTATTGCAGATGGATGTGAAAGAGGACGGGGGTAGAAATGCGGATTAAACCTGACGATAACTGGCGCTGGTATTACGATGAAGAGCATGACCGCATGATGCTCGATCTGGCTAATGGTATGTTATTCCGATCCCGTTTTCCCCGCCGGATGCTGACGCCAGATGCCTTCGCCCCTTCCGGATTTTGCGTTGATGACGCCGCACTCTATTTTTCATTTGAAGAAAAATGCCGCGACCTTGAATTATCCAAAGAACAGCGCGCTGAATTAGTGCTCAATGCGCTGGTCGCCATTCGTTTCCTTAAGCCGCAGATGCCGAAAAGCTGGCATTTCACTACTCATCAACAGAGCTGGCAGCCCGGTACCGGTGATGCCGCTAGCGCATGGCTGAGCGATACCGGTCAGCAGGTTAATCTGCTGGTGGTTGAGCCCGGCGAAAACGCCGCGCTGTGCCTGCTAGCGCAGCCGGGACTGACGCTTGCCGGGCGAGTGATGCAGTTGGGGGACGTGATTAAAATTATGAACGACCGACTGCAGCCAGCGACCGCCGTCGCCAGCTACAGCCTGGGCCAGGCGGTTTAAGGCGCCAGCCTTACCGCGGTTTTCGGTACGCAGCTGCAGCACAAAATGGTGCCATCGGCGGCGACCGCATTTTTCTTCAGCGCGCTGACTTCCCCTTCTTCCAGACGGATGCGACAGCTGCCGCAAATCCCTGCCCGGCAGGAGTAAGGAATGCGAATTCCCTGCTGTTCCAGCTGCTCCAGCAAGATCTGCTGATTATTACCGGTAAAGCTCAGTCCCTGCCACTCAATTTCCACCGTTGCGTTCTGCTGAGTCTCAGGCGCCAGCGAATTGTCGCTTTCCCCGGCGCCGTAGGCCTTCGCCGGGCCGCGGGCCAGCACTTCTAACTCATCGCCGACGCGGATCGTGCCGCTATTTCGCGCGATCAAATTCTGGCCAAAATCGACATCGCCATTATCCAGCGCCGTGCGGAATCCCTGTAGGGTGGTTAATGGCTCACCGCCAGGGTGCTTTTGCCCACGTTCCGCGCTGACGGTTGTCAACACGCAGCGGCTGCAGGGTTTCGCGACATCAAAAACGACCTCGCCAATACGCACCACTTTCCAGGTATCTTCCTCCCAGGCGGCCGCGCCGGTCACCAGCAGATTCGGGCGAAATTGTTCTATGCTTACGCTGGCCGGACAGCGATTTTGCAGGTCCCGCAGCGAGGCCTCATTGGCCAGCAGATAGGGAAAGCCGTCGGCAAAGGAGAGGGGGACGGCATCGTGACGTTTTACCCGACGGCTAAGCTCTGGCCCCAGCCAGCGCAGCTGAACGCTGCGGTTGAAAAAACCGCTTAGCCACTGGTTCACCCCGGCCGGGGCAATCAGGGCGGTAAAATGGTTGCCCCAGACTTCGGTCGGCTCCTGCTGCACGGAGAAATCGCTGAAGCGCACGATCGCGCTACTGCCGTCCGGAGCGGTCAGATGCAGACCATCATGGAGCGGCGCGGGAGTAAACTTGACCATTTGCGGGAACTGACGAGCGGTGATAAAGGTGCCATCGGTTTCCGTCACCATAAATATACGATCGAAGGCCAGCCCGCTGATGTCTGCATAAGCGTGGCTCAGGCCAATTCCCCGCATCGATTTGACGGGATGAATAAAAAGTCGCGAAAGGGTTACCATACGCTGCCCCTGGCTTTAAAAATAAGCCTTTAACTTTATGACATGGGGCGCATATTGGCTATAATGCGCACCAATTTTCTTTTAGTAAAAGTGACGATATGAATTCTCTGTTTGCCAGTACGGCTCGTGGGCTGGAAGAGCTGTTAAAAACTGAACTGGAAGGGCTGGGCGCGGTGGACTGCCAGTTGGTCCAGGGCGGGGTCCATTTTCAGGGAGATACGCGGCTGCTGTATCAAAGCCTGATGTGGAGCCGACTGGCTTCGCGGATTATGCTGCCGCTGGGGCAGTGCAGCGTATACAGCGACCTGGATCTGTATCTTGGCGTGCAGGCCATTCCATGGACGGAGATTTTCAGCCAGGATGCCACTTTTGCCGTGCATTTTAGCGGGCTGAACGAAGAGATCCGCAACAGCCAGTATGGGGCGCTGAAGGTTAAAGATGCCATCGTCGACAGCTTTACGCGTAAGAATTTGCCGCGTCCCAACGTCGATCGCGAAAACCCCGATCTGCGCATTAACGTCTGGCTGAATAAAGAGACCGCGCATATCTCTCTGGATCTCAGCGGCGAGGGCCTGCACCTGCGCGGCTACCGCGACGGTACCGGTATGGCGCCAATCAAAGAAAACCTGGCCGCGGCGATAGTGATGCGTTCCGGCTGGGCTACCGGTACGCCGCTGCTCGATCCCATGTGCGGTTCCGGTACGCTGTTGATTGAAGCGGCGATGCTGGCGACCGATCGGGCGCCGGGTTTACACCGCGGCCATTGGGGTTTCGGCGGCTGGGCGCAGCATGATGATGCTATCTGGAAAGAGGTGAAGTCCGAAGCGCAAACCCGCGCCCGTCAGGGGCTGGCGGCGTATGAGTCGCGCTTTTACGGTTCCGACGTTGACGCCCGGGTTATCGAACGCGCGCAGCGTAACGCCCGCCGTGCCGGTATTGGCGAGCTGGTTACCTTCGAAGTGAAAGATGTCGCCCAGCTGAGCAACCCGTTGCCGAAGGGCCCTTACGGGACAGTGATTAGCAACCCTCCATACGGCGAGCGTCTGGAGAGCGAGCCGGCGCTGATTGCCCTGCATAGCCTGCTGGGGCGGATTATGAAAAACCAGTTTGGCGGCTGGAACCTGTCGCTGTTTAGCGCCTCGCCGGATCTGCTGAGCTGCCTGCAGCTGCGCGCCGATAAGCAGTTCAAAGCGAAAAACGGCCCGCTCGACTGTGTACAGAAGAATTACCACCTTGCGGAAAACGAAGGCGGCAAAACCGCGATGCTGGCGGAAGATTTCGCCAACCGCCTGCGTAAAAACCTGAAAAAATATGAGAAGTGGGCGCGCCAGGAAGGTATTGAATGCTATCGCCTGTATGATGCCGACCTCCCGGAATACAACGTCGCTATTGACCGTTACGCCGATTGGGTTGTGGTGCAGGAGTATGCGCCGCCGAAAACCGTTGACGCGCATAAAGCCCGTCAGCGTCTGTTCGATATTATTGCTGCCACCATTGCCGTGCTTGGGATTGCGCCGAATAAGCTGGTGTTGAAAACCCGCGAGCGGCAGAAAGGTAAAAATCAGTACCAGAAAATGGGCGAAAAAGGTGAATTCATTGAGGTGCAGGAGTATAACGCGCGTCTGTGGGTTAATCTGACCGACTATCTGGATACCGGGCTGTTCCTCGACCACCGTATCGCTCGCCGCATGCTGGGGCAGATGAGTAAAGGTAAAGACTTCCTCAATCTGTTCTCCTATACCGGCAGCGCCAGCGTTCACGCCGGCCTTGGCGGCGCGCGATCCACGACCACGGTTGATATGTCGCGTACCTACCTCGAATGGGCTGAGCGTAACCTGCGCCTCAATGGTTTAACCGGTCGCGCGCATCGCCTGATGCAGGCCGATGTGCTGGGCTGGCTGCGGGAGACGACCGAACAGTTCGACCTGATCTTTATCGATCCGCCCACCTTCTCCAACTCGAAGCGTATGGATGACGCCTTTGACGTTCAGCGCGACCATTTGCGTCTGATGACCGATTTAAAACGTCTGCTGCGTAAAGGCGGCACGATTATGTTCTCAAACAACAAACGCGGTTTCCGTATGGATCATGACGGGCTGGCGCAGCTGGGCCTGAAGGCGCAGGAGATTACGCAAAAAACGCTGTCTCAGGACTTTGCCCGCAACCGTCAGATTCACAACTGCTGGCTGATTACCGCAGCCTGAAAGGAATAAAGAATGTCTTTAATTAGTATGCACGGCGCCTGGCTCTCTTTCAGCGATGCGCCGCTGCTGGATAATGCTGAACTGCATATCGAAGATAACGAACGCGTCTGCCTGGTGGGGCGCAACGGCGCGGGTAAATCGACCCTGATGAAGATCCTCAACCGCGAACAGGGTCTTGATGATGGGCGCATTATCTATGAGCTGGATCTGGTTGTGGCGCGTTTGCAGCAAGATCCGCCGCGTGACGTCACCGGAACCGTGTATGACTTTGTGGCGGAAGGGATTGCTGAGCAAGCAGCATACCTCAAGGGTTATCACGATGTTTCGCAGCTGGTGATGACCGATCCGAGCGACAAGAATCTCAATGAGCTGGCGCGTCTGCAGGAACAGTTGGACAATTTAGGGCTGTGGCAGCTCGACAGTCGTATTAATGAAGTGCTGGAACAGCTGAATCTGGATCCTAACGCCGAGCTATCATCGCTCTCCGGCGGCTGGCTGCGTAAAGCGGCCCTCGGTCGCGCGCTGGTCAGCGGGCCGCGGGTGCTGCTGCTCGATGAACCGACCAACCACCTCGATATTGAAACCATCGACTGGCTGGAAGGTTTCCTGAAGATGTTTAAAGGCACCATCATCTTTATTTCGCATGACCGTTCCTTCATTCGCAATATGGCGACGCGTATTGTCGATCTCGATCGCGGCAAGCTGGTGACCTATCCGGGTAACTACGATCAGTATCTGCTGGATAAAGAAGAAGCGCTGCGCGTAGAAGAGCTACAGAACGCGGAGTTCGATCGCAAGCTGGCGCAGGAAGAAGTGTGGATCCGACAGGGGATCAAAGCGCGCCGCACCCGTAACGAAGGACGCGTGCGGGCGTTAAAGGCCATGCGTCGCGAACGCGGCGAGCGTCGTGAAGTGATGGGCAGCGCGAAGATGCAGGTGGAAGAGGCCGCGCGTTCGGGCAAGATTGTCTTCGAAATGGAGAACGTCAACTACCAGGTTGATGGCAAGGTGCTGGTTAAAGACTTCACCGCCCAAATCCAGCGCGGCGACAAAATTGCGCTGATTGGCCCGAACGGCTGCGGCAAAACTACGCTGCTGAAGCTGATGCTCGGTCAGCTGCAGGCGGATAGCGGGCGTATTCATGTAGGCACCAAGCTGGAAGTGGCCTACTTCGACCAGCACCGCGCGGAACTTGATCCGGATAAAACGGTGATGGACAACCTCGCGGAAGGTAAACAGGAAGTGATGGTGAACGGCAAGCCGCGCCACGTCCTGGGCTATCTGCAGGATTTTATGTTCCATCCGAAACGCGCGATGACGCCGGTGCGTGCGCTATCGGGCGGCGAGCGCAACCGTCTGCTATTGGCGCGTCTGTTCCTTAAGCCCAGTAACCTGTTGATTCTCGACGAACCGACAAACGATCTGGATGTCGAAACCCTGGAGCTGCTGGAAGAGCTTGTCGACGGCTATCAGGGAACCGTGATGCTGGTTAGCCACGACCGTCAGTTTGTCGATAATACGGTAACAGAGTGTTGGATCTTTGAAGGCGCAGGGCAAATTGGCCAATACGTTGGCGGCTATCATGACGCCCGCGGTCAGCAAGCGCAGTACCTCGCGCGTAAGCAGCCGGTTTCCAAAAAGAGTGTTGAAGTTGCTCAACCGAAAGCAGAAAGTGTCAAACGTGCTGCCAGCAAACTAAGCTATAACCTGCAGCGCGAGCTGGAACAGCTGCCGCAGAAGCTGGAAGAACTGGAAGCCCAGCTGCAGAATTTGCAAGAGCAGGTTGCCGACCCTTCTTTCTTTGGTCAGTCGCATGACCATACGCAGCAGGTACTGGCGCAGCTGAGTGAAGCGGAGCAGGCGCTGGAAGCCGCCTTCGAACGCTGGGAATATCTTGAAGGGCTAAAAAACGGCGCATAAGCTGAGGAGTTTTCATGTGCGATCATCATCATGCTGCGCGGCATATTCTGTGCCGACAATGTGATCTGCTGGTGGCTTTGCCGCAGCTGGAGCATCGCCAGAAAGCTGCATGTCCGCGCTGCGGAACGACATTGACAACGTCATGGGACGCGCCACGGCAGCGTCCTACCGCGTATGCGCTGGTCGCGTTGTTCATGTTGCTGCTGGCCAATTTGTTTCCCTTCATCTATATGAAGGTCGGGGGGATTAGCAGCGAAATTGAATTGCTGGAAATCCCGAACGTCCTCTTCACCGAGGACTATGCCAGCCTCGGTACGTTCTTTTTGCTTTTCGTCCAGCTGGTGCCGGCTTTCTGTCTGGTCACTATACTCCTGCTGGTCAACCGGGTGCGCATGCCATCCGGGCTGAAAGCGTTTCTGGCGCGTATCCTGTTTCATCTTAAAACCTGGGGAATGGCGGAAATCTTTCTCGCCGGGGTACTGGTCAGCTTCGTTAAGCTGATGGCCTATGGCGATATTGGCGTTGGCCTGAGCTTTGTCCCCTGGTGTATGTTCTGCATATTACAGCTGCGGACGTTCCAGTGCGTGGATCGCCGCTGGCTGTGGGATGATATTGCGCCAATGCCGGCTATCAAGCAGCCGCTGAAAGTTGGTGTGTCCGGACTGCGTCAGGGGCTGCGTTCATGCTCATGCTGTACAGCGGTGTTGCCGATTGATGAGGCCGTCTGTCCGCGCTGTCATACAAAGGGGACTGCCCGGCGTAAAAACAGCCTGCAGTGGACGCTGGCGCTGTTAATGACTTCGCTAATCCTTTATATGCCCGCCAATATTCTGCCGATCATGATTACCGATCTGCTTGGCGATAAAATGCCTTCCACCATTATGGCGGGGGTGATCCTGCTGTGGAGCGAAGGATCCTATCCAGTGGCGATGGTGATATTCATCGCCAGTATTATGGTGCCAACCTTAAAAATGATCGCCATTGGCTGGCTCTGCTGGAACGCCAGCGGCAGGGGAGATCGCGACTCAGAGCGCATGCATCTGATTTATGAAGTCGTCGAGTTTGTTGGCCGTTGGTCAATGATTGATGTGTTTGTCATCGCAGTCCTCTCCGCTCTGGTGCGCATAGGTGGGTTAATGAATATCTATCCGGCGATAGGGGCGGTGATGTTTGCGCTGGTGGTAGTGATGACAATGTTTTCGGCCATGACCTTTGACCCGCGTTTGTTGTGGGATCGTGAGCCAGATTCAAGCCATGAGGAAAGACTGCAGCATGGAAAATAAGAGCGGAGAAGCGAAGGTGCAAAAGGTGAAGAACTGGTCACCGGTGTGGATCTTCCCGATAGTGACGGCGCTAATTGGCGCCTGGATTCTTTTTTACCACTATAGCCACCAGGGGCCGGAAGTGACCCTGATCACAACCAACGCCGAAGGCATTGAAGGGGGAAAGACCCGCATTAAAAGCCGCAGCGTTGACGTCGGCGTGATTGAAAGCGCAACGCTGACGGACGACCTGACTCACGTGGAGGTTAAAGCCCGACTGAATTCTGGCATGGAAAAACTGCTTCATCAGGATTCGGTTTTTTGGGTGGTTAAGCCGCAGGTTGGTCGTGAAGGTATCAGCGGCCTCGGCACTCTATTGTCCGGCGCCTATATCGAACTGCAGCCGGGGACTAAAGGCTCTGTCCCTGCGCAGTATCCGCTGCTGGATTCACCGCCGCTGGCCTCACCCGATGCGAAAGGCATTCGTATTCTATTGGAAAGTAGCAAAGCGGGTCAGCTGTCACCCGGCGACCCGGTGCTTTTCCGCGGCTATCGTGTAGGTTCGGTGGAAACCAGCACCTTCGATGCGCAAAAACGCAATATCACCTATCAGCTGTTTATTAGCGCGCCTAACGATCGGCTGGTCACTAATAACGTGCGTTTCTGGAAGGATAGCGGTATTGCGGTGGATCTGACCGCGGCCGGCATGCGCGTTGAGATGGGATCGCTGTCGACGCTGTTTGGCGGCGGCGTCAGCTTTGATATCCCTGAAGGACTCCCGCTAGGGGAACCGGTGGCGAATAAAACCGAATATCATCTGTTTGACGATCAACGCAGCATTCAGGACTCTGTGTTCACTCAACACATTGACTACGTGATGTTCTTTAAAGATTCTATTCGCGGTCTGCAGCCCGGCGCGCCGGTTGAATTCCGCGGTATCCGTCTTGGGACCGTAGGCAAGGTACCATTCTTTATTCCAGGCCTGAAGCAGAACATAAACGACGATTACCGTATCCCGGTAGAAGTGCGAATTGAGCCGGAACGCCTGATCAATCAGTTAGGCGCCGATCCTGATATTCGTAAGCATATCGATGATCTAATGAATCGCGGGCTGCGCGGTTCGCTTAAAACCGGCAATCTGGTGACCGGCGCGCTGTATATCGATCTCGACTTCTATCCGAAAGCCCCTGCGCGCGGCAAGATGCAGGAATTTGGCGGTTATCCGATTATTCCGACCGTAAGCGGTGGTCTGGCGCAGATCCAGCAGCGCCTGATGGATGCGCTGGATAAGATTAATAATCTGCCAATTAATCCACTGCTGGAGCAGGCAACCAGTACGCTGGCGCAAAGTGAAAAAACCATGCAGCACGTACAGGCGACGCTCGACAGTCTGAATAAGATCACCTCAAGTCAGTCTATGCAGCAGCTGCCGGGTGATATGCAGAGTACGCTACGTGAACTTAATCGTAGTATGCAGGGCTTCCAGCCTGGCTCCGCGGCTTACAATAAGATGGTTGCGGATATGCAGCGTCTTGACCAGGTGCTGCGCGAACTGCAGCCGGTACTGAAAACGCTTAATGATAAGAGCAATGCGCTGGTATTTGAGGCGAAGGATAAAAAAGATCCGCAGCCGAAGGGAGCGAAATAATGAAGAAATGGCTAATAGCGGCGGCGGTATGCGCGTTGACGGCATGCAGCAGCGGCGGTGAGAGTAAAACTTACTACCAGCTTCCCGTGGCTCAGGGCGGCGCGCAAAGCGCCGCACACCAGAGCAAAAATTTGCTTTGGGTCGAGCAGGTCAGTATTCCGGATTATCTTGCCGGTAACGGGGTGGTCTATCAGACCACCGATGTTCAGTATGTGATTGCAAATAACAATCTGTGGGCGAGTCCGCTCGATCAGCAGCTAAGAACGACGCTGGTGGCGAACCTTAGCAATCAGCTTCCCGGCTGGGTCGTGGCTTCTCAACCGCTGGGTAGCGAGCAGGATACCCTAAACGTATCCGTCAGCGGTTTTCACGGTCGTTACGATGGTCGGGTTATCGTTAGCGGTGAGTGGTTACTGAAGCATCAGGGACAGCTGATTAAGCGGCCATTCCATATCGAGCTCAAGCAACAAGAAGATGGCTACGATGCGATGGTGAAAACGCTCGCTCAGGCCTGGACTCAGGAAGCGGCGGCGATTGCCAGCGAGATTAACCGCTTGCCATAAGTAAAATTAATAAGAAAAAAAGCCGCAGCGAAAATGAAAATCGCAGCGGCTTTTTTATTTGTCTCATCAGATTGTTACTTGTGCTGGTTCACAGTTTTTGTACAAATGAAGTTTCATGTAGCTCACAAATATGACAATGGCGTGAATTTTGCGCATTGACGCTATCCCCGATTCGCGGTATTCGTTAACCGTGGTTGCGTATTTAGTGACCATTGTTTTCTTTTCCACCAGATCAAAGAATGAGGGAAACGAGGCATGAAGAGACAAAAACGAGATCGCCTGGAACGGGCACATCAGCGTGGGTACCAGGCCGGTATTACCGGAAGGTCGAAGGAAATGTGTCCTTACCAGACCTTAAACCAGAGGTCTTATTGGCTGGGAGGCTGGCGAGAGGCCATGGAGGACAGGGTACAAATTGCCTGACTGTCTCTTTAAAAAGAAGCCTCCGCTGCGCGGGGGCTTCGCCGTCTATAAGCGTGACTGCTTATATCAGAATGAGGAAGTGTCCTGGAACAGGCCCACTTTCAGATCGGTTGCGGTGTAGATCAGACGATCGTCAACCAGCACTTCACCATCCGCCAGGCCCATAATCAAACGACGATTTATCACGCGTTTGAAATGAATGCGGTAGGTTACTTTCTTCGCCGTTGGCAGTACCTGGCCGGTGAGCTTGACTTCACCTACGCCTAACGCACGACCTTTACCCTCGCCACCTAACCAGCCCAGGTAGAAGCCCACCAGCTGCCACATGGCATCCAGACCCAGACAGCCCGGCATTACCGGGTCACCAATGAAGTGGCAACCGAAGAACCACAGATCCGGGTTAATATCGAGTTCTGCCTCGACATAACCTTTGTCATAGTTACCACCGGTTTCGGTCATTTTGATGACGCGGTCCATCATCAGCATATTTGGCGCCGGCAGTTGAGGGCCTTTCGCGCCAAATAGTTCACCACGACCGGAGGCAAGAAGGTCTTCTTTTGTATAGGATTCGCGTTTATCTACCATGTTTTCAGTAAGCCTTATTTTGAGTTCGGGACGCAGGATAGCTAACACGTGTAAGCTGAACAAGTCCGATCAGTTCGAACCTGAACCGCCTAACCAGCGTAGCAGCCACGGAAAGCGATGACGACTCTCTTGCTGTGTCGCCTGCGCAATCCGCTCCTGTATGGTTTGCCGTAAAGTTTGTCCTTCGCCGTCCCAGAGTAACTGGGTCAGAATGGGCAGCGCTTCGGTTACGTCATCGACCGCCCAGATAAAGAACTGTTCATCCGCAACCGCCTGTTGCAGCTCCTGCGCCAGGCTCAGATGACGAACGTTGGCGGAAGGAATAATGACGCCTTGTTTACCGGTTAGCCCACGCTGCTGACAAATAGCAAAGAAGCCTTCAATTTTCTCATTGAGCCCGCCTACCGGCTGTACGCGACCAAACTGATCGACCGAGCCGGTAATGGCGATACTTTGATTAATCGGCACATTGGCCAGAGAACTGATCAGCGCGCACAGTTCGGCCATGGATGCACTGTCGCCATCCACTTCACTGTACGACTGTTCGAAGGTCAAAGATGCGGTGAAGGGGAGCTGTTGTTCAAGCTCCAGCTCGGACATCAGGAATGCCTGCATAATCATCATGCCTTTCGCATGAATATTGCCACCCAGTTCCGCCTTGCGCTCAACATCAATAAATTCACCGTCGCCAATATGCACGACGCAGCTGATACGAGAAGGCTCGCCAAACGCGCGCGGATGGCCCGGAAACTCGATGACTGAGAGGGCGTTGATCTGCCCTACGCATTCGCCTTCCGTCTCGATCAGGATTTGCTCCTGCAGGATTTCATCCTGGATGCGTTCGGCAAGATAGCCTTCGCGCCACAGACGACGCTCAAGCATGGTTTGCATCTCTTCGGCGCTAATCTCGTCACCTTCACAGAAGGCGGCGGCTTCGCGAAGCTGGCGGGCGATCCACAGTATGCACAGGGGCAAGGTTTCCTGGTCACCGGTATAGCGAGCTCCTTCCTGAATCAACAGCGGCCAGGCGGTAGCGGACAGCCCCGGAAGTTCGAGCCGCTGGGCATTTTGCCAGACCCATTGACACCACTGCTTAAGCGTCTCTGCATCAGCGATTTGCAGGTTATCTTCATATTCGCTGTAGATAGCCTGAGCAGAAAGCTCGGGCTCCATCTCCTGAAAATCAGCAAGAGATTCCCGCTCGCCGACCAGGATCACTTTCAGGCTCAAAGGCATAGAGGGAATGCTCACCGGAAGAGGGCGAGACTCATCAAATGACAGCCAGTCAAAACGCTGGCGAGCCACCATATTTTTTAGCCGCATCCATAGCAGAGGCTGAGCCAGTAAGGCCCGCAAGGAGAGGATCAGTACGCCGCCATTAGCCCGATGGACAAGACCCGGTTGTAAAGTGATCTCGCCGTTAAACTGGCGCACGCAGCCAAATAGCTGCTCCGCTTCGACCCAATCTGCCGCTTCGACCGGCGCGACGCTTGCGAAATTATCTTCAGCGGTTTGCGCCGGCGAGAGCGAGATTTTTCCGCCATCAATCTGATAGCGTACTCCGCAGAGGGATTCCGGCGGTTGATGTAAAGTACGAGTTTCGTTAGCGAGCCATTGCAGGTACTCCGGCTCTTCCGGAATTTTAACCAGCATAAATGGCGAAATGGCTGGAGTGACCAGAAGCTGCTCCAGGGCATAGAATAAACGGGGTTGCAGTTCGCCTGAGAGGGATGCCTCTGCGTGAGCTAAGTCGGCTTGTGCAAACAGCGCCTGATAACTTTCCGTATCAGGAGCGAGGTCGTTTCGGGTAAGTTTCGTAATGGTCAAAGTCGCTGTTTTTTAGTCAGATGTAAAACGCGCGATTATACATTATGCGGCGTCTGAGCACACGGGGGATTGCGATTGTCACGGCTATCGGCCATCTACCAACATCACGAAAGATGATTTATTCTCAGCACATCGAGAAAAAACTGATATCCTGAAATGAGTTACACGGTCACATTGAGATCGCAATGAAATATCAACAACTGGAAAATCTCGAAAGCGGCTGGAAATGGACATATCTGGTAAAAAAGCATCGGGAAGGTGAGCTTATTACCCGCTACATTGAAGCCAGCGCTGCGCAGGCCGCGGTCGATCTATTATTGACGCTTGAAAATGAACCCGTGCTGGTGAATACCTGGATTGAGCATCATATCAACCCAGAGCTGGTTAACCGCATGAAGCAGACGATCCGCGCGCGACGCAAACGTCATTTTAACGCGGAGCATCAGCATACGCGTAAAAAGTCTATCGATCTGGAGTTTATGGTCTGGCAACGCCTCGCCGGTCTGGCTCAAAGACGGGGTAAAACGCTGTCGGAAACCATTGTGCAGTTGATTGAGGATGCTGAGCATAAAGAGAAGTATGCCAGCAAGATGTCGAGCCTGAAGCATGATTTGCAGGTGCTGCTAGGTAAAGAGTAGCAATTGGGGCGAGGGTATAAGCGCCTCAACGTTCTGCAGCTTTGACTTTGATGACAGCAGTTGAAGCAAAAAAAACCCCGCATCGCGGGGTTTTTTATTAACGAGATAACTTAAGCCTGCGGCTGAGTTACAACGTCTTTGTAGCCTTTAACTTCGATTTCTACGCGACGGTCCGGCGCCAGGCAGTCGATCAGAGCTGCGCGTGCTTTCACGTTGTCACAGGTGTTGCCAGTAACCGGGTTGGATTCACCCATACCGCGAGCGGAGATTTTGCTGGCCGGGATACCTTTAGATACCAGGTAATCAACAACGGACTGAGCACGTTTCTCAGACAGCTGCTGGTTGTAGGCATCGGAACCGATACGGTCGGTGTAGCCCAGAACAACTGCGGAACCGTCTTTCGGATCCATGTTGCTCAGCTGGGTGTACAGCTGATCCAGAGCCTGCTGACCTTCTGGTTTCAGAGTAGATTTGTTGAAGTTGAACAGAACGTCAGACTTCAGGGTGAAGTGCTTGGTAGTCACTTCCGGAGCCGGAGCCGGAGCCGGAGCTACAACCGGAGCAACATCTTCCTGACCGAAACGGTAGGAAACACCCAGGCTCAGCATGCCGTTATCAGGACGGGTACCAACGGTGCCTGCGTCGCCGATGTTGTTAACCCACTGGTATTCCAGACGGGTTGCGATGTCACGAGTAACAGCCCACTCTAAGCCACCCGCGAATACCGGGGATACGCCAGTGTCATGTTCGCTACGGGAAACACCGGTAGAAGCGTAGTTACCTTTGGAGTCAGCGCGCCAAACCATGCCGCCCAGACGGGTATAGATGTCCAGATCGTCAGTGATTGGGTAACCCAGTTTAGCAGTCAGCTGAACGCCCTGAGCTTTGAAAGCGCCGTTGTCTACGCTGCCTTTATAAGCCATGCGGCCCAGCCAGTCGTAACCCATTTCGAAACCGAGGTACGGGTTAACCTGGTAACCACCGAACGCACCAGCACCCAGCTGATCGTTACGAACTGGACCATTGTTACCTTTGAAACCGTTACCGTAGAAACCGGTATCGTGATACTGGGACCAGCCCAGCTTACCACCTGCATACCAGGTGTTATCTTTCGGAGCGGCCTGCGCTACGGTAGCGAAGCCAGCCAGTGCCACTGCAATCGCGATAGCTGTCTTTTTCATTTTTTGCGCCTCATTATCATCCAAAATTCGCCATGAAGGTTCAGAAGACCTCACGGTTAAATCCTTCACCCGGGGCGTGACTTGTTGTTAACTGTGCTGATACATGCAGCGTAAGCCGATCACCCCTGGCGATGTAAAGTCTACAACTTAGTTAGAAACTTACAAGTGTGAACTCCGTCAGGCATATGAAAAAAAAGGGTTGTGTACGCTATGTTTAACAAATAGGGTTGGCTTCAATCGAGGCAAAAAAAGTCGCGAACCCGCATCAGACAAGCATTTTAACAAAAACGCCCGCGATGAAAGCCAATCTCAGTCGCGGGCAAAAAAAATTCCAGGATTAATCCTAAACTCAGTTAATGATACAGGTTTGAGTGAATTTTTAGCCCGGAATGTTGTCTGCCAGGCTGAGCGGTATTTCTTACCGGACGCATGATAAAGCCCATCGCGTGACCTTCTTCTGCAGCGGCAACCAGTCGTTCATGTTCCTCAACGGTGAGTTCTTCCGACAGCCAGCCAATGACCACGCTATAGTTTCCCGTGCGCAGTGAGCGAACCATTGATTCGAGCGTATTAGCAGGGGAGAGCTGACTGATTTGCATCACCTTGGATAGCGGTAAACCGGATGACTGCACCCATTCGCGACTCAGCTTCTGCTGTGGTGTCAGCCAGAGCTGCCAGCGCGACTGCTGACCAAGCTGTTGTAATAAAGGAAGCAGTAGCAGTTGCGTCATCATGGGCTGATCTTCTCGATAGACTATTTCACTGATCAGCCCGTTAGCTGGCTGTTCGGCAGCGTCATGAGAGCGACGACGTACTGAAGTAGAAGTCAGTGGTGAACGATTTGCGTGAGCTGATGTAAACATAGTCTATCCCGCCTGTGGGTTACTGTATGCATATACAGTATATGCGACAGGATGAAAGATCAACTCTATTTTCTCGTTTTCTGGATGAAATTTGTACATCTTTGGCAATGAAGACAAGCTGACAGCGTTGAGTGATGGGGTGTACAGAATGTGAATTCATCGTTGTGGTCATTTCTTCTTTAAAAAATTCCTCCCACAAATTATGACGTTAACCATTTACAAATCGCGGGTGACGCCATGCTTTATGTTCTCCGGGTTGATTAATATTAATTAAGCATTTTACCTTTCCTGCTTTTTACTTCATCAAAAGGCTATTTTCGGAAAGCTGCTCGCAAAAAAACAAGCTGAGTAAAATAAAGAGATAATTCATGTTGCTGCATAAAGGGAACTCCCTTATTTTCTTATTAGCGGATCCGTTAGCAAATTTATGTCTTATTTACATGATTAACAAAGGAATAATCATGAAGAAACTCGTATGTCTTAGGATCCATCAGTTTCGGGCATGTTTGTCTCCATTAGGGAAAATAAGCTGTCGGCCCTTATTTGGTGGCTATAGCCTGGCGATAGATAATACCGTGTTTGCCATGATGGCTGAGGGGGAGATCTATCTTCGGGTTTGTGAGCAGAGTGCGCAGTATCGCGTGGCGCATAAAAACCCGCTGTTGAAGATGCAGAAGAATGGTCGTCTGGTTGCGCTTAAGTACTATCATATAGATGAAGGGCTTTGGCGTGACAGCAAAATGCTTTTTCATTTATCAGCGCTATCATTACAGACCGCTCGTAATGAAAAACATCGGCAGCGACATTCCGGAAGATTAAAGAATCTTCCAAATATTAGTTTTCACATGGAGCTCCAGTTGATTAATTCAGGTATCAAAGATGAATTAACGCTGCGAAAAATTGGCGCTAAAGAAGCCTGGCTCAGACTACGAAAAATGAATAAAGCGCTAACGATAAACGTCCTTTATTCATTAGAGGGAGCTATTGCGGGCGTGCATGCGGCCACGCTCCCGATGCAACAGCGTCAGGAGCTTGAGGAGTGGGCGACGGTACAGGTACAGGAGATGGAGGCCTACTCAGGTTGAATCTCAACCTGTCGCTGTAGCCGACAAATTTCTGGCAGTAGCGCCAGCAGCAGTCCAATTTGCTGCAGAACTAAAGGCTCTTTGCTGTCGGCGCGAGGGTCAAGATGTTGGATCCGGGTCTGCAGGCTTGCTAAAGCCTGCTGTACCCGTAGTTCATCGGCTGGCGAATGGTGCAGTGCGTCATCCACATAACACACGGCATCGTCCAGCAGCGCCAGAATATCTGGCGTTGTCAGCTTTTCCCTGTGGGCTCCCAGAGCAGAGATATAGCTGGTAAAGGTATGGTTCAGGCAGAGCAAACGAAAAGCAGTTTCCCGCATTTGTGAGCCCGCTTTGGGTTCTGTTGATAAGTTCGATACGACAGAGGCCAGTTCGCTATCCCGGTTATGCGCGGCTCTGCGTGCAACACGATAGGCCAGGCGGTTGTCGCGCCCCTGGTGATATTGCTCAAGAATGGCATCTAAATATCGGCAGTTGGCATTGATTGCTTGCTCGAGCACTCGAGGGAGATTGCGGAATTTCCAGTCCGGCCAAATAAAACTCACTGCGGCCCAGGCGATAGCGCAGCCAATCAGAGTGTCGAATATGCGCGGTAGGGCAACTTCAAAACCTTCTCCCAGGAGGTTAAAACAGAGCAAGACAAGGAGCGTAATGAACATTGTCGCGTGGGCGTACTGCACATTACGGAAAGCGAAGAACAGCACGCCGGTCAGGACAATCAAAAGCAGCTGGCCTTCAACGGACGGGACGAGGAGCAGTACCGGCAGGCCGATGGCCACACCGATCAAGGTCCCGATTATCCTTAACGCCAGCCGATGGCGAGTGGCGTTATAGTTTGGCTGACAAACAAACAGGCTGGTCAGTAATATCCAGTAGCCATGGTTCAGTCCGGTCAATTGGATAAAGGCATAACCAGCGCACAGGACTATCGACATTCGAACTGCATGACGAAACAGGGCTGACTCAGGAGACATATTACTGCGCAAGCGCAGCCAGATATCGCTAAATCCGTTAGGCTGGTCGTCGGCTAACAGGTTTTCCGTACTGTGAATGGACTGTTCGGTGGTCTGGACCGATTCAATTGTCGCCAGCTGGGCGTCAATAGCCCGTAAGTTATTCAGCAAAAAACCCAGCGCTTTAATCTGTTCCGCTGGCGCGCCGCTGGCCTTAACGCGATCGAGCGCTGCGTCAAGATGCATAAAAGCGCGCTCAAAATGAGTGTCGTGCAGGTAGGGCTCGCGCAGCAGAATGGCACGCGACAGTTTCTGGCAGGCCTGCGCCTGCATTGATAGCATACGCTGAAAGCGGAACATCACATCGCTATAACGAAAATGTTCGCGTAGCGTTTGGTACTGAATATGCGATGAACTCGCACGTTCATGGATATCCTGCGCCACGAAATAGTACTGTAACGTGCGGCGAGTACCGCGCTGGCCGCGATCTCCGCGCAGACGAGTCAGCAGGGAAACTTTGGTCTGGTTCAGCGTAGTCACCAGCTGGCCGTTGGCTATTGCCAGGTCATAGAGCGGGGCCTGGCTTTCATCTTCTATATCCGGATCGAATAGCCGGGATTTAAGCTCCAGATAGCGGGCGAGCTGCTCATAGCTACGTGCCAGATTGTCCTGAAGGGGACGGATAGGGAAAATCAGATGCCCGGCGAGGGTGAGCAGGTTGTACCACACCGCGCCAGCCAGCAAAAACAGCGGCTGGAGATACCATTGGCTGTAAAGCGTTACCCCCAGCATAGTGTAAATGGCAATTAATAGCGCGCCAAAGGCGATGGTGGCGTAGCGTTGTCCCAGACCACCAAGCAAAATAAAGCCGATAGTGGAAACGGTTAATCCTGCCGCGAATAACCAGGGCCAGGGGAAGAGAAGCTCCACCGAGGCCGAAGCGATAAAGAAGCATACAAGGGTAATGGCCAGATTACGCAGACGTCCTGCCAGACGATCGTCCAGGTCAGTCAGCGCCGCGGCCACGACGCCAAGCGTTAAGGGGATGGTGAGTTTTACTTCGCCGTGCCACCAGGGAAATGCGGTCGTACCGCAGAGTGCGATGAATATCCTGATGTAATATAACCAGGCACTGTTCCAGGTATAGCGGCGTAGCAGGGGGCTGAGCATTTCTCTGTTCCATTCAATTACTGAAAGCGGCGACGCGCGTTGGCTTCACGCGCAGCACGAGCGGTCTCAACGGAAACGACTCGCCGGCCTACCGGCCACAAAGCAATCGCGGCGATTTTAAAATTGGCGATGCCTACCGGAATGCCGATGATGGTCAGACACTGGGCGATCCCACAAAAGATATGCATCAGGCACAACCACCAGCCGAAGAAAATAAACCATAAAATATTCAACAACGTTCCGCCCGCGTTAAGCAGGCTATTCTTTCCCTGAGGGTCGAGTTCATCAACATGAATGGCTTCATTACCATAGGGAAGGAGAGAGAGTTTTGTTATCTCCCAGCAGGAGCGGGTGAGAGGCAGCGTAAAAATCAGTACTATGCTGACCAGCGTCGCCAGAAGCCAGCCGAGCGTGGTGGCGAATCCGCCAAGGATAAAGTTTAAAATATTCAGAACGGTACGCATAAACCCTCGGTTTAATTCTGTAGATAATAAGGTCCGGCCATTGTAGCGTTTTTTACGCTGGAGCACCCGGTCGCTGGCGGTTAAACTTAAAAACATCCAACCTGATTGAAATTCGACATTATATGGAACTCAGAGCGACAACATTGGGCAAACGCATGGCTCAACACCCTTATGACAGGGTGCAACTTCTTAATGCCGGAGTAAAGGTTTCCGGTGATAGCCATGAATATCTTATACCTTTCAATCAGTTATTATCTATTCATTGCAAGCGTGGGCTAGTGTGGGGAGAGCTGGAATTTATCCTCCCGGGCGAGAAAGTTGTGCGATTGCATGGTACCGAATGGACCGAAACTCAGCGTTTTTACCATCATCTGAATGCTCTCTGGCAGCAGTGGAGCGCGGAAATGAGCGAGATTTCCGCCGATCTGCTGCGCCAGCAGTTGGCTGATGTGGCGCGTTCAAGCGCCGAGGGTAAATGGTTGACGCGTCAGCAGGTGTTCGATATTCAGCAGAAAATTCGCCATGCCCTTAGCGGCCTCCCCGTGCCGACAAGCCGCCTTGAGGGATTTGAAAACTGCCGCGAATTATGGCGGCAGTGCCAGAGTTGGTTGGGGGATACGGAAAAGGCCAGGCTTGAGCATAACCAAAAATTTACTGAATCAATGCTGGAACAATATCGGGGATTTTTTGCTGCAGTTGAATCATCGCCGCTGAATCCGGCTCAGGCGCGCGCCGTGGTGAACGGCGAGCGTTCATTGCTGGTACTGGCAGGGGCCGGAAGCGGTAAAACCTCTGTTTTAGTGGCGCGAGCAGGTTGGCTATTGACCCGGGGCGAAGCGGCAGCTGAGCAAATTTTGCTGCTGGCTTTTGGTCGACAGGCCGCGCAGGAGATGGATGAGCGCATTCGCGAACGCCTCGGAACCGACGAGATCTCCGCGCGCACTTTTCATGCTCTGGCTTTGCATATTATTCAGCAGGGCAGTAAAAAAGCGCCGATGATTAGCAAGCTGGAAAACGACAGCGCTGCGCGGCAAAAACTTCTGCTCGAAAGCTGGCAGCAGCAGTGTCAGGAGAAAAAAGCGCAGGCGAAAGGCTGGCGACTGTGGCTGGAGGAAGAAATGGGCTGGCCGATCCCTGAAGGTGATTTCTGGCAGGATAAAAAGCTGCAGCGCCGCATCGCCAGCCGCCTCGATCGCTGGGTTAGCCTGATGCGCATGCATGGCGGCTCGCAGGCTGAGATGATCGCCGGGGCGCCTGAGGAGGTACGCGATCTTTTTAGTAAGCGCGTCAAGCTGATGGCCCCTTTACTAAAAGCCTGGAAAACGGCGTTAAAAGATGAAAATGCCGTCGACTTCTCCGGTCTGATTCATCAGGCGATAAATATTCTCGATAAAGGCCGCTTTGTCAGTCCGTGGAAGCATATTCTGGTGGATGAATTTCAGGATATCTCTCCGCAGCGGGCGTCACTACTCGCCGCGTTACGTCGACAAAATACGCAGACCACGCTGTTTGCCGTTGGCGATGACTGGCAGGCTATCTATCGTTTTAGCGGTGCTCAACTCTCTTTGACGACGGCTTTTAATCACTATTTTGGCGAAGGGGATTGTTGCGCGCTGGATACGACCTACCGATTTAATAGCCGGATAGGCGAGGTCGCAAACGGATTTATCCAGCAAAACCCGCATCAGTTGACGAAACCACTCAACAGTCTGATTGCAGGCGACAAAAAAGCGGTGACGTTGTTAGCGGAGGATAAACTCGACGATCTGCTCGATAAAATGAGCGGTTACGTCAAGCGAGAACAGCGGATCTTGCTGTTAGCGCGTTACCATCATTTGAAGCCAGCGGCGCTGGAAAAGGCTGCAACACGCTGGCCCCATCTTCAGCTCGATTTCATGACTATTCATGCCAGCAAAGGGCAGCAAGCAGATTACGTCATTATCCTTGGTCTTCAGGACGGTGATGATGCGTTTCCGGCTTCGGCGCGTGAGTCGATTATGGAGCAGGCACTGCTACCACAACCGGAGGATTTTGCCGATGCAGAAGAGAGACGTTTGCTGTATGTCGCACTTACGCGCGCGCGTCTGCGGGTCTGGTTGTTGTTTAATAAAGAGCAGCCGTCACCGTTTGTTGATATGTTGAAGGCGCTGGACGTGCCGGTTGCGAGAAAGCCGTAATGACTGGCGGCGAGGCCGCCAGCGTGGTTTATTTCAGACGCTCAGCGAGATAACGCTGGTAATCAGGAATCAAAATATCGACCGGATCGCTAAAGTGGGGAGACTGGATGATAAAGTCGGCGGTCGAGACATTCGTTGCAACGGGAATATTCCACACGGTTGCCAGACGGAGTAACGCTTTAACATCAGGGTCATGCGGCACCGCATTCAGCGGGTCCCAGAAAAAAATCAAAATATCAATTTTACCTTCTGATATCAGGGCTCCTACCTGCTGGTCGCCGCCCATTGGGCCGCTCAGCATAGCGTGCACCTCCAGCCCGGTTGCGCGTGATACCAGATTACCGGTTGTACCTGTTGCCGATAGCGTATGTTGTGCCAGAAGTTGCTGGTGGCGCTCTACCCATTTCATCAGCATATCTTTACAGTGATCGTGAGCAACCAGCGCAATATGTTTACGTGCTGGCAGTGTACGTGTTGTTAGTTCCATCATTTCATTCCACATTTTGGCCTGCAGACAGATTACTGGAAGTGTCTGCTGCTGCAAGCATCGGGATGAAAAAATTTGACGCATCTGTGGGTTAGCACTAATGCTGGTTTATTCGGATTAGCATACACTTGGGCTAAATAGCAGGAGGATGATGATGAAAGAGAACGATATCGCAGGTATTCTGACCTCGACCCGGACTATCGCCCTGGTGGGGGCAAGCGACAAACCCGATCGCCCAAGCTATCGGGTGATGAAGTACCTTCTGGAGCAGGGATATCACGTCATTCCGGTTTCTCCTAAGGTTGCGGGTACTACGCTGCTGGGGCAAAAAGGATATGCCACGCTGGCCGAGGTGCCGGAAAAAGTGGACATGGTTGATGTCTTCCGCAACTCAGAAGCAGCCTGGGGCGTTGCCCAGGAAGCGGTGGCTATCGGTGCTAAAACTTTGTGGCTACAGCTAGGGGTCATCAATGAACAAGCGGCAGTGCTCGCCCGAGACGCCGGTCTAAACGTGGTGATGGATCGCTGTCCGGCGATAGAAATTCCGCGATTAGGATTAGCCCGCTAAACCTAAAACCCCGCTTGACGGGGTTTTTTATTATGCATATGCATTAAATTATTTGTGGGTAGTATTTTAATTAAAACTACATCGAAACGTTTCTTTAATTTCCGATAACTCACATTAACTTTGTGGGTTTAAAAGACACTCTCTGAATTCCCTCTTGCTTATTAATAAATTTCCCCATTCACAAACAATTTATTTTTATAAGTAAACCATTATAAATATAATGGATATTGCTTAAAATTTACTTTAAACTTTAAATTATTTTTTGCTTTTTCTTGCATGATTTTTTTGAGAGATATCACAGATATTTTTCTATTATCATAAAAATGGCGGTTTAACGCTATTAGAAAAGTATTATCCATGACTTTATCTTTATTGTAATAACCGTGAGTAACCGTTTTAATTATCTCTCTTATTAACATCTCAAAATGTAAGCTCATTATTTTAACATTATGTAATATATGGGGTTTGTGTTATTTCAGGATGTGAATGGAATGTTTTCCCTCTCCTTGCGGGACTGCAAGTTCTGGTATATCTAATAAGATGCCTAATTAAGAATTATCTCATACCTCTGACTGCGTCTTCATTTCAAGGGTGTAACCTGATGAAAAATATAAATGTGACAGTGAAAGAAACGGGTGTTGAATACACCGTTGATGGCAATCTAATTAATCTCAATACGCAGTCAGTGGTTCTCCTGCACGTCAAGCGTGAAGATATTAGCTCGTATACCCGGCAAGGTAATGATCTGGTTCTAAAACTCCACAACGGCGATACCGTTACTATTAAAAACTTTTTCGTTGTGGATGAGCATGGACAGCACAGTGATTTGGTGCTCATGGATGATGAGACCGGCGCACTATGGTGGCTGGAAGGTGCGGGTACCGATGGGGCCCACTATTCGCTGATTAGCGATCTCTCAGAAGTCATCGCCTCCGGAGGCGCAGGGCAAAGTATTGCCGGATGGGTAATGGCGGGCGCGGCTTTGCTGGGTATTGCGGCAATGTTTGCTGGTACCTCAAATAAAGATCACCACTCTTCGATTTCAGAAACTGACTCAGATGCGGACAGTGATTCGGACTCCGACAGTGACTCGGATGCTGACGGCGATTCGGATGCGGACAGCGATTCTGACGCTGACAGCGACTCGGATAGCGACAGCGATTCAGATTCCGACAGTGACTCGGACTCTGACAGCGATGCCGATTCAGACAGCGATGTGGACTCCGACAGCGATTCGGATTCCGACAGCGATTCGGATTCTGACAGTGATTCTGACTCTGACAGCGATTCTGACTCTGACAGCGATTCCGATTCTGATAGTGACTCGGATTCTGATAGTGACTCGGATTCTGATAGTGACTCCGATTCTGACAGTGACTCGGATTCTGACAGTGATTCCGACTCCGACAGCGATTCGGATTCTGACAGCGATTCGGATTCTGACAGCGACTCGGACTCTGACAGCGACTCGGATTCTGACAGTGACTCGGATAGCGACAGCGATTCCGACTCTGACAGTGACTCGGACTCCGATTCTGACAGCGACTCCGATTCCGACAGCGATTCGGATTCGGACAGCGACTCGGATTCGGACAGCGATTCCGACTCCGACAGCGACTCGGATTCCGACAGTGACTCCGATTCTGACAGCGATTCCGACTCTGACAGCGACTCGGACTCCGACAGCGACTCCGATTCTGACAGTGACTCCGATTCTGACAGTGACTCGGACTCTGACAGCGACTCGGATTCGGACAGCGATTCGGATAGCGACAGCGATTCCGATTCTGACAGCGACTCGGACTCTGACAGTGATTCGGACTCTGACAGCGACTCGGATTCTGACAGCGACTCGGACTCCGACAGCGACTCCGATTCTGACAGTGACTCCGATTCTGACAGTGACTCGGACTCTGACAGTGACTCGGATTCGGACAGCGATTCGGATTCGGACAGTGATTCCGACTCCGACAGCGACTCGGACTCGGACAGCGATTCGGATAGCGACAGTGACTCGGATTCTGACAGTGACTCGGATAGCGACAGCGACTCGGATAGCGACAGCGATTCCGATTCTGACAGCGACTCGGACTCTGACAGTGATTCGGACTCTGACAGCGACTCGGATTCGGACAGCGATTCGGATAGCGACAGCGATTCCGACTCTGACAGTGACTCGGATTCCGACAGCGATTCGGATTCGGACAGTGATTCCGACTCCGACAGCGACTCGGACTCGGACAGCGATTCGGATAGCGACAGCGACTCGGATTCGGACAGTGATTCTGACTCTGACAGTGACTCGGATTCCGACAGCGATTCTGACTCTGACAGCGATTCCGATTCTGACAGCGATTCCGATTCTGACAGCGACTCGGATTCGGACAGCGATTCCGACTCCGACAGCGATTCGGACTCTGACAGCGACTCGGACTCTGACAGCGATTCGGACTCCGACAGCGACTCGGACTCCGACAGCGATTCGGACAGCGATTCCGACAGCGATTCCGACTCCGACAGCGACTCGGATTCGGACAGCGACTCGGATTCGGACAGTGATTCAGACTCCGACAGCGACTCGGACTCTGACAGTGACTCCGACTCCGACAGCGACTCGGATAGCGACAGTGATTCTGATTCCGACAGTGACTCGGACTCTGACAGTGACTCGGACTCTGACAGCGATTCCGACAGCGACTCGGACTCCGACAGCGATTCTGATACTGAAGCACCCACTGCAGCACAGAACATCACGGTTAATGACAATGTTGGTTCCATCACTGGTGCGCTTCATTCCGGTGATGTGACCGATGATACAACGCCGGAGATCAAAGGGACGGCAGAAGCGGGCGCCACGATAACGATTTATGACGGCGATACCGTACTGGGTTCAGTGGTTGTGGATCAGGATGGCAACTGGAGCTTTACTTTACCGGAGCTTAGCGAAGGTCCTCATAGCCTGAGCGCTACGGTGACGGACAAGGCCGGGAACGTCAGCGAGCGCTCTCCGGTGTTTGAGCTGACAATTGATACCACCGCGCCGTCTGCCAGTGCGCCGGAGGTGACCGACGACGTGGCCGGGCACACCGGCCCGCTGGCCAGCGGCGATCTGACCAACGACGCGACACCGACCCTGAGCGGTACCGCCGAGGCGGGGGCCACGGTCACGATCTATGACGGCGACACGGTACTGGGTACGGTGGTTGCCGGGGAGGACGGACGCTGGAGTTTCACGCCGGACACCCTGAACGAGGGCAGCCACAGCCTGAGCACCACCGTGACGGACAAGGCCGGGAACGTCAGCGAGCGTTCCCCGGCGTTTGAACTGACGATTGATACCACCGCGCCGTCTGCCAGTGCGCCGGAGGTGACCGATGACGTGGCCGGGCATACCGGCCCGCTGACCAGCGGCGATCTGACCAACGACGCCACGCCGGCCCTGAGCGGTACCGCCGAGGCGGGCGCCACGGTCACGATCTATGACGGTGAGACCGTACTGGGTACCGTGGTTGCCGGCGAGGACGGACGCTGGAGCTACACCCCTGATGCACTGGATGAAGGCAGCCACAGCCTTAGCACCACGGTGACGGATAAGGCGGGGAACGTCAGCGAGCGCTCCCCGGTGTTTGAGCTGACAATTGATACCACCGCGCCGTCTGCCAGTGCGCCGGAGGTGACCGACGACGTGGCCGGACACACCGGCCCGCTGGCCAGCGGCGATCTGACCAACGACGCCACGCCGGCCCTGAGCGGCACGGCGGAGGCGGGGGCCACGGTCACGATCTACAACGGCGACACGGTGCTGGGTACCGTGGTTGCCGGCGAGGACGGACGCTGGAGCTTTACGCCGGATACCCTGGACGAGGGCAGCCACAGCCTGAGCACCACCGTGACGGACAAGGCCGGGAACGTCAGCGAGCGCTCTCCGGTGTTTGAGCTGACGGTGGACACAGTCGTGACTCCGGTCAGCGGTCTGCAGGTGACCGACGATGTGGCCGGGCATACCGGCCCGCTGGCCAGCGGCGATCTGACCAACGACGCCACACCAACCCTGAGCGGTACCGCCGAGGCGGGGGCCACGGTCACGATCTATGACGGTGACACGGTACTGGGTACAGTGGTTGCCGGCGAGGACGGACGCTGGAGCTACACCCCTGATGCACTGGATGAAGGCAGCCACAGCCTGAGCACCACGGTGACGGATAAGGCGGGGAACGTCAGCGAGCGCTCCCCGGCGTTTGAGCTGACAATTGATACCACCGCGCCGTCTGCCAGTGCGCCGGAGGTGACCGACGACGTGGCCGGACACACCGGCCCGCTGACCAGCGGCGATCTGACCAACGACGCCACACCGACCCTGAGCGGTACCGCCGAGGCGGGGGCCACGGTCACGATCTATGACGGCGACACGGTACTGGGTACGGTGGTTGCCGGTGAGGACGGACGCTGGAGCTACACCCCTGATGCACTGGATGAAGGCAGCCACAGCCTGAGCACCACCGTAACCGACAAGGCCGGGAACGTCAGCGAGCGTTCCCCGGCGTTTGAGCTGACGATTGATACCACCGCGCCGTCTGCCAGTGCGCCGGAGGTGACCGACGACGTGGCCGGACACACCGGCCCGCTGGCCAGCGGCGATCTGACCAACGATGCCACGCCGACCCTGAGCGGCACGGCGGAGGCGGGGGCCACGGTCACGATCTACGACGGCGATACCGTACTGGGTACCGTGGTTGCCGGGGAGGACGGACGCTGGAGTTACACCCCTGATGCACTGGATGAAGGCAGCCACAGCCTGAGCACCACCGTGTCCGACAAGGCCGGAAACGTCAGCGAGCGTTCCCCGGCGTTTGAAATTACAGTGGACACGACGGTGACTCCGGTCAGCGATCTGCAGGTGACCGACGATGTGGCCGGGCATACCGGCCCGCTGGCCAGCGGCGATCTGACCAACGACGCCACGCCGGCCCTGAGCGGTACCGCCGAGGCGGGCGCCACGGTCACGATCTACGACGGTGACACCGTACTGGGTACGGTGGTTGCCGGGGAGGACGGACGCTGGACTTTCACGCCGGACACCCTGAACGAGGGCGACCACAGCCTGAGCACCACCGTGACGGATAAGGCGGGGAACGTCAGCGAGCGTTCCCCGGCGTTTGAGCTGACGGTGGACACAGTCGTGACTCCGGTCAGCGATCTGCAGGTGACTGATAATGCAGGAGAAGACACGGGTACACTGAACAGCGGCAACGTAACGGATGATGCCACGCCGACCCTGAGCGGTACCGCCGAGGCGGGCGCCACAGTCACGATCTATGACGGCGACACGGTACTGGGTACGGTAGTTGCCGGGGAGGACGGACGCTGGAGCTTCACACCTGATGCGCTGGACGAAGGCAGCCACCGCCTGAGCACCACGGTGACCGATCTGGCCGGGAACGTCAGCGAACGCTCCCCGACTTTTGAGTTAACTGTCGATCTCAGCGACGACACCGACAGCGACTCGGATAGTGACAGTGATTCGGACTCTGACAGCGACTCGGATTCCGACAGCGATTCGGATTCCGACAGTGACTCGGATTCGGACAGCGATTCGGATAGCGACAGCGATTCTGACTCTGATAGTGACTCGGACTCTGACAGCGACTCCGACTCCGACAGTGACTCGGATTCGGACAGCGACTCGGACTCTGACAGCGACTCCGACTCCGACAGCGACAGCGACTCGGACTCTGACAGCGACTCCGATTCCGACAGCGATTCGGACTCTGACAGTGATTCGGACTCTGACAGTGATTCGGACTCTGACAGTGATTCGGACTCTGACAGTGATTCGGACTCTGACAGCGACTCGGACTCCGACAGTGACTCGGATAGCGACAGCGACTCGGATTCAGACAGCGATTCCGACTCTGACAGTGACTCGGATTCGGACAGCGACTCCGATTCCGACAGTGATTCGGATTCTGACAGCGACTCGGATAGCGACAGCGATTCGGATTCCGACAGCGATTCCGATTCTGACAGCGACTCGGATAGCGACAGCGATTCGGATTCCGACAGCGATTCCGATTCTGACAGCGACTCGGATAGCGACAGCGATTCGGATTCGGACAGCGACTCGGATTCTGACAGCGACTCGGATAGCGACAGCGATTCGGATTCGGACAGCGACTCGGATTCTGACAGCGACTCGGATAGCGACAGCGATTCCGATTCTGACAGTGACTCGGATTCCGACAGTGACTCCGACTCCGACAGCGATTCCGACTCTGACAGTGACTCGGATTCCGACAGCGACTCGGACTCTGACAGCGACTCGGACTCTGACAGTGACTCGGATTCGGACAGTGACTCGGATAGCGACAGCGATTCGGATAGCGACAGCGACTCGGATTCGGACAGCGACTCGGATTCGGACAGTGATTCAGACTCCGACAGCGACTCCGATTCCGACAGCGATTCCGACTCTGACAGTGACTCGGATTCCGACAGCGACTCTGACTCTGACAGTGACTCGGATTCCGACAGCGACTCTGACTCGGACAGTGACTCCGATTCCGACAGCGATTCGGACTCTGACAGCGACTCCGACAGCGATTCGGATTCTGACAGCGATTCGGATTCTGACAGCGATTCCGACTCTGACAGCGATTCGGATAGCGACAGCGATTCTGACTCTGACAGCGACTCCGACTCCGACAGTGACTCGGACTCCGACAGCGACTCCGATTCCGACAGTGACTCGGATAGCGACAGCGATTCGGACTCTGACAGTGACTCCGACTCCGACAGTGACTCGGATTCTGACAGCGACTCCGATTCCGACAGCGATTCCGACTCTGACAGTGACTCGGATTCTGACAGCGACTCCGATTCCGACAGCGACTCGGACTCTGACAGCGACTCTGACTCCGACAGCGATTCCGACTCCGACAGCGATTCTGACTCTGACAGCGACTCCGATTCCGACAGCGATTCGGACTCTGACAGTGATTCGGACTCTGACAGTGATTCGGACTCTGACAGTGATTCGGACTCTGACAGTGATTCGGACTCTGACAGTGATTCGGACTCTGACAGTGATTCGGACTCTGACAGTG